>NZ_JBFAHO010000067.1:0-25715 GCF_040654215.1 Nonomuraea sp. NPDC050733 | reverse complement strand
GCCGAGGAGTCCCAGCGGACGCAGTAGTTGATGGAGCCCTTGTTGGCCATCACCTGGTCCCAGCCGTAGTTACGGAAGCCGTACAGGTTGGAGTAAGTGCTCTCGACGTGCTGCCAGACCTCGTTGAGCGGCGTGACCAGGTTGGCCGGCGGGCTCCAGGTCGCCGAGGCGGCGGCGGTGGCGGCCGGGCTGACGTGCCCCGACGCCGCCTGGGCGGGTAACGAGGGGGCGAGGAGCAGGCTGAGGAGCAGGAACGGGGCGATCAACGCCCACCGTCGTCTCACGTGCGGAACCTCCGGGTGCGGTGTGGTAGCGCTAACATTTTTGGTGCCAGCGGTATGTCACATTGCTCCGATCTGGGGCACAGTTTTGGCCGGGCCACCCAGGCTTGTCAAGACTCGGGTCGTCGGTCGTCAAGGAGCGCCGTCAACGAGCTGGAGGAACCGCCGGCGGCGTGAAAGTTGCAGAGCGGCCGGAGGCGCAGGCAGCGGTCCCGGGCGATCCGCCACGCCCGGGACCGGAACGTCACCCTTTCCTTCAGCTCATTCGACTCGGCTCATTCGGCGGGAAGGTGGTCGGTCCATTCGGCGTCGATCGTCACCCCGCCGTCCAGGACGAAGGCGGCTCCTCCCGTGAGGGGGAACCAGAGGGGCGTGTTGCGGACCCGCGCGGTCTCCGGGTCCACGACCACGGTTTCCGCGCCCGTGTGCGCCACGGGAAGCCGCAGGCGTCGTCCGCCGTCGGTCTCGCCGAGGTCCACCACACCCGGCCGCGAGGCGAGGGCGCGGTAGGCGGCGGCGCGGACCTGGGGCGAGACGGGCGCCTCGCTGACCAGCGAGACCAGCGCATCGACGGCGAAGCCGTCCTGCTCGGCGGTGGTCGCCGATCCCGCGCTGGTGCGCAGGTCGCTCTCGGTGACGGCCGACCGCAGCCGGTCGTACAGAGCGTTCTCGTCGTCGGGCAGCCGCCGCAGCTCCTCGAACGTCATGCGCAGCGGCCCCACCGCGAACGGCTGAGGCTCTCCGGGGAACTTGAAGAGCTTGCCCTCGCCCTTCAGCCCCTTGCCCTTGAGCCAGAAACTTCCGTCCCGCCGGTACCAGTACTCCTGCACCGGATACTTCTCGTGGGTGACGGTGATGTGCCAGTACGTCCCGGAGCCCTCGGGGGTGCGTTCGGCCGAGACGGCGGCGACGAGCAGAACCTCCCGCCCGTTCCTGAACGACGGCGCGGGTTCACCGGAACGGCCGGGCACGATCACGAACGCCGCGGCGGCGGCCGCGGCGGCCACCGGGACCAGGAGCCACCTCGCCCGTCGGAGGGGGGCGCGGCGGCGCATGCCGGCCTGGACCTGCCGGCGCCGCCGGGCGACCACCTCGGGAGCAGGGTCCGGCTTGGCGAGCAGTGTCCGGATCTCGCGAAGGTCATCCATGGTTGTCCTCCTTGGCCATCGCCTGGTGGATCTTCTTGCGGGCACGGTTGAGCCGGGAACCGACGGTTCCGTAGGAGATGCCGAGGGCGTCGGCCACCTCCTGGTGGGTGAGCTCCGGCAGGTAGATCAGCGTCAACACGTCACGCTCGCCCCGGTTGAGCGCGGCCAGGGCCCTGGCCAGGCGAGGCCCCATGCGTTGTGCCGTGACGGAGTCGACCACGCGGCCCTCGTGACTGTCGGCGGGCGGCTCGGCGCTCGTCCGGGCCAGCGCCCGGTAGTGGCGTGCCTCCTTGCGACGGTGGCGGGCGATCAGGTTCGTGGCGATGCCGAACAGCCACGGCCGTAGCCCTCCGCGGGCGGGGTCGAAGCGCCCGCGGTCGCGGAAGGCCAGGCAGAACGTCTCCGCCGCGATGTCCTCCCCCGCCTGGACGTCCAGGCGGCCGGCCGCGTACAGGTACACCTCGCGGAAGTAACGGTCGTAGACGGCCGTGAACTCCTCCGCGTCCGACCGGAAGCGGGCGACGAGCTCTTCGTCGTCGCCCACGTGTTCTCGTGACTGGGTCGTCACACTCTCACCCTCCTGCGAACGGTTGTCACCCTCCCTTCGCCGCATCCCGCAGGAGCTTTCCCGATATGTGGCTCAGCCCAGGATCAGCGGGAGCCGCGTGGCGAGATCGCCCAGCGCGGCTTGCTCCGCCCCGGTCGGCGGGCGCCGTCCGCTGCCGACCAGCAGCGCGTCCTTGTCGGAGAACGAGGCGGGAAACGGGGCTCCGGCGATCTTCTCCAGCGACGCGCGGGCGGCCGCGAGGGTCTCGGCGGGCGGCTCGGGGGCCGACGGCAGGTGCGCGATCAGGTCGAGGTGGTGCAAGGTCCATTCGAGTACGTACGCGGACAGGTAGTCGCCGACGGTCAGCACCTCGTCGCGGGTGCTGACGCGGCCGGCGGGATCGGCGAGTCCGGCGGCGCGGCCCGCGGCGGAACCGACGTCGTCGAGGTGGAACTTGAGCAACCACGGCTCACCGTAGGCGGCGGCCAGCCGGGGGATCAGCGCGTCGAGCGGGTCCTCGCCGGTCGGCGGCGTCTGGGCGACGTGCCAGTAGGTCACCGCGTCGCGGGTCGGCTCCGTCGCGGCGGGCGTGACCAGGGTGATCAGGACGTCCTGGGCGTCGAGGACCAGGTGACACACCAGGTCCCGTACGAGCCAGCCGGTACAGCCGGACGGCCGCTCGAAGTCCTCGTCGGGGAGCTCGGCGACCGCCGTGCGCAATGCTGTCCAAGAGCGTGAGAAGAGATCCACTGGAGCACGGTAGTGCCGGGGCGGACGGCGGACAAGCGTCGCGGTCAGGACAGGAGCGAGTCGTAGGCGGTCGAGTGCTGCTGCCCGGACATGAAGGACAGGAACCGCCTGACGAAAGCACTGCGGGAGTAACTGTCGGCGCCCCGGTCGGTCAGCTCACGGCGGAAGGCCGAGCGGAACAACGTCTGGTACTCGTGGGCGTCGATCGTCTCGTCGTCGTTGACGTCGGTGACGTCGAACAGCACGTCGGCGACCTTGACCAGGCCGGCGCTGGGCAGGAGGGCGGCGGAAGCGGCGTACTCCTGACGCGTGACGCGGCCGTCGCCGTCGGCGTCGAGGTTGGTCTGCAACTCCCGCCACCAGGCGGCGTAGGCGTCGTACAGCCGCTCCTCGTCCTTGCCGTCCAGGTCGAGCCGGGTGGCGATCTCTCTGGCCATGGCGGCCAGGTCGGGCCAGCTCAGGTGGCCGTCGCCGGTCTGGTCGAGGACCTCGGCGAAGAACCGGTCAGCCGAACGGGTGACATGGCCGGCCTCGTCGGGAGCCGGGGTGATGAGGCGGATCATGGCCGCGGCCTGGCCGGCCTTGCGGCGTACGGTCTCCCACGGTCCGGCGGCGCCGGCGGGGCTCGGGTCCAGCAGGCTCATGAGCGAGCCGACGCGCGTCCAGCTCTTCGGAAGCAGGCGGGTGGCGCAGCCGATGGTGAGGTAGGCCCCGTGCATGAGGGTCCGCGCCCCCGGCAGGTCGGGCAGGGCGAGGCGCCGGCACAGGGACTCCGGCAGTGACGCGATGGTGATCGCGGCGGCCACCGGGCCCGCCACGGCCCGGCCCGCGGCCCACACCGCGGGGTGATCGCGCAGCAGGGGCGGCGCGGGCACGTCGGCGAACAGCCGGTAGAGGATGACGCGCACCGCCTCGGTGCTCTCCAGACGGTGGTCGATCATGTCGTCGAAGTAGGGCCAGAACTCCCGCAACGTCGCGGGCAGGTGGGCGCTGTCGCCCTCGATCACGGCCAGGACCATGCGGAACTCGCCGTAGAGCCGTTCCAACGCGGGCCCGTCGAGCGACTCCCCGCCCAGCCGGTACATCGTCACCGCCGACTCGAACAGGGTCGCCACCACCCAGGCGCGGGCTTCGGCGTCCGTCGCGTCGTAGCGGCGGCCCTGCGGGTCGGTGCCCGAGATGCGGGCGTGCAGACGGTTGAGGCGCGCCGCCTCCCGGGTGCGGACGCGCTGGTCCGGGTCGAGGATCCGCTGCGTGCTCACCAGCGTGTTGCGCAGCCGCCGCCACGGATGCGTCACGAACGTCGAGTTGCCGATCAGCGCCGCGCCGATCTGCGGGTGCGCGGCCTCCAGCACCGTGGCGCGGGTCACCGCGAGGCCCCACCGTGCCTCGTTGACGAGGCCGCGCAGCATCGAGTCCGGCCCGAAGACGTCGGCGGTCTCCTCTGCGGCTGTCCGGCTCATCGAAGTCCCTCTCCTGTGGTGGCCGATCGGCGGACGTCGCCGAACCGGCGCTGGCGCCGCCGGTAGGCGTCAAGGCATTCCCAGAGGTGGGTCGCGCGGAAGTCTGGCCAGAGCACCTGCGGGAAGACCCATTCGGCGTAGGCCACCTGCCAGAGCATGAAGTTGGAGATGCGCTGCTCTCCGGAGGTACGGATGACCAGGTCCACGTCCGGCGTGTCGGAGCAGGGCAGGTGCCGGGCGAAGGTGTCCTCGGTGACCTGGTCGGCGGGCACGTCGGCGCGGATCAGCGAGCGGGCGGCCTCCACGATGTCGCGGCGTCCGCCGTGGTCGAAGGCGACCGTCAGCGTCATCTTCGTGTTGTCGCCGGTGAGCGTCGTCAGATCGGCGATGTCGCGGGCCAGGGGTGGCGGGATCCGCGGATCGGACATGCCCAGGAACCTGCACCGGACGCCTCGCGCGTGCAACGCCGGCGCGTGCTTGCGGATGGCCCGGCGCACCAGCCGCATCAGGAGCGCGACCTCGCCCGCCGGCCTCCGCCAGTTCTCCGTGGAGAAGGCGTACAGGCTCAGCCACCTGATGCCGGCCGACCGCGCCGCCTCGATGACGTCGATCACGGCGGCCTCGGCCGCCTCGTGGCCCGCGGTGCGCGGCAGCGATCGCTGCGCGGCCCACCGCCCGTTGCCGTCCATCACACAAGCCACGTGACGTGGCAGTCCGCCGATGATTTCCATAGCTCAACGTGACTATACCATTACCGAATGTGGAGCGGATCAGAGACGGGAAGTGATCAGATCCGGCTCCCCGCCCCGGGAGAGGAGGGACAGCAGCGTCACCAGGCCGCTGGACTCCACCGGTGACGGCGGCGCGGTCTCCGGCGGGGTGAGGCGAAACGTGGTCGGCGCCATTCCGTAGATCGCGCGGAACCGGCGCGAGAAGTGGTAGCCGTCCGCGAAACCGCACTGTACGGCGATCGCGTGCATGGACAGGTTGCTCTGCCACAGCAGCGGCTCGGCCCGGGTCAGGCGCAACAGCTCGATCGCGGCGATCGGGCCGACGCCGAACCGCCGGCGGAACATGCGGGTCAGCGTGCTCGCCGAGACCCGGGCGGCCGTGGCGAGCCGTCGCATCGGGATCGGCCGCGCCACCCCGTCGGACCACTGCTCAGCCACCGCGCGCATCATCGCGACCATCGGCTCCGGCAGGGGCTCTCGTGTGCCGCCGGGTGGAGTGGGAGCGGCCAGGAAGACCAGCACGAGCAGGCGGAGCGTCTGGCGGGCCTGGACCTGCCAGCCGGGCGGGCACTCTGCCCCCAGCCGGAGCAGATACCGGCACAGGCTGCTCATCGGGTCGTGCCGGCCGGTCAGGTCCCGCACCAGCGGCCAGGCGACCTCCCCGTAGCCGGTGAGCGAGAAGTGGACGTACGCATGCCGGGTGGGGGTACGGGGGTCCCAGCGGAACGAGTCGCGCATCCCCGGCCGGATGAGAAGCAGCTCTCCCGGGACGATCGGGAGCAGGACGTCGTCCCATCGCCAGGTGGCGCTGCCCCGCAGCAGCCAGACGAACTGGTACGACCTGGCGACGCGCGGGCCGAAGGCCGAGCCCGGCGGGTAGTCCGCGACCGTGGGACCGAGGCGGGGCACCAGGTCGACGGAGATCTCACCGGTCACAGCCGCCGTCCCGGTTCGGGCGGATCCGCGGCCGGCGTACCTCCCGAAGGCCCTTGTACGCGTACGGGTCGGTGCCGGCGACGAGGACGATGTCGCGGTGGTCGGCCTGTGCCATGGGGGTTCCCGCCGGGGGAGCGTCCCAGGGCAGCAGGGACTCCGCGCTCATGTAGTGATTGACCAGGGCCCGCCGATAGCCGCTCCGGGCGGTGTTGGGCAGCGACCTGTGCAGCAGGTAGCCGTTGAACACGACCGCGGAGCCGGCCGTGACCTCCACGGGCACCGCGTCGGAGTCGTCGAACGGGAAGCCGTAGGACTCCACCGTGCAGTCGTAGCGCGGGTCGTCGTGCTCGCGGTTCGGGTACACCACGCCGGATCGGTGTGAGCCCGGCAGCACCCAGAGGCAGCCGTTCTCGATCGTGGCGTCGTCGAGCGCGAGCCAGACGGCCGTGAGCGAACGGTCGCGGGTCGGGATGAACATCTCGTCCTGATGCCAGGCCTGTCCCGGCTCCCCTTCCGATTTGACGAACACCATGGACTGCATGGCTTTCACGTTCGGGCCGATGACCGTGGTGAGCGGCGAGACGATCGCCGGATGGCGCATGGCGGCGAGCATCACTTCGGAGAGCTTGTGAGGGTAGTGGACGCAGAGGAAGCGGCGAAGAACGTCGTCATCGGTGTCGGCGGGATCGGCGGGGAGCGCCCCCTGGACGTCGCCGAGTTCGCCGCGACAGATGCGGACCGTCTCCTCGACCAGCTTGTCGACCTCGAGGGGGCTGAAAGCGTCCGGGATGACGAGGTAGCCGTCGTGCTCGTATCTGCTCTTCAGTTCGGTGTTCGTCACGGCTCCATCCTCACGGTCGGGGTGGCGTCACGACCATGGTGTGTGCACGCGTCCGGATGGCTGATCGGGTCAACCCGATGACGTCGCCGCGGGCTCAGGAGCCCGCGGCGGACCACGCGCGGATCAGTACCCCCGCACCTGGGGCCAGGCCAGTTCGAAACCGTCGGCGGTCAGCTCGGCCTGGAAGCGGGCCAGCGCGGCGGGGTCCTCGTGGACCTGCTCGGGTTCGAGCCGGTGCTCCAGGCAGTGCGCGGCCAGGGCGCCGGCGGCCTCGCCCACGTTCCACTCCACCGGGTGCAGACGGTAGCAGCCGTTGGTGATGTGCGTGGTGCCGAGATTCTTGCCGGCGGCCAGCACGTTGCGCACGCGGAGCGGCAGCAGCGCACCGAGAGGGATCTGGAACGGGCAGCTCGCCACGTCGATGTAGTTGTCGCCCCCGGTGGAGGGATGCAGGTCGATGCGGTACATCCCGACGCCCACGGTGTCGTGGTAGGCGACCGCCCCGTGCTCGCCGCGCACCGCCAGCGACAGGTCGTGCTCCACGACTGTGCGGCGGGCGCGGATGCGCCGCGACTCACGGATGTACGGACTCTTGGCCAGGCCGTCGGCGGTCCCCATGACGTCGGGACGCAGCCGCAGCCCCGGCCACCCGGTGCCGCCGTCGGGCCGCGGCGCCTCGGTCTGCAGCCAGTACAGCATGCTGAGGGCTTGGTCCCTGGCGCCCCGCAGGTGCCGGTCGCGTTCCTCGTCGGGCACGCCGATCAGCGGGCCGGGCAGGTAGTCGATCTGCGGCCAGTTGACGACGACGACGTCGCTCGCGGCGAAGCCGGGCTCGAACACCTCGCGGCAGACGATGCGCCGGAACACCCACAGGTCCTTGTCTCCCGGGCCCCTGCTCTGGTCGGCGACGACCGGTCCCGAGGAGGCATGCGGGACGAACGTGCGCGGCTCCGGCTCCAGCGTGCGCGGGTCGGGCGCGATGAGGCTGAGCAGCCGGTCCGGCCAGAACGGCGGCCGGTAGTCACGCCAGAAGGCGTAGCGGTCGGGCCGGGCGATGGTGTGGTCCTCACCGTCGCGGTGCTCGATCGCGAACACCCAGGAGAACGCCTGCATGTTGCCCGGCTGGGCCTGGGCCGGGGCGCTGGGCTCGCCGGTCTCCCCGGCCGACTCGAAGCCGGTGACGTGCTCGATCCCGGCCAGCGGCAGCAGGTCCCCCAGCTCGGTGGCGTCCAGCACGTACGGCGCGCGGGCGTGGAACTTCTCCCCGTCCGGCCCCTCGAACGTCACGCCGGTGACCCGGTCGCCGTCCACGTCCGCGGCCACCGGCCGGTGCAGGTACCGGATGGTCAGCCGCCCGGCGGCCAGGTAGGGGCCCACCATGGACGCCAGCACCGCGGCGGCCACCCGAGGCTCGCAGCAGAGCCTGCTGACCGTGCCCCGGCCCGGGTTGAGGTCGGGCGCCGCCATGGACTCCCTGGTCAGCGGGTACCAGGCGCGGTAGTGATCGCGGATGGCCTCGCGCAGCCTGCGGTAGGAGCGGGTGGCGCCGAACTGCTCGATCCACGGATGCTCGTCCGGCGGCACGCCCTGGCTGGTGAGCTGCCCGCCCAGCCAGTCGGTCTCCTCGGTGAGCAGGACGGTGCGGCCCCGCCGCAGCGCGGCCAGCGCCGCGGCGACCCCGCCCATTCCGCCTCCGGCCACCAGGACGTCGGCCTCGGCGCTGGTCACGCCACACCACCTTTCGCGAAGAAGTCGACCTCGCCGCGCTCCATGAGGACGATGAGGCTCAGCAGCGCCCCCCAGGTCTGGAACGGCTCGCTGTTCGGCTTGTCGCACGCGCCGCCGTGGACGCTGGAGTAGTTCTCGTGCACGTGGCGGTGCTCGGCCCACTCCTTCAGCACGAGCCGGGAGCTGCCGTCGGCGAGCCACGCGGCCGCCTGCGGCTCCTCGGCGCGCAGCAGTCCGAGGTAGACGAGGAAGTTCACCGGCGGCCACGCCCGTCCCGCCCAGTAGCTGCCCTCGCCGACGTCCACCGGCTCGCCGCGGGGTGAGGTCGGCAGCAGCCACTCGCCGCCGAAGCCGTCGTCGGTCATCAGGTGCCCGGACACCATCCGCCGGGTCCGCTCCCCCACGCCGAGGCCGGCCAGGAGAGGGTAGAAGCTCATCGTGGACAGCCGCTCGGTCGGCAGCCCGGTGTCGGTGCGCCTGCTGCGGTAGATGCCGCTCGGCTCGTCCCACAGCGACTCCATCGCGGCGACGACGGCCGCGTGCCGCTCGCGCAGCTCCGCCGCCGCCTGCCGCTCGCCGAGGACGTCCGCGATGTCGGCGAGCGCCTCGCAGTCGGCCGCGTAGAGGCTGTTCAGCCCGACGTCGTGGGCGGCGAGCAGGCTCTTGGCCTTGTCGAAGGGCACGTCGTCGAAGACGGGGTGCCCGTCCCAGCCGGTCTCACAGGTCGCGCCGAAGTGCTGGTGGATGCGCGGGATGTCCTGCGGTGAGGGGAACGCGGGGTCGAAGTACGTCGAGCCCGCGCACAGCAGGTCGCCGTCCCGGCGTACCCGCCACCACCAGCGGTTCCAGGACAGCAGCGGCTCGAAGGTCTCCTCCAGGAGCCACCCGTCGCCGAAGCGCCGGTAGAGCTCGCGGGTGACCAGCGAGCCGACCGGCGGCTGCGACCCGTCGTAGGTCCTGCGGCCCGTGCCCTGCTCGACGTTCGGGACGAAGCCTTCGGGGGTCAGCGCGCGCAGCATCTCGACGGTGTTGACGTAGGCGAGCTCCTTGCTCGACACGGCGGCCAGCAGCGCGTTGAAGAACGCGTCCCAGCAGAACAGCGCGTAGCCGCCCCGCTTGCCGACGTTCCAGAGCCGGCTGACGGTCGTGATCACGCGGGACCGGGCCGGCTCGTAGATCGTGTTCCACGAGATGGCGTCCCTGACGATCTCGCGGTGCTGCGCCAGGGGGTCGGTGCCGGCCGTGCCCATCGCGGTGGAGGCGCGGTCGACGATCCGCGCGATCTCCCGCAGGTCGCGGGCGCGGCCGGTGCTGATGCCGACGGCGCCGGTCAGCTCCATCGCCAGGTACGGCCCGTCGATGTCGGTGTAGGGGTCGTCGACGTGCGGGGCCGTGCCGAAGATGTCGACGGCCCCGCCCGGCCCGGTGGCGGTGATCCGGCCGCCTTCGCGGGTCACGGTGCCCGGCCGGTTCCACAGGTAGCCGACGCCGACGGTCAGCAGCGCGCTCCTGGGCTGGTTGGCGGTGGGCGTCACCAGGACGACCAGGTCGTCGCCCGCGTGCGCGGTCTGCACGCGGATCGTGATGCCCGCCCACGTCACGGTCGTCTCGGTGTAGCCGCCGTCGTAGGCGTGCCGGCCGAGCGTGACGGTCTCGGCACCCTCGGTGCGGCGGCCGATCTGCGCCGTGCGCAGCGAGGTGCCCCGGTAGTACTCCTTCAGGCCGAGGGACAGGCCCAGGGCGTCGGGGAGGTGGACGTGGGTGAGCACGCTCCGCGTGTCCCAGGTGTTCCAGCCTCGGGCCAGTGAGGCTTGGATGTCGGCGTAATTCGTCATGTGTCCTTCACGTGGGCGACGGTCACCTGGGGAATCCACACCCGCATGGCGTGCGGGCCGCGGTTGGCCCAGGCGTAGTAAGGGATCAGCGTGATGTCCGCGGGCCGCGCCGGCGGGGCCGGCTCTCCCCGGGGCCGGTAGGGGATGTCCGCCGGTCCCTGGGCGAGCGCGCCTTCGGCTCGGAGCACGGTCACGCCGTCGAGCAGGTCCGGCCGGTGCTCGGGCCGCGGCGGTGTCGTGGCGTCGATGCGGACGTCCTCCAGGACGGCGCCGGGCGGCTGGTCGGGCCGCTCGATCGCGTAGACCAGCGGCCCGCGGGTGACGGCGACGCACCCTCGCGTGGCGTCGATCCGGTCGTCGGCCACCAGGAACCGGGCGGGCATGGGCATCCGCAGCACCACCCGGTCGCCGGCCTGGAACGCCCGGCGGATCCGGGCGTAGCCGCCGGGGGTCACCGGCTTGTCGTCCACGGTGGATCCGTCGGCCCAGTCCGGTACGCGCAGCGCCAGCTCCACCTCCCGCCGCGGCGCCTCCCGTACGGTCACCGTGACCAGGCCGTCCCACGGGTACTCGGTGTCGACGTCCACGGCGAGTCCGCCCGAGGTCAGCGTGCTCGGGGCGTACTGGTGCACCTGGAGCCCGTCCTCCGTGCCGGTCGCCAGGTAGGCGGGGAGGGCGGCCAGGGTGCGCATCACGTTGGGCGGGCAGCAGGCGCAGTTGAACCAGGGCCGGCGGCCGTTCGCCGGTGACCGCTGCACCTCGCCCCGCGCGCCCGTCCGCCGGTGGAGCGTGTTGACGTAGAAGTAGTCCGCCTCGGTCAGCGACACCGCGGGCAGCAGGGCGTTGTACAGCAGCAGCTCGATCTGGTCGGCGTACACGGACTCGCCGGTGGCCAGGAGGAGCCGCCACGCCCACTGCATCGCCCCGATCCCGGCGCAGGTCTCCGCGTACGCCCGGTCGGGCGGCAGCTCGTACGCCTCACCGAACGCCTCGCCGTCCCAGCGTGAGCCGAGCACGCCGGTGACGTGCTGCTTCTGGCGGCGCATGGCGTCGTACTGCCGGCGTACCGCGGCCAGCAGCTCGGCGTCGCCGGTCTCGATGGCGACGTCGGTGGCGCCCGCGGCGAAGTAGACGGCGCGCACGGCGTGCCCCTCCACCGTCTCCGCCTCGCGTACGGGCACCCGGTCGGAGTAGTGGGCGGGGTCGCCGTAGTGCGAGGGGTCGAAGCCCGGCCTGGTGGCCCGGCCGCGCCCGCGGGCCTCGACGAAGTGACGGGCCAGGTCCAGGTACCGTCGCTCGCCCGTCTCCCGGTACAGCTCGACGAGCGCGGTCTCCACCACGGGGTGCCCGTCCAGCTCGCCGCGCCGTTCGGGGCCGAAGGTGTCGGCGAGATGGTCGGCGAACCGGGTGGCGACCCGCAGCAGCTCCGTACGGCCGGTCGCCCTGGCCGCGGCCACGGCCGCCTGGAACAGGTGGCCGGCACAGTAGTGCTCGTGGCTCATCCACAGGCTCGCGTACCGCTCCTCGCCGCGGACCTGGACGGCCGAGTTGAGGTATCCGTCCGCGCACTGCGCCTTCGCGATCGTACGGCTGAGCGTGAGCAGCCGGTCCAGCAGCGCTTCGTCCGGGTCGCGGGCGTACTCCCAGGCCACCGCCTCCAGCCACTTGTAGACGTCGGAGTCCCGGAACCCGGCGCCCTGGATCGTGCCGGTGCTCTCCCCCGCGGCGATCCGGAGGTTGCCGATGTTGCCAGCCTCGGCCAGCCGTTCATGCCCGTGCGGAATCGCGGCCCGGTTGGCCTCCAGCCGCCGCGCCCAGAACCCGCCGGTCACGCGGCCCGCGGGGAGCGGCAGCGGACGCAGCGCCACCGCCGCGGACGAGCTGGGAACGGCGGGCCCGCCGGCGACCGTCATGATCGCGCCTGCCGGCGGAACCGGACGGCGTCGGCGATGACGACCCCGTCTGCCGCGTCGCTGAGCTCGACGTATCCGCCGATGCCGGCGCGGAAGGAGAAGGTGCCAAGAGACGTCCATTCGCCGGTGCGGACGTCCGGCACACCGCGCGTCCGCTGGTTGACGGCCACCGTGGTCGTGCCTTCGGCGTGGTGGACGACGAACGGGGCGTTGGTCGCCCGGTTGGGGTCGGCCGAGTGGGAGACGAGCACCTCGTACCGGTCGTCGCCCGGGAGCGCCGGTCGCCACCGCGCGACGTCGGCGCCGGTGCCGCGGGCGTGCGTCAGGTAGTTGAACCCGTAGTAGCCGCTGACGCTCCTGCCGCTCGGCCAGCTGCCGGTGACCTCGAAGCCGAGGCCGCCGTTGTCGACGGTGACCTCCTCGCGGACGTCCGGCGTGGCGGGCGCCTGGACGAGGGTCAGCCGGTCGACGGAGATGGCCGTGCCGCCGCCGCGGCCGGGGCCGGCCAGCGTGAAGCGGATGGTGTGCCGGCCGGGCCGCAGCCGCGTGCGGTCCAGCAGGACGACGTCGTAGCCGTTCCCGCGGAACGCCGTCAGATCGAGCGTGGAGGTGCGCGGCGCCTTCCCATCCACGGTCACCGTCACCAGGCCCCCGTCCGCGGACCGGTAGTAGCGCAGCCACAGCTCCTGCTCGCGGCCCGGGACGACGACGAACGGGTACTCGATGTAGTCGCCGACCGCCGCGGGGGCGAAGGCCGCGCGGGCGCCGCCGTGCGCGGTGGCTTCGCGGATCACCGACACCGTCCCGCCCGACCGGCGGGCGCGCGTCAGGTCGTGCGTCATCTGCGTCAGCTTGGGGCCGGTGGCCAGGCTGTCACGGCCCTGCGTCAGCCACTCCAGGTTGAACCGGGCGGCGGACACGCGCTGCGGGCTGCCGTCGAGGGCGCCGTCGCAGCCGTAGAGAAGCACGATGGTGCCGTCGGACAGGCGCGCCAGGTCCGAGTAGAAGCTCCGCCCTGGGTGGACGGATCTGGCGTACCTGAAGGACTCGCCCTCGTCGTAGCTCACCGCGACGGTCATGTTCCATCGCATCGGCGCGTCGGGCCGGCTGAACAGCATCCGGTTGACGTCGGCGCTGCGCGGTCCGCCGGTGTAGCGGATGAGGCCGGTGTCGACACCGTTGAACAGGCCCGTGCCGAACTCCATGGCGGGGGGTGACCACGTCACGCCGCCGTCCGAGCTGACAGCGATGTCCCGGGGCCAGTCGTTGCCCGACCCGGGCCGGCTGCTCATGACCACCGTGCCGTCCTCGCGCTGCACCAGCCTGGCCTCGCCCACGACGGGAAGGCCCTCCCCCATGGGCACCGCGCCACCGGCCTGCCAGGTGCGGCCGTGGTCGTCGCTGTAGACGGTCGAGGCGCCGTAGTGGCGCTCGGCGGTGGGGACACCGGTGATGATCGTGCGGTGGGAGACGCTGATCAGCAGCCGGCCCGAGTCGAGCTGGATGCCGTGACCGGGCCCCGGGCCGTGCATCGCCCAGTTGTACGGGAAGTGGTCGAAGAGGCCGGCCAGGCTGCGCCGCTCGCTCCAGGTGACGCCGCCGTCCTTGCTGGAGACGACGTACACGGTGCTGGAGTCGGCGGAGCAGCTCGTGTTCCCCTCCATCTGCACGCAGAGCCCGTGGAACAGAAACACCTCACTCGTCTCCCGGTCCACCACGAACGTGGGGTTGGACCAGGACTGGCCGTCGACGGAGGGCTCCACCGCCTGGGACGGGCTCCAGGTCTGCCCCTTGTCGGTGCTGCGGCGGACGAGCAGGTCGTGCGGCCCGGCGTCGCACACCTCGTGCCGGCCCTCGGTACAGGCCAGGATCGTGTCGTCGGGCAGTACGGCGAGGCCGTACACGTGGTAGCTGGCCAGTGGGCCCACGGCGGAGTCCCACAGGGTGGTCTCCGCGAAGAACGGCTCGGCCGCGGCGGAGGCGGTGGAGGCTTCGGCGGGGGAGGCTTCGGGGGAGGCTTTGGCGGGGGACGGTAAGGCGGCCGCGGCGGCGCCCGCCGCGAGGCCGAGGGCGAACGTCCGCCGGTTGATGGGCATGGTCATGCGACTCTCCTCGGATGACTTCCTGAGGACAGGAGGGGTGGGGGGTTCACTCGGGTTGCTGGGTCACTCGGGTCGACGAGCTGGTGGCACGAGGTCGTGGAGCCGCGCCAGAGCGGCACGCAGCGCGGTGAGCTCGGTCTCGGTGAGGGGCAGGAACGGCGCCGCCGCGTGGGCCGGGCAGAGCCCCAGCAGGTGCAGCGCGGTCTTGATGACGACCACCCCGCTGGCTCCCGGCCGGATGCCGAACAGCCCGGCCAGCCGGTCGATGTCGTGTTGCCGTGCCGCCGCGGTGGTGCGATCACCATCGAGGCCGGCCTTGAGCAGCTCGCCGCAGAGCGCCGGCGCGAGCATGCCCACGCCCGGCACCAGCCCGGCGGCGCCCAGGCGCAGCCCCTCGGCGAGTTGCCGCTCCACGCCCTGGGCGACCTGGAAGGCGGGCCGTTCCCGGGCCAGGGCGCAGAACTCGGCGAACAGGGCGGCGTCTCCCGAGCTGTCCTTCAGGCCGACGATGGCCGGCTCGTCGAGCAGGCGGCTCACCAGAGACGCGGAGATGGGGTTACCGGTGTACCCGGGGCTGTTGTAGATCACGACGGGCCGGCCGTGGCGAGCGGCGTCGCGGAAGTGCGCGTGCAGCTCGCGTTCGGTGTGCCGGAAGTAGGACGGCGCGAGCACGACCACGGCGTCCAGGTCGAGACCGGCGAGGCCCTCCATGCGCACCAGGGTGTCTCGGGTGCCCGTGCCGGCGGCGGTCACCATGATCCGTGCGGACGTCCCGGCCAGCTCGCGCCACGCGGCGGACACCTCCGCTGCGTACGTCCGGACCTCGTCCGGGGTCAGCAGCGGCCCCTCGCCGTTGGTGCCGGCCAGCATCAGCGTGCTGACGCCCCCGGCCGCGAGATGGGCCAGCAGCGGCTGGACGGCCGGCGGGTCGGGCCGCCCACGCCGGTCGAGCGCGGTGACCAGCGGGATGATCACCCCTGCGACCGGGTGGTCGAACTGGTCGATGACGGTGGTCATGGCCCCTCCCTCGGCAAGTGCTCCGGACGGTACCGGCGATCCGCGCGGGACGCCAGGTCCTAATAGGTATTAGGTTTTCCGGCGTTTCGCCGAGCCGCGATGTTCCCCAGGTCCATTGACATCTCACAGCGGCGGGAGCGAGACTTTGCGCTCACCGTGTTAGGCGCATTAGCAGGAGGCTCAGATGAGTCGCGGACCGGTGCGAAGGCCGACCCAGGCCGACATCGCGCGCCTCGCGGGGGTCAGCCAGGCCACTGTCTCGCTCGTGCTCAACGAGCGGGACTCGGACATCGGGATCAGCTCCACGACTCGGGAGCGGGTGCTGGCGGCGATGCGCGAGTGGGGCTACGTGGCCAACGCCTCGGCCAGGGCTCTCGCCGGAGGCCAGAACAAGATCATCGGGGTGTACACCTTCGAGCCGGTCTTCCCGACGACCAGCGTCGACTTCTACTTCCCGTTCCTGCTCGGCATGGAGCAGGCGGCCGCGGAGCTCGGATACGACCTCCTGATGTTCACCAGCGTGGGCGGCGAGCGGCAGGTCTTCCGCGACGGCTCGACCCGGCTGTCGCTCGCCGACGGCGCGCTGCTGCTCGGACGCGACCCGAACATCGAGGAGATCGAGCGGCTGCGCGACACCGGTTACCCGTTCGTCTACGTCGGGCACCGGGAGGTGGCCGGAGCGCCGGTCTCCTACGTCGCGGCCGACTACGCCGGGGCGACCCGGCAGCTCACGGAGCGGCTGTTCGAGCTCGGGCA
This sequence comes from Nonomuraea sp. NPDC050733, assembly GCF_040654215.1. Taxonomy (NCBI): domain Bacteria; kingdom Bacillati; phylum Actinomycetota; class Actinomycetes; order Streptosporangiales; family Streptosporangiaceae; genus Nonomuraea; species Nonomuraea sp. NPDC050733. Next base: position 9,667 of record NZ_JBFAHO010000067.1, on the reverse strand, counting down.
CAGGCGCGTCGCCTACGCCCGGATCGGCGACGGCGGCGCGCAGCCCAGCCAGGACCGGGAGAAGGGGTTCCGGCGAGCCATGCCCGCCGGCGAGGCCAGGCGGCTCAGCGGTCCGGTGTGGACGCTGGAGTCCACCGAGGACGTGGCGGGCCTGCTGGCGGAGATCCGCCACGGCGGCGTCACCGCCGTGGTCGCCGAGCAGGTCCTCCTGGCGGAGGAGCTCCTGGCGTGCGCGCAGCGGGACGGGGTGTCGGTCCCGGACGATCTGAGCATCGTCGTGCTGGGCGACTCCACCGGCGCGCGCCGCACCGACACGCCCTGGACCGGGCTGGTGGTCCCCCGCGAGCAGATGGGCCGGCAGGCCACCCACCTGCTGGTGCGGCTGCTGGAGGCACCCGAGCCGGTCGCCCGCAGAGACAACGTCGCATGCCCCCTCGTGCCGGGCGCGACCGTGGCACCACCAAGGAGAGAGCAGTGAGCATCCGGGACGTCCCGTACCACTCCCCCGCGGCGCACTTACCGCCGGCCGCCTCCCTTCTCACCCCGGGGCGGCGCGCGTGAGCCGGGTCATCGTCAAGCGGCTGCTCGTGGGCGTGCTGGTGATGTGGGGAGCCGCCTCGCTCATCTTCCTCGTCGTCCGGGTCGCCCCGGGCGATCCGGCGACGATCCTGCTGGGACCGGACGCGAGCCGGGAGCAGGTGGCCGAGCTCAGCGCGAAGCTGGGCCTCGACCGGCCGATGTTCTCCCAGTACCTCGGTTACCTCGGCGACGTGGCCCGGCTGCACTTCGGCGACTCCTACCGGTTCGGCCGGCCGGCGATGGCGGAGGTGTTCGAGCGTCTGCCGGCGACCGCCGACCTGATGCTCGCCTCCACCCTCATCGCCGTGGCGCTCGGCCTCGCGCTCGGACTGCTGGCCGGCGGGCGTCCCGGCGGCGCCGTCGACCGCCTGGTCACCGCCGGCACGATCGCGCTGCAGTCGTTCCCCACCTTCTGGGTGGGCATCATGCTGATCCTCGTCTTCGCGCTGGCGTTCCGCCTGCTGCCCAGCGCCGGGGCGGGCAGCCCCGCGCACCTGGTCCTGCCGGCGTTCACGCTGGCGCTGCCGTTCACCGCCATCGTGGCCCGCCTGACCAGGACCAGCGTCGCGGAGACGATGCGCGAGGCGTACATCCAGACGGCTCGCTCCAAGGGGCTGACCGAGCAGCAGGTGCTGCTCGGCCACGCGCTGCGCAACTCGCTCATCCCCGTGGTGACCATCGTCGGGTTGCACATGGGCGGCCTGATGGGGGGCGCGGTCGTGGTCGAGAACGTCTTCGCCTGGCCCGGGCTCGGCACGCTCGTGGTGGACGCGGTCTCCAACCGCGACTACGCGGTCGTGCAGGCCGCCACCTTCCTCATCGCGGGCATCGTGATGCTGTTCAACCTCGTCGCCGACCTTCTGTACTCCCAGCTCGACCCGCGCATCAAGCTGGACGGTGCGGCATGACGGCCATGACCGCCGGTCGCCGGCTCGTCGTGGGCGGGCGCTGGCCCAGCCGGATCCCGTACGCCGTGCTCGCCGTCTACGTCGTGGTCGGCGGGGCGGGGCCACTGCTCCTGGACTACAACCCGGTGCGCGTCTCGCTCGACGACCGGCTGCTCAGCCCGGGATCGCACGTCTCGGACGGGATCGCCTGGCTCGGCACCGACGCTCTCGGCCGGGACGTCCTCGCCCAGGTCGTCTACGGCGCCCGCACGTCGGTGATCATCGGCGTCTCGACGGTCGCCGTCTCCTGCCTGATCGGCGTGACCGTCGGCATCGTCGCCGGCTACCTTCGCGGCTGGCTGGACACGGTGCTCGCCCGCGGCATCGACATCCTGCTCGCCTTCCCGGCGATCCTGCTGACCATCGTGATCGCGGGTGCCTTCGAGCGCAGCGTGCTCGTGGTGGTGACCGCGCTCTCCGCGACGGCCTGGATCTCGTTCGCGCGGGTCACCCGCGGCGTCGCCCTGTCGATGCGGGAGCGGCCCTGGATCGACGCGGCCCGCGTCCTCGGCGTACGGTCGGCGTCCATCCTGATGCGGCACATCCTGCCGCTCACGGTCGGCCCGGTGGTCGCCCTGGCGACGCTGGAGTTCGCCCTCGTCGTGCTGGCCGAGGCAGGGCTCAGCTTCCTCGGCATCGGCCTGCCCAACTCGGCGGTGTCCTGGGGCCAGACCATCGCCAACGGCAAGCAGTACCTCGAAACCGCCTGGTGGATCTCGACCCTGCCCGGCGTCGCGTTGTCGCTGTTGATCATCAACATCGGGATCCTCGGCGACCAGCTCACCGCCCGATACGGACGTGGGCACATCAGATGAGGCATCGCCTCCCTTCCCCTCACCAGCACCCCCCAGAAGGCGGGAAGACGTCAATGACCAGACCTTTTGCCTCAGCGTCACTGGCCCTCATCGTGGCCGCGGCCGTCGCGCTCAGCGGTTGCAGCGCGGCCACCGGCGGCGGAGGCGGCGGCACCGGCGGAGGCGGCAGCGAGATCACCGTCGCCGGCACCTACGCGATCGAGAGCCTCGACCCGGGCAGCCCCACGGGCGGCAGCGCCACCGGCACCCAGCTGGCAGCTCAGGCGATCTTCAGCCGGCTGGTGCGGCCACGCCCGGACGGCACCCTCGAGGGCGACCTCGCCACAGCGTGGAAGCCGGACAGCTCCGCCTCCCAGTGGACGTTCACGCTACGTCAAGGCGTGAAGTTCAGTGACGGCAAGCCCGTCACCGCCGACGACGTCGTGGCCTCGTTCAAGCGGCTCATCGATCTCAAGAGCACGAACGCGGCCAACTTCACCGGCTACACGATGACCGCCACCTCGCCGACCGAGGTGGTGCTGAAGGCGGCGAAGCCGGACGCGGCGGTCCCGTACAAGCTCGCCATCTTCTACGTGCTGCCCGGCAGGCTGACCGGCGAGGACCCGGCGTTCTTCCGGAACCCGGTCGGGTCCGGGCCTTTCAAGGTGGAGAAGTTCGACGCGTCCGGGACGCTCGTGCTGGTGCCGAACCCCCACCACTACAGGGGGACCCCCAAGGTCGGGCGGGTGACCATCCGCAAGATGCCCGAGCTGGCCGCCCGGCTGACCGCGCTGCGGACCGGTGAGGCGGACCTCGTCTGGGGCATCCCCGACGACCAGCTCGCCGGCCTGCAGGGCGACTCCAACCTCAAGGTCCAGACGGTGCCGAGCACCGCCGTGTTCACCATGTGGTTCAACTCCTCCGCCCCGGCGCTGAAGGAGGCCAAGGTGCGGCGGGCGCTGTGGCAGGCGGTCGACTTCGCGACCATCATCAAACGGCTGTATCCGCAGACGGGCACCCTTGCCGACGCCCCGGTCTCCCCCGTCACCCTCGGGTACGTCCCCCAGGAGCCCGTCGGCTACGACCCGGCCGCGGCGAAGGCCGCGCTGACCGCCGCCGGCTTCGACTTCTCCGCCAAGCTGCGGCTGCAGTTCGCCAACGCCGAGTTCCGGCCGTTCAACCAGGCGATCGTCTCCGACCTGCAGAAGATCGGCGTCCAGGTGGACCTGCTGGAGAAGGAGCCGGCGGTGTTCACCAAGGACCTGCTCGCCCTGAACTGGGACGTCAACTTCCAGCAGTTGTCCAACCCCACCTTCGACTCCGCGAACACGCTCGGCCGGTTGTACCCCTGCGCGGCCAAGCGCAACGGCTACTGCAACCCCGAGCTCGACAAGCTGCTCGCCGCCGCCGGGGCGAGCCCGGACCCCGACGAGCGGGTCAAGCTGTACGGGGAGGCAAGCGAGATCATCTGGCGGGACGCGGTCGGCATGTTCCCGATGGCGGTCAAGTACGCCTACGCCTGGAACCACCGCGTCACCGGCGTCACCCCGGACCCGAACGGGCTGCCCGACTTCGCCGGCATGCAGGTCAGCAGCTCGTGATGCGCATGCGGACACCAGGCGAGCGGGTGACCGCGCCGGCTCCGGCCGGCACGGCGTCACCCGCCGCGCCGGGCGGCCCGCTGCTGGAGGTGGACGGGCTGGTCGTCGACCTGCCCGCCGCCGACGGCATGGTCCGCGTCGTCGACCGGGTGACGTTCGACATCCCTTCGGGTACGACGGTCGGGCTCATCGGCGAGTCGGGCAGCGGCAAGACGATGACCGCGAACACCGTGATCGGCCTGCTTCCGGATGGGGCCGCGACCGGCGGGGCGCTGCGGTGGCGGGGCGAGAACCTGCTCCAGGCGAGCCCCGCCCGGCGGCGCCGGCTCCGCGGCCACGAGATCGCGATGATCTTCCAGGACCCCCTGGCGGCGCTGAACCCGACCCAGACGATCGCCCGCCAGGTGGGCGAGATCCTCCGCCGCGCCGGCCTCCCCCGTGCCGAGGTGCGGCGGCGGGTGGTCGAACTGCTGGAGCGGGCGGGGGTCCCCGAGCCGGCGAAGAGGATGGGCGGCTATCCCCACGAGTTCTCCGGCGGGATGCGGCAACGGGCCATGATCGCCCTCGCCCTGGCGGGCAGCCCGGCGCTGCTGCTCGCCGACGAGCCCACCACCGCGCTGGACGTGACGGTCCAGGCCCGCATCCTGCGGCTGCTGCGCTCCATCCAGCGGGACGAGGGCCTGGCGATGCTCCTCGTGAGCCACGACCTGCGGGTCGTGGCGGACGTCGCTCACCAGGTCGTCGTCATGTACGCCGGCCGGGTCGCCGAGCGCGGCCCCACCGCCGAGGTGCTGGCCGCTCCGGCGCACCCGTACACCCGCGCGCTGGTCGAGAGCGTGCCCGCGGTGCGGACCCGTACCGCGCTGGCGCACCCGCTGCCCGGTACACCGGCCACCCCGGCGAACCGGCCGCCCGGGTGCGCGTTCCATCCTCGGTGCCCGCTGGCACGTGACCGGTGCCGCACCGAGGAGCCGCGGACCAGACCCGTCGCGCCCGGCCGGTGGGCCGCGTGTCACTACGCCGAGGAGTTGCTGCAGCCATGAGTGAAGGCGTTGACGCGACCGGCGACCTGCTGGAGGTACGTGACCTGCGGGTCACCTTCGGCGGCCGCGGCGCGTGGTTCCGGTCGCGTGCCGCTCGCCGGTCCGGGGAGTTCGTCGCGGTCGACGGCGTGAGCCTCGCGGTGGCCCCCGACGAGATCGTGGGGCTGGTCGGGGAGTCGGGGTCAGGCAAGACCACGGTGGCCCGGGCGGTGGTCGGCCTGGCCCGGCCCGAGTCCGGCGCCGTCCTGCTCGACGGCGTGCCCGTGGGACCGGTCGGCCGGCGGACCACGGCGCAGCAACGGACCGCGCAGATGGTGTTCCAGGACCCGAGGTCGTCTCTCAGCCCGCGCATGACCGTGGCCGCGATCATCGACGAAGCGTGGCGTACGCATCCGAGCTCGGCCCCGTCCGGCGACCGCACCGCCGCGCTGCACCGCCTGCTCGACGACGTCGGACTGGACGCCGGCGTCGCCGGGCATCGGGCGGACGAGCTGTCCGGCGGGCAGTGCCAGCGGGTCAGCATCGCCCGCGCGCTGGCCGTCAGGCCACGGCTGCTCGTGTGCGACGAGGCGGTGTCCGCCCTGGACGTGTCGGTCCAGGCGCAGATCCTCCGGCTGCTGGTCGACCTGCGCGAGCGCCACCATCTGGCGATGCTGTTCATCTCGCACGACCTCGGCGTGGTGCACCAGATCGCGGACCGGATCGTCGTCATGCGCCGCGGCGTGGTGGTGGAGGAAGGGCCGGCGACGGAGGTGCTGGGCTCGCCGCGGCACGAGTACACCCGCAGCCTGCTCGACGCCGCTCTCGAGCTGTCCCCTCCGGAGCACTGAACGAGCCGGGTTCAGGCGGTCCCGGCCAGGACGTCGTCGAGCCAGTCGTAGACGCGGGCGAACGCCAGGCGCTGGGCCCCGGACTGGCAGTGGGCCTCGGCGCCCTGGCCTGCTGTGAACTCCAGCAGCGTCCTGGGGCAGGTCAGGTGCTCGTACAGCAGCTCGGGCTGGCCCTTGAAGAAGCCGTCGTCGGCGCCGGCGCAGACGAGGGTGGGGCAGGTGATCCGCTCGGCGATGCCGTCGCGCAGGTGGTAGTCGAGGTAGGCGGCGCCGAAGGCGCGCGGAGTGTCGGCGCCCATGGCGAACATGCCGTGCTCGATGGCCCAGCGCATCACCGGGCTGGCGGCCATGGCCTGGTCCATCATGGCGTCCAGCTCGGGGTCGTGCTCGGCGCGCAGGCGGCGTTCGGCCTCGGCGCGCGGCAGGGGGATGGCGGAGGTGGTGATGTCGCCCAGGTCGTAGACGCCGTCGAGGGCGATGACGGCGGCGACGCGCCGGTCGAAGGCGGCGGCGCGCGGGGCGAGCAGGCCGCCCATGCTCGCGCCCAGCAGGGCGACGCGAGCCGGGTCGACCTCGGGCAGCGTGAGGGCGTGGTCGAGGACGGGGCCGACGACGTGCTCCCAGTCGGGACGGAACATCAGGCCCTGGTGGTGGCGGGTGCCCGGCTGGCCGGGGCCGTCGAAGGTCAGCACGGTGTAGCCGCGCTCGACGGCCGCGGCGGCGCCGAAGAAGTGCATCTCCTCCACCGTGCCGTCGAACCCGTTGCCCATCACCACGGTCGGCCGCGGGCGGCCGGAGTCGTCCGCCCGGTACAGGTAGCCGGGCAGGAAGGTGCCCTCGTACGGGATGCGCACCGGCTCGACGACCGGGGTGAACAGCGCCGCCGCCTGCCGGAAGCAGGCCACCGAGGCGTCGTAGGCGTGGCGGATGCGCGGGTCACCGGTGTCGCCGTGCAGGAAGAACTCGGCGGCGCGGTAGTAGTTCGAGGCCCGCAGGAAGCCGTCACGGGCGCTGACGCGGTGCCCGCCGCCGAGGGCGGTCCGGGCGTCGGCCGCCACCCGGTCGGCGGTGGCCAGCCACTGGTCGTGCCAGCTGTCGTAGTCCCCGTCGACGATCCGCTCGCTGGTGACCACCACCTCGCCGAAGTCCGCGCCGCCGTAGGCGATGTGTCCGAAGACGCGCAGGGTCTCATACCAGAACTGGGGGTTGGCGGGGAAGAACAAAGGCTTCACAATCACTCCTAAAGCAGTTGAGAACTGCGTTAGGAGGACTGTAGGACGCCGCTCTCTACAAACGCAAGTTCAGGCTGCGTTAAGCCTGCGGACTCCAGCGCCCGTACGGAGGCCGGGTGGGACTGGTTCAGGACGAGTGCGAACGGCACCATCGGATGGCGGCCGAAGGCCCGGTACATGCCGAGTGCCGCCTGGCGCGCCTGCTCCGGCCACGGCAGCGCCGGGTCACGTTCGGCTCAACGCGTGCGGCCTCCATTCGACTACGTGCCCGGCTCGGCCGACTCGTGTGGCGGGCTCGCCGACGCTCTCGCCACGTGGTTCGACCCACGATCGACGGTCTATTCGACGGCAGATAGTTTGACCTAGTACTGTCTTGCATCGAATCATGGCGGCGTGACACTGCGGCCGGTGCCATCGCCGAGCCCTCACGCCGCGAAGTGCCAGAAGCAACGTGAACGGGAGCAACCATGCGTACCCTGATCCGCGGCGTCCGCCTCTTCGACGGCGAGCGCACCCTCCCCCACACGGACGTCCTGATCGTCGACGACCTGATCGCGGAGCCCGACGGGGGTCCCGCGGACGTGGTGATCGACGGCGCCGGCAGGACCCTGCTGCCGGGCCTGATCGACGCGCACACCCACGTCTCGGACGGGATGCTCGCGCAGGCACTGACCTTCGGGGTGACCACTGAGCTGGACATGTTCTGCCTTCCGGGCAACCTGGCCCGCCAGCGCCGCCTGGCCGCCGAGCGCGACGACGTGGCGGACCTGCGCAGCGCCGGAGTGCTGGCCACCGCGCCGAGCGGGCACCCCAGCCAGATCATGGCCGCCGAGAGCGAGGCGCCGGCGTGGCTGGGCGACGCGGTCGGGCCGTTCGACACCATCGGCGACGCCGGCCGGGCCAAGGAGTTCGTGGAGGCGCGGCTGGCCGAGGGCATCGACTACCTGAAGATCGTGATCGACGACGGCCGCACCGCCGGACTGGATCTGCCGGTCCTGGGCCCCGACGTCGTGGCCGCCCTGGTGGAGGCCGGTCACGCGGCCGGGTTGCGGACCATCGCGCACGTCGCCACGGCGCGCGACACCGTGATCGCGCTGGAGGCGGGCATCGACGGGCTGGCGCACGTCTTCCACCACAGCGAGCCGGGCGACCCGCCCGTGGAGGACCTGGCCGCCCGCATCGCGGCCCACGGAGTATTCGTGATCACCACACTCACCTACATCGAGACGATCGCGCAGGACCCGGCCGGGGTGGAGCTGGTGCGCGACGAGCGGATCGCCGCCCGGCTGTCCGAGCGGGACCGGGCCGCCATCGACCGGGACCACTCGGCGGTGCCCGTCCACCCGGACGGCGTCGCCCACGCCCGGCGCGCCACCGCCGCGCTGCACGAGGCCGGGGTGGTGTTGCTGGCCGGCACGGACGCGAACTTCTTCGCCCCGGTGCACGGAGCCGCCATGCACCGCGAGCTGCTCATGCTCACGCAGTCGGGCCTGAGCCCCGAAGCCGCCCTGGCCGCCGCCACGAGCGCCCCCGCCCGGGCGTTCGGGCTGGCCGACCGGGGCCGGGTCGCGCCCGGACTCCGGGCCGACCTGCTGCTGGTGGACGGCGACCCGACCAGCGACATCACCGCCACCCGCGCCGTCGCCGAGGTGTGGCGGCGCGGCGTGCGCCGGCCCCGCTGACTCCCCCGGGCCAGGGGAAGGTCAGGCCCAGGACTCCAGCAGGCCGCGCAGGATCCGGTCCAGCGCGGCGGCGTCCTGCGGCCCCAGGGCGGCGCCGAGATCGGCCAGGTTCGCCGCGTGCTCGGTGAGCGTCTCGTCGATCACCGTCCGGCCCTTGCCGGTCAGGAGGATCTGGAAGCTGCGCCGATCGGCCGGGTCCAGCCTCCGCTCGACCAGCCCGGCCTGCTCCAGGCGGTCCAGCCGGTTCGTCATGCCGGCCCGCGACATCATCAGCACCGCCGACAGCTCCGACGGGATCATCGTGTACGGCGGACCGGACCGGCGCAGCGCCGCCAGCACGTCGAACTCCCCGGGGCGCAGGCCGTGTCGGACGAAGACCTCCTCGACCGCCGCCTCGACCATGCGGGTCACCCGCCCCATGCGCGCGAAGACCCCCATCGGGGCAAGATCCAGATCCGGCCGCTCGCGCCGCCACTGGCCGAGAATCGCATCGACGGCGTCACCCATGCCCATCACTATATTCGCCCCGGGATAATCGCCTGTCTAACTAACGGTCGGCGCCCTCCTCCTGGCGCCCGGCGTGTCCTCACCGGTGGCGGCCCGGTGAGGACGTACGGGTTCAGCTTCTGGGCGCGACGCGGTAGGCGCGGATGACGGTCTGCTCCACGGTGTGAGCGTCACCCGGTCGCCGGTGACGAGGGTCACGGTGACCGGGGCCGGCCCGGCCCCGTCCTCGGCGAGTGCCGCGTGCGGTGCGGCGAGCGCCGTCACGACGGCCCCCGCGACCAGCGCGCCCGCGGTGCGTCTTCTGCTTGTCATGTCGTCCTTCGGCCTGAGTACAGGTCCGTCTGGGATGACGGATCACCTGTACTCCGCCGAAGTGGCCCGCACTCTTCACGAGCGCGGTGGGGGGCGGGGGGGGGGGGCGCCCGGGCCCCCCACCCGCCCCCCCCCCGCCC
>NZ_JBFAHO010000066.1:0-26050 GCF_040654215.1 Nonomuraea sp. NPDC050733 | reverse complement strand
TTTCTTGCGTTGTGCCGGCACACTCGTTGTAGCAGCCCGACGTGGGATGCCAGCCCGACAAACGCCAACACGACACACACGCCAGCCAACGTAACTGCCCGGCACAGCCACATGGCCGACCGACGAGAGCGCCCCGTACTGCAACAGCACCGTACAACGCAGGGCCCGTACAACACAGGGCCCGTACAACAAAGGGCCCGTACAACACAGGGCCCGGCTGGGCCGGCCTGATGCGCGGCCAAGCGGCCGAGGAGGAGTGAGTTGGAGCCATCGTGTGCCGGCGCCTCACGGTCGCTCGAGTCGCCGAGGCGTTGGCCGTTTCGTGGGACACCGCGAATGACGCGGTGCTGACCGAAGGTCGCCACGGGCTGATGAGCGACCCGCACTGTCTCCACGGCGTGCAGGTCATCGGCGTCGACGAGCACGCGTGGCGACACACCCGTCGCGGGGACGAGTGCGTCACGTGATCATCGATCTGACACCGGTGCGTGACGGTGCTGGCCCGGCACGGCTGCTGGGAATGGTCGAAGGCCGCTCCAAAGCAGCGCTTGCGCAACCTCGCCGACTACGTCGCCCGGTCGCTACTGGAGGCTGGCGGGTTCAGATCACAACTGCACACTCGGATCGGATGAGCCCGGAAAGTTTTGAAAGAAAATCTCGGGAGGCGTGTCGGATAGGGGCGGTGGTGTTCGTAGCAGGGGTGAGGCCGCCACAAGGCGCCCGCGACCGGCTTCTCGCAAGGAGACACCATGACGGCCACGTACACCTTCGACATCTTCTCCACACTTGACGGCTTCGCCAACCACAACGGCGACTGGGGCGGTTACTGGGGCAAGCAGGGTCCCGAATTCCTCGCGTATCGCGCCGCTGCCTACCGCGACCCGCTGCGCATGGTGCTCGGGGCCAAGACCTACTCGTCGAACGCGCCGTTCCTCGACGCAGGTTTCGACCGCAGCCTGCTCGACGGGTGGGTCACGCGCATGTTCGACTCCCCGGTCACGGTGCTCTCCAGCCGGCTGACCGAGCCGCTCGAGTGGCCGGACACGGCCATCGACGCCGGCGATCCTGTCGAGGTGGTCACGCGCCTCAAGGCCGAATCCGATGTCCCGCTTCGCTCCCACGGCAGCCTGACGCTCAACCGGGCGCTGCTGAACGCCGGCCTGATCGACACCATCGAGGTGACGGTCTTCCCAGTGATCTCCGGCAGGACCGGCGTGGACCGGATCTTCGACGGTGCGGAAGACTTCGACCTCGAGCTGCTCGAGGCCCGGACCTTCGACGGCCACACTCAGGTGCTGACCTATCGGCCGACCCGGCACAGTTGATCGGCGACGGGGCGTCGTTGAGCCATGCCGGGACCGCACCCTCGCCGCGTGCGTGATGCATGGCGCTGTGCTCCTGACGTCGACACGCTGACCACCGGCGAAAACTCTGCACGCCTCAACTCGACGACTCCGTGCGGGGTTGACTCTCTCTTCGCTGACGATGGGCGTGGCCACATGTTGATCGCTCAGGTTCGATCGGCGCTGGTGGTGAGGTGAGTGGGGACGATGCTGCTGCATGGAACCGGCCACGCTGGATGAGCTGATCGAGCTCTGGGCGCTTCTGGATGAGGGTCGGGCGCTGGTGGCCGGTCGCAAGGGCGCGACCGCGCTGGGGTTCCGCCTGGAACACCTACGCGGCTCCGCCCTGGGTTTCCGCAACCTCACCGACTACGTCGCCCGGTCACTGCTCGAGACCGGCGGATTCGATCCGGTTACACCCTCGATCACGAAGAGCCCGAAAGGGCTGGGGCGGTGTGTGGCCGGGGCGGGTGGTTGGGGTCAGTAGGGTTGAGGGGTGGACTACCGTGCTGTTGAACGCGCGATCATGGAGCGAGGCGTCGAGTGGGACTTCGAGCCGACGCTCGACCGCATCGCCGCCCTGCTCGACCTCCTCGGCTCGCCCCAGCGGGCGTACCCGGTCATTCACATAGCGGGCACCAACGGCAAGACCAGTACGGCCCGTCTGACCGAGGCGCTGCTCCGGGAGCGTAATCTCCGCGTCGGCCGGTTCACCAGCCCGCACCTGGTGTCCATGCGCGAGCGCATCACCGTCGACGGCGAGCCGTTGAGCGAGGAGCGGTTCGCGGAGGTCTACGAGGAGATCATTCCGTACGTCGAGCTGGCCGACACGCAGGGCCGGCGCATCCAGTTCTTCGAGCTGCTCACCGCCATGGCGTTCGCGGCCTTCGCCGACACCCCGGTCGACGTCGCGGTGATCGAGGCCGGCATGGGCGGCTCCTGGGACGCGACGAACGTGGCCGACGGCACCGTCGCCGTCATCACGCCCATCTCCCTCGACCACACCGACCGGCTGGGCCCCGACATCCCGAGCATCGCCGGGGAGAAGGCCGGCATCCTCAAGCCCGGCGCCACCGCCGTTCTCGCCCAGCAGGATCTGGAGGCGGCCGAGGTGCTGATGCGGCGGGCCGCCGAGGTGGGCGCGGTCGTGGCGCGTGAGGGACTGGAGTTCGGCGTGCTGGCGCGTGAGGTGGCCCTCGGCGGCCAGCTCCTGACCTTGCGCGGACTCAAGGGAACCTACGACGAGGTGTACCTGCCACTCTACGGCGCCCACCAGGCGAGCAACGCGGTCACCGCGCTGGCCGCCGTCGAGGCGCTGACCGGCGGCGACGACCCGCTGGACGTGGAGCTCGTACGGCAGGCGTTCACGCAGGCGTCGTCGCCGGGACGGCTGGAGGTGCTCCGGCGCAATCCGACGGTCGTGGTCGACGCCGCCCACAATCCCGGAGGCATGCAGGCCACGATCGAGGCGCTGCACGAGGCGTTCGACTTCGCCAAGGTCGTCGGCGTCGTCTCCGTCATGCGGGACAAGGACGTCGACGGACTTCTGGAGCTCCTGGAGCCGGTGCTGGAGGAGATCATCGTCACCCGCAACTCCTCGCCCCGGTCGATGCCGGCCGAGGAGCTGGCGGGGCTCGCCGAGCCCATCTTCGGGCCGGACCGCGTCCACATCGTGGAACGCCTCGACGACGCCATCGACAGGGGCATCGGCATGGCCGACGCCGAGGGTGAGTTCAGCGGCACGGGTGTGCTCATCGTCGGGTCCGTGGTGACCGCCGGCGACGCCCGGCTGCTGCTGAAGGCCGACGGCGCGTGATGGCCGGCGGAGGGAAGGGCCTGCTGGGGTTCGAGGTCACCCCGGGCATGCGCCGGCTCGGGGCGAGCGTGCTGGGCATGGAGGCCATCGTCGCGGCGCTGGTCACCCCGGTCGCGATCAGCGTGAACGGCGTGCGGCCCGCGCTGGCCGTCACGGCCGGCATCGGTCTCGCCGTGCTGTGCGTGGTGGCGGCCGGCCTGCTCAAGAAGCCGATCGGCTACGTGCTCGGCAGTGTCGTGCAGGTGATCGCCATCGCGACGGGGTTCCTGGTGCCGACCATGTTCTTCCTCGGGGTGATCTTCCTCGCACTGTGGATCACCGCGATATTCGTAGCTCGCCGTGTCGAAGGCGTGACTTCCCGCTAAAGTCGGCGAACATGGCCGTCCCCCCGATTCAGCGGTCCCCGAACCAACCGGCCACGGGACCCGACCCCGGCACCACGTACCCGTGGTTCCTCGACACCGTGCTGGCGCTGCTCATCGTGGCCGCGCTGCCCTTGGCGATCGTCGCCATCCCCAACACCGTCTCCGTGGTCGGCGACCTGCTGCCTGCGGGGTTCGACCGGCTCGGGCTCATGCGCGCGCACGGCCTGGCCCTCCCGGCGATGATGCTGACCGTCCCGCTCGCCGCCGTGGCATTGGGGAGGGTGAAGGTCGCCTACGTCCTGATCGCCGGCCTCGCGCTGCTGGCCGTGGCCGACGCGACGGGCGGTTACGCGGGCTCCACGTTCCTCGTCGGTGTGCTGCGCGTCGTCCACGGCGTGGGCGCCGGCCTGCTCCTGCCAGCCACGCTGGTGGCCGCCTGGGAGCGTCCGGCGGTGCTGCGCGCCGTCTGGTCGGGCGTGCTGGCCCTCAGCCTGCTCAGCGCCCAGGCGCTCGCTCTGTGGCCGCTCGACGGGGTGAGCGACTGGAAGGTGACGCTCCAGCCGTACCCCATGCTGACCGGCGTCGCGCTGGTGCTGGCCGCCGCCTACCTGGTGCTGTCGTTGCAGTACGGCCGGCGGCCGACGCCGCGGCCCGAGCCCAGGGAGCGCAGCCGGCTGCTGCTGGCGACCATGCCGGCCACGGGCATCGCCGTCGTGGCCATCAGCACCGCGAGCGAGGACTGGCGTCCCAACATCGTGATCCTGGTCGCGGTGCTCGCCGTGGGCGCGCTCCTCGCGCTCGCGTCCATCGGCACGCCCCGGGCGCGTTCGCTCGCGTACGTGATGGTCGCCGTCGGCGCCGTGGTGCTGCCGAGCATCGCGCAGGTGACGTACGTCGAGATGGGCGGGCTGGGCGGTCCCGGGCTGAAGGGTCTGTGGGCGCCGTTCGCCGTGGCGGGCGTGCTGGCGGTGGCCGGCGCGGTGCTCGTCCGGCTGTTCGTCCGCGACGACGCGACGTGGCCGGAGCCGCTCGGGCTGCTGGCGATGGTGGTCGGCCTGTGCTCGGTGCGTGTGGTGGTGCCCGCCGCGGACGGGAGGGTGCTGGTCGTGCCCTTCACGCTGCTGGCGGTGGGTGCGGCCGTGGCCCTGACGGCGTCGCTGCGGCGGGCCGGGGTCGGGGCCGCGCTGTTCGGGCTGGCGCTGTGCTTTCCCGGCGTGCTGGCGGGTTACCTGCTGGGCAGCGGCGTGCAGATGGCGATGCTGCGCGGGGTGAGCTCGCCGCAGCAGCTCGTGGACCGGTTCGTGGGGGCGCTGCACATGTGGGCGCTGATCGGCGGGTTCCTGGTGGTGGCCGTCATCGTGCTGGCCGCGCTGCTGTCGCGGCGTGGGCCTGGCTCCGACGGGGCGGGGGACGGCGATCCGGACGGGCCGCCCGGCTCCGGGCAGCTGGCCGAGCCAGGTGGACTGTCCGAGGCAGGGGAGCTGTCCGGCTCGGAGGAGCTTTCCGGCCCGGGGCGTCTCTCCGCATCGGAGCGTCGTGCCGACGTGGCCGGTGGTTCGTCGGGTGATGGGCATCGGTTCGATGCGGCTGACGGCTTCTCGCGGGATGGCGGCTCGGAGGTCGCTGGGGACGGCTCCGGAAACGGTGGCGTCGAGGTCGTGGGGGACGGCTCCGGAAACGGCGCTCGGCGGGCCGGTGTGGCGGCTGACGCCGCCTCTGCGACCGTCCCGTCGGCTGAGGCCGCGCCGGGTGACAAGTCCGCCAGGGGTAGTGCGAGGAACGGGTCCGGCGGGCTCAGGAAGGGGTCCCTGGGCGCGTTCGAGACGTCACCGGACGTGAACGGCGCGGACGGCGCGGAACCGCGTGACGGCGCTCTGAGAGGCGCGGCGCGGGAGCACGGCATGCCCGGAAAGGCCTCCGGCGAGCCGCTGCGGGACGGGACTGACGAGGAGGACGCTCCGACCGGGGCGATGCCCCGGGTGCCCGCTCCCTCCATGCCCAACGGGGCGTCCGCGTGGAAAGGCAGCGTCCCGGCTCAGACACCCGCGCCGGGGCCCGCCGACGGAGCGGCCTCCTCCGGCGCGCGGCAGGGGTCACGCGGTGCCGGGGGCGGCGCGGGGAAGCGCCGCGACACGGGCGCCGGTGAGGAGGCCGGTTCCGCCGGGACCGAGCAGCAGCCTCCGGCGGTCCCGCCGCCGACCGCCTCTCCGGAGGACGGTTCGCAGGCGTGAGAGAGAGGGCGGCCGCCGCCTTCCGGTGGCCGGGTGCCCGTCCCACCGCGTCCTGATGGTCGGTTGGGTGCGCGCCGCGGCGTCGTCTGACGTGGGTGATGTGTGCTCCGGTCGTCTGACGGTCCCGGAGTGAGTGCCGCCCGGTCATGCGCGGGTGCCGGTACCGCCTGGACGTGGGCGCCGGTGGGTGTCGTTGCTGCCTGGGCGGGTGTGGGTGCCGTTCCGGCATGTGGGGTGCTCGGACGTGGGGCCTGGTTCGAGTCGTGGTAGGGCCCGTCAGGGCGTGCGGCGTGGGCGTGGGGTCCGAGGACGGTAAGCTGAGCCGCAGCTACAGCGACGCGAGGTCGTACGTGCCGCGGAGCGTTCCCGGCGGAGTCATCCCGGCGTCCGTAGCCGCATCCGCGACCCCCAGACCATGTTCAAAGGAGAACCTCAAGTGTCCGAGCGCACTCTTGTCCTGATCAAGCCCGACGGGGTGAAGCGCGGCCTCATCGGTGACGTGATCGCCCGCGTGGAGCGCAAGGGCCTCAAGGTCGTCGCGATGGACCTGCGCACCCTCGACGTCGAGACCGCCAAGGCGCACTACGCCGAGCACTCCGAGCGGCCGTTCTTCGGCGAGCTGGTCGAGTTCATCACCTCCGGTCCGCTCGTCGCCCTCGTGCTGGAGGGCCCGCGCGCGGTCGAGGCGTTCCGCGCCCTGGCCGGGCTCACCGACCCGGTGAAGTCGGCCCCCGGCACGATCCGCGGCGACCACGCCCTGGAGATCGGCGAGAACGTCGTCCACGGCTCCGACTCGCCCGAGTCCGCCGCCCGGGAGATCAAGATCTTCTTCCCGGACCGCTTCTAAGGAGCGCCGGAGGGCCCGCCGCCCTCCCTGGCACAACCCGTTGGAACCCGTGAATGCCCGCCGGCCCCCGTGCCGGGCGGGCATTTCGCGTACTTGCCTCCTTGCGGTGCACTCTGCACTTCTGGCGGAATTCCGGGCAAAAGGGGTTTGGCGCAGAGGCGGCAGGTTTTTTGTGGGGCGGCTGGGCTCGTTACGACCGGGCTTGGGTACGTCACGTTACGATTCGAATTCACTCTGTAGCGATTGGCGTACGATATTACGGAAGGCTCCGTTCCATGGGCAGCAAGCTCGCGTTCCTCGGCCGTGACATGGCGGTCGACCTGGGCACCGCCAACACGCTGGTGTACGTGCGCGGCCGGGGCATCGTGCTGAACGAGCCGTCGGTCGTCGCCATCAACACCACCACCGGCAAGATCATGGCGGTGGGCGTCGAAGCCAAACGGATGATCGGCCGCACACCCGGCCACATCGTGGCGGTCCGGCCGCTCAAGGACGGTGTGATCGCCGATTTCGAGGTGACGGAGCGGATGCTGCGCTATTTCATCCAGCGCGTGCACCGGCGGCACCACTTCGCCAAGCCACGGGTGATCATCGCGGTGCCGAGCGGCATCACGAGCGTGGAGCAGCGAGCGGTGAAGGAGGCCGGCTACCAGGCGGGTGTGCGCAAGGTCTACATCATCGAGGAGCCGATGGCAGCGGCCATCGGCGCCGGGCTGCCGGTGCACGAGCCGACCGGCAACATGGTCGTCGACATCGGCGGCGGCACCACCGAGGTGGCGATCATCTCGATGGGTGGCGTGGTGACCAGCCAGTCGATCAGGATCGGCGGTGACGAGCTCGACCAGGCGGTGATCACCTTCGCGAAGAAGGAGTACTCGCTCATGCTGGGCGAACGCACCGCCGAAGAGATCAAGATAGCGATCGGCTCGGCCTGGGCCGACGGCGACGACGCCCACGCCGAGATCCGCGGCCGCGACCTGGTGACGGGCCTGCCCAAGACGGTCGTGGTGTCGTCCGAGGAGATCCGCAAGGCCATCGAGGAGCCGATCAGCTCCATCGTCGACGCGATCAAGACCACGCTCGACAGGTGCCCGCCCGAGCTGTCCGGTGACCTGATGGACCACGGCATCGTCCTGACCGGCGGCGGAGCGCTGCTCAAAGGCATGACCGAACGGATCAAGGTGGAGACCGGCATGCCGATCCACCTGGTGGACAACCCCCTGGACTCGGTCGCCCTCGGGTCCGGCCGCTGCGTGGAGGACTTCGAGGCGCTCCAGCAGGTGCTCCTGCCGGAATCGCGCGGCTGACCGCCATGAGGGACATCCGCCGTGGCCGGGTCATCCTCGGCGTCCTCGTGGCCGTGTCGCTGCTGGGCGCGACCGTGGACCAGCGCACCGGCGCCGAGTCGCCGTTCGTGCCGGTGCGCCAGGCGGGGGCGGGGGTGTTCGGCGCGGTCGAGCGGGCCGCCGGCTTGGTGACGCGGCCGGTGACCGGGTTCATCCACTCGCTCGCGACCGCCCCCGGCGCGCAGGACGAGGTCAGACGGCTGAAGGCGGAGAACGCGCGGCTGCGTTCCCGCCTGGTCGCGAACTCGCTCGACGCGGCGCGCTCGGCCCAGCTCAAGCGCATGCTGGGCACCGCCTCCCGCGGCGGCTACGACGTCCTGCCGGCCAATGTGATCGCCCGGCGCGGGAACCCCGGATTCGAGGAGGCCGTCGAGCTCGACGTCGGCGCCGACGACGGCGTTCGCCCGGAGATGACCGTGATGAACGCTGACGGCCTCGTCGGCCGGATCGTGCTGACCGGGCCCCGCACCTCCACGGTGGTCCTCATCAGCGACCGGGGCTCGGCCACGGGAGCCCGGCTGGAGGGCGGCCAGGAGATCGGGGTGGTCCACGGGGTGGGCCAGAACGGACGCCTCGTGCAGTTCCGGCTGCTCGACGCGACCGCGCCGATGGCGCCGGGCGGGCGCATCGTCAGCTTCGGGTCGCAGCGTGGCGCGCCGTACGTGGCGGGCGTGCCGATCGGGGTGATCGAGCGGGTGGAGGCGACGCCGGGCGAGCTGACGCGGGTCGCGTTCGCGCGGCCGTACGCGGACCTGACGGCGCTCGACGTGGTCGGCGTGGTGCTGCGGGCTCCCCGGCGCGATCCGCGGGACGCGGTCCTGCCGCCGAAGGAGGGGGCCGTCCCGCCGAAGCAGGTGGCCGTCCCGCCGAAGGAAGGGGCCGTCCCGCCGAAGGAGGAGAAGGAGAGAACGCGATGACGCCTCTACTGCTCGTGCCGCTCGTCGTGCTGGCGCAGGTCATCCTGGTCAACCGGGTGCCGCTGCCGGGAGGAGGCGCGCCTGACCTGGTGCTGCTGGTCGTGACCTGGCTGGCGATGACGCGCGGCCCCGCGACGGGCGCGCTGCTCGGGTTCTGCGCCGGGCTGCTGGTGGACATCATGCCTCCGGCGGCTCACCCGATGGGGCAGTACGCGCTGGCCCTGGCGGTCGTCGGCTATGTCGCGGGACGCGGCGTCGGCAGCCCCGTGGCCACGATCGTCGCGTGCGTGCTGCTGGGTCCGTCGCTGGCGGTGGCCCTGGGGCTGCTCATCTCCGATCCGCGGGTGACCTTCACGACCCTGGTCGAGCAGGTGCCGCTCACGATCGCCTACACGATGATCCTCTCGCCCGTCGTCCTCTGGGCCACCGGTCGTGGCCGGGAGCCGGGGTACGCCACATGACCCGGATGCGTGCCCGGCTGTTCGTGCTGCACGTGCTCGTCCTGACCCTGATGGTGGTGCTGGCCGTACGGCTGTGGCAGGTGCAGGTGGTGCGCGGGCAGGAGTTCGTGACCAGGGCGACCGAGACGAGGACGCGCACGGTGATCGAGCCCGCGGTGCGCGGGCAGATCCTCGACTCCTCCGGCCGGCCGCTGGTGCGCAACCAGACGGCGCTGGTGGTGTCGGTCGACAGGACCGCTCTCGCGCGCACGCCCGACGGCGGCGCGTCGGTGCTGCACAGGCTGAGCGCCGTGCTGGGCACGCCGGTCAAGAAGCTCAAGGAACGGATCCGGCCGTGCGGGCCCGGGGTGTCCCAGCCGTGCTGGACGGGCTCGCCGTACCAGCCGGTGCCCGTCGCGCAGAAGGCCGACACGCGGCAGGCGCTGCAGATCGTCGAACGCCAGGAGGACTTCCCGGGCGTCACCGCCGAGATCCAGTCGGTACGGCAGTACCCCGGCGGCGAGGCCGGCGCCCAGATGCTCGGCTACCTGCAGCCGGTCACCGAGGCGGAGTTGGAGAAGCGCTCGGGGCTCAAGGCCGCCTACTCCGGCGTCGACCTGACCGGGCGCGACGGGCTGGAGGAGGTCTACGACGAGGCGCTGCGCGGCAAGCCGGGACTGCGCCGGGTGCAGGTGGACCGGATGGGCAAGGCCATCGGCGTCGAGCAGCAGGTGCGGCCGGTCAGCGGCGACCACATCATCACCAGCATCGACGCCCGCGTGCAGGCCGTCGCGGAGCGGGCCCTGGCCCGGGCGATGCACAACGCTCCGAAGGCCGACGGCGGCGCGGCCGTCGTGCTCGACGCGCGTACGGCGCGGGTGCTGGCGCTGGCCAGCGCGCCCGGCTACGACCCGGCGGTGTGGGCGGGCGGCATCTCGGCGAGCGGCTACCAGCGGCTGCTGTCGGACAAGTCGGGCAAGCCGCTGGTGTCGCGGGCCATCAACGGGCAGTTCGCGCCCGGCTCGACGTTCAAGGTGTCGTCAGTCGCGGCGATGCTGCGGGCCGGCTACCCGCTGAACGGCACCTACGACTGCCCCGGGTCGTACATGGTGGGCGACCGGCCGTTCAACAACTTCCACGGCATCGGCCTCGGCACGATGAACCTGCACACCGCGCTGGTCAAGTCCTGCGACACGATCTTCTACCGGGCGGCGTACGAGCAGTATCTGCGTGACGGCGGGCGCGACCCCAGGAAGAACCCGAAGGAGGTGTTCGCCAACACCGCCAGGGCCTTCGGCTTCGGCCGGCCGACCGGCATCGACCTGCCCGGCGAGTCGTCCGGCCGCATCCCCGACCGCAGGTGGAAGAAGGAGTTGTGGACGCAGACCAGCGGCACCACCTGTAAGCGGGCGCAGACCGGCTACCCGGAGGTGACCGACCGGGCGCGGGCCGACTTCCTCAAGCGGCTGGCGTACGAGAACTGCGCCGAGGGCTTCCTGCTGCGGCCCGGCGACTCGGCCAACTTCGCGATCGGCCAGGGCGACGTGCTGGTGACGCCGCTCCAGCTCGCCCGCGCGTACGCGGCGCTGGTCCACGACGGCAAGCTGCGCAGCCCGCGCATCGGGTGGGCGCGGGTGCGGCCCGACGGCACGCTGGTCGAGAAGTACGACGTTCCGGTGGTGGGGAAGCTGCCGCTCAGCGAGAAGGAGCGGCTCTACATCAAGGACGCGCTCAGCGACGTGCCCTCGGACGGCACCGCGGCCGGGGCGTTCGCGGGTTTCCCGATGGACAAGGTACGCATCGGCGGCAAGACCGGCACCGCGGAGGTGTGGGGCAAGGAGGACACCTCCTGGTTCGCGTCGTTCGCACCGACGAACGATCCGCGGTTCGTGGTGGTGGCGATGGTGTCGCAGGGCGGGATGGGTGCGCAGACGGCGGCGCCCATCGCGCGGGAGATCTACGAGGGCATCTACGGGTTCAAGGGACCGGCGGTGCTGCCGGGCGGCAAGCCGGCGAGCAGGCTGCCGAAGTTCGCGCCCGACGGGACGGTGGCGCGGTGAGGCCCGGTGGACGGGGGCCCGGCGGCCGGTGGTGACGACACAGTGACGAGGACACAGTGACGAGGACACAGTGAGGGTGGCGGCGGGGTGACGGCGGAGCGGGCACTGAGGAACGGCCGGCGCGGTTACGGACGGCGGATCGTGGGCGCGCAGTCGTCGCTGTGGCGGCTCGACGGCCTGCTGCTGGTCGCGGTCGTCGGGCTGTGCGTCATCGGCACGCTGCTGGTGTGGTCGTCCACCCGTACGTGGGCGTCCGGCTCGACCGGCCTGGTCAAGAAGCACATGCTGAACCTCGGCATCGGGCTGGTGCTGTGCGCCATGACGACCGCGATCGACCATCGGGCGATGCGCGCGTACGCGCCGCTGGTGTACCTCGTCAGCCTGGTGGGGCTCGGGCTGGTGATCTCACCACTGGGGGCGACGATCAACGGGTCGCATTCGTGGATCCTGCTGGGCGGCGGGTTCGCGGTGCAGCCGTCGGAGTTCGCCAAACTGGGGCTGCTGCTGATCCTGGCGATGCTCCTTGCGCAGCCGGCGGAGGGCTCCGACCGGCCGCGCCTGTTCGACGTCGTGCTGGCGCTCTCGGTGGCGGCGCTGACGCTGGGGATGGTGATGCTCCAGCCGGACCTCGGCACGGCGCTGGTACTGGCCGTGATCACCGCCGCGGCGCTGGTCATCGGCGGCGTGCGCAAGCGGTGGATCATGCTGCTGTCGCTCGTGGCCGCGACCGCGGTGTTCCTGGTGTTCCGGCTGCAGTTGCTGGAGCCGTACCAGATCGCGCGGTTCACCGCGTTCCTGGATCCGGGCGTCGACCCGCGCGGCGTCGGCTACAACAGCACGCAGTCGCTCATCGCGATCGGCTCCGGGCAGGTGTTCGGCAAGGGGTGGCTGCACGGCGGGCAGACCACCGGCCGGTTCGTGCCGGAGCAGCACACCGACTTCGTCTTCACGGTGGCGGGGGAGGAGTTCGGCTTCCTCGGGTCGGTGGCCATCGTGGCGCTGCTGGGCGTGGTGCTGCTGCGCGGGCTGCGCATCGCCCGGCAGTGCGACGACCGGTTCGGGACGCTGGCGGCGGGCATGATCGTGTGCTGGTTCGCGTTCCAGACGTTCGTCAACATCGGGATGACCATCGGGATCATGCCGATCACGGGGCTGCCGCTGCCGTTCGTGTCGTACGGCGGCACGGCCACCTTCGCCAACCTCATCGCGGTCGGGTTGCTCCAGTCGATCAGGATCCGCGAGCAGACGTACAACTGACGCCGGGGCTTGGCCGGTCCCGGGCGCCGCTACCCTGGTCGTATGCCTGTCGAGTCGATTTTCCACCGTCTGGAAGCGCTGCTGCCCAAGGTGCAGAAGCCCATCCAGTACGTCGGGGGTGAGCTCAACTCGACCGTGAAGGACTGGGACGACGCCGACGTGCGCTGGGCGCTGATGTATCCGGACGCCTATGAGGTCGGCCTGCCCAACCAGGGCGTCGCGATCCTCTACGAGATCCTCAACGAGCTGCCCGCGACCCTCGCCGAGCGCACCTACGCCGTCTGGCCCGACCTCGAGGCGCTCATGCGCGCCGAGGGCGTGCCCCAGTTCACGGTCGACGCCCACCGCCCGGTGCGCGCCTTCGACGTGCTCGGCGTTTCGTTCTCCACCGAGCTCGGCTACACCAACATGCTCACCGCGCTCGACCTGGCCGGCATCCCGATGCTCGCCGTCGACCGCGGCGACGACGACCCGATCGTGCTCGCGGGCGGCCACGCCGCGTTCAACCCCGAGCCGATCGCCGGCTTCCTCGACGCGGCCGTGCTCGGCGACGGCGAGCAGATCGCCATCGCCATCAGCGAGGTCATCCGCGAGTGGAAGGCCGAGGGGCGGCCCGGCGGTCGCGACGAGCTGCTGATGCGCCTGGCCGAGTCGGGCGGCGTCTACGTGCCCAAGTTCTACGACGTCGACTACCACCCCGACGGGCGCATCAAGCGGGTCGCGCCCAACCGGCCCGGCGTCCCGTGGCGCGTCCACAAGCACACGGTCATGGACCTCGACGAGTGGCCGTACCCGAAGAAGCCGCTGGTGCCGCTCGCCGAGACGGTCCACGAGCGGTTCAGCGTGGAGATCTTCCGCGGCTGCACGCGCGGTTGCCGCTTCTGCCAGGCCGGCATGATCACGCGGCCGGTGCGCGAGCGGTCGATCACCACGATCGGCGCCATGGTCGA
The DNA here is from genome assembly GCF_040654215.1 of Nonomuraea sp. NPDC050733. Classification (NCBI taxonomy): domain Bacteria; kingdom Bacillati; phylum Actinomycetota; class Actinomycetes; order Streptosporangiales; family Streptosporangiaceae; genus Nonomuraea; species Nonomuraea sp. NPDC050733. The sequence goes on along the minus strand of NZ_JBFAHO010000066.1, from coordinate 12,478 downwards.
CAACGGCATCAAGGAGTCCGGCTTCAACGAGGTCGGCCTGCTGTCACTGTCGTCGGCCGACCACTCCGAGATCGCCGACGTCGCCAAGGGGCTGGCCGACCGCTACGAGGGCACCAACACGTCTCTGTCGCTGCCCTCCACCCGGGTCGACGCGTTCAACATCGACCTGGCCAACGAGTTCTCCCGCAACGGGCGGCGCTCCGGGCTGACCTTCGCTCCCGAGGGCGGGTCCGAGCGCATGCGCAAGGTGATCAACAAGATGGTCACCGAGGAGGACCTGATCCGCACCGTCACCACCGCCTACTCGCAGGGCTGGCGGCAGGTGAAGCTGTACTTCATGTGCGGGCTGCCGACCGAGACCGACGAGGACGTGCTCGGCATCGCCGATCTGGCCAAAAAGGTCATCAAGGCCGGCCGGGAGATCACCGGGTCGCGCGACATCCGCTGCACCGTGTCCATCGGCGGGTTCGTGCCCAAGCCGCACACGCCGTTCCAGTGGGCCGGCCAGGCCGACCACGAGACCGTCGACCGGCGGCTCAAGGCGCTGCGCGACTCGCTGCGCGGCGACAAGGAATACGGCAGGGCCATCGGCTACCGCTACCACGACGGCAAGCCGTCCATCGTCGAGGGCCTGCTCTCGCGCGGTGACCGGCGGGTCGGCGCGGTCATCCGCGCCGTCTGGGAGGACGGCGGGCGCTTCGACGGGTGGAGCGAGCACTTCTCCTACGAGCGGTGGAGGGCCGCGGCCGAGCGGGCCGGGGTCGACGTCGACTGGTACACCGTGCGCGAGCGCGAGGAGAACGAGGTCCTGCCGTGGGATCACCTCGACGCCGGGCTCGACCGCGAGTGGCTCTGGCAGGACTGGCAGGAGGCCGTCTCCGGGGGCGAGGTCGAGGACTGCCGGTGGACGCCGTGCTACGACTGCGGCGTCTGCCCGACCATGGGCACCGAGATCCAGGTCGGTCCCACGGGTCGTAAGCTCCTTCCGCTCACGGTGGTCTGAGGCAGGTCCAGGGCAGGTCTGCGGCAGGTCTGCGGCACGGTGACCCGCCCGGGATTCTTTCCGGGCGGGATTCCGGTGGAGCCTGTCCCGAGGGGTGGGACCAGGTGTTTCGGCGGGTTCGGCGGGCGGTCGAGGTGCGTGCGAGGGGGCCGGAAACCTGCTCCGGTCGCGGTTCCGGCGCGGGGCAGTGTGCCGCTCCGGCGCGCTGGGTGCGCGGCCCGTGCCTCGCCGTACATGATCCTGAGCCGATCAGGCGTCAAGGCGGCTTATCCTGAAACGAAGGAACTCTGACACGGGAAGGACGACAAAGCTCTGAAACCTGTTCCCGACGGGCCCCCGCCCGCGCCCACGGTGCAGCGCCTGCGTGTGCGCTACGCCAAGCGCGGCCGCCTGCGCTTCACCAGTCACCGCGACATCTCGCGGGCCGTCGAAAGGGCGGTCCGCCGTGCCGGCATTCCGGTGGCCTACAGCGCGGGCTTCTCGCCCCATCCGAAGATCTCCTACGCGGGCGCGGCGCCGACCGGTGTCGCCAGCGAGGCCGAGTACCTCGAGATCGGCGTCACCACGCCGTGCGAGCCCGAGCGGGTCCGCGGCGACCTCGACGGCTCGCTGCCGCCGGGGCTCGACGTGCTCGAGGTCGTCGAGGCGGGCCCGGGAGGGCTGGCCGAGCGCCTGGAGGCCTCCGAGTGGGAGGTGCGGATGCCCGGTGCGGATGCCGATCTCGCCGGGGTCGCGGTGGAGAAGTTCCTCTCCGCCGAGGCCGTGGAGGTCGAGCGCCTCACCAAGAAGGGCCCTCGCCGCTTCGACGCCCGTGAGGCCGTGCTGAGGCTGGCGGTGTCCGAGGGATCCGAGGGGACAGGCAGAACCGCAGCTCAGGTGCCCGGACAGTCGTGTGTCATACTGCGCATGGTTGTTCGGCACATGACGCCTGCCGTTCGACCCGACGATGTGCTCGCAGGGCTGCGCCTTGTGGCCGACTTCGCGCCGCCGGTCCCCCCCGAGGTGACCAGGCTGGCGCAGGGGCCGCTGGACGTCGGCACCGGTGCGCTTGCCGACCCGTTCGACCTTGACCGCGAGACCACGCGCGGCGGCGAAGCGGGACCGACAGGTGAGCACGTCGCCGGTTAAGGGAGTGTCCCGCATGGGTGGGGCACGACCGCTGACAGGACTTGGCGCTCATGCCCCTTGGCGGGGGCGCGGGCGCACAACGAAACACGAGAGCTCCTGCGCGGCGCGGCGACGCGCCCGGGAGCTGACGGGAGAGCGCCCGCATGCTCGAGAACGAGCCCAAGACCGGGGCCACAGGCCCCGACGGCGAGACAACTGAACAGTCACGCACGACCACGCGACGCCGGGTCGCGAGCCGGCCCGCCGGGCCGCCGCCCGAGGTCCCCGACGAGCCCGCTCCGGTGACCGTCTCCGCGGCCGAGGCCGCGGCACGGGCTCCGGAGGGCCCCGCCGCGGGACAGACCGGCCAGGGGGCCGCGCCGGGTACGGCCCAGGGGGCAGGGGGAAGCCCGGTCGAGGCCGCGGTCGCCGATGCCGTCGCGGGTGCCGCCGCCGGTGGCTCTGACGACGTCACCGCGGACGGGGGCGCCGCCGAGGCCGAGAAGCCCAAGCGGACCAGGACCCGTTCGACGGCCACCACCTCGCGCCGCCGCACCGGCAGGAAGGCCGAGGACGCCGAGCCGGCCACCACGGGAGCGTCGCCGGCCGGTGACGCCGGCGAGGCGTCGCTGACGCACGCCGGCGCACCGGAGACGGGCGCGGCCGAGGGGCAGGACGCCGAGCGGGCCGCGCTGGACACCGCCGACCGCGTTCTCGCGGCGGAGGCGGGCCAGGACACCGCCGAGAGCGGCGACAGGACGCCGCGCGGCGCGGGTGGCACGCAGGACACCGCCGGTGACGCCGCCGAGGCCGCGCCGACGCGCCGCCGCCGTACCCGCAAGAAGGCCGAGCCGGAGGCCGCGGCCGAGGAGCCGGCCGCCTCGGGCGCCGGCGACGAGACCGGTGCGATCGGCACGGAGGCCACCGCGATCGGCGCGGAGACCGCCGCCACGACCCGCAGCCAGAGCACCCGCGGCCAGAGCAGCCGCAGCCAGGACGCCGGCACCCGGAGCGCCGACGACGAGGGCGAGGGCGACGACGAGGACATCCTCGACGTGCTGCCCGAGGACGAGCCGCTCGACGACGAGCCCGCCGGCGAGGACCTCGACGAGGACGGCGACCGGCCCAGCCTGCTCGCCGACCCGTTCGGGTTCTCCGCGCGCCGCTCCGACCAGCCGGGCGCCTCGTTCCAGCGCCCCTCGGCGATCTTCGCGCCGCTGTTCCAGGCGCCCGACCCGAGCCAGGCCGTACGTCCGGAGCCCGCGCGCCCCGAGCCGGCGCGTGCCGAGATCCAGCGTCCCGAGCCGGAGCCGGCCGCCGACGCGGACGAGGCCGCCGAGGCCGTCATCGACGACGCCGACTCCTCCGACGACTCGGACCAGGAGGAGGAAGAGGGCGGCAGCCGTCGCCGGCGCCGCCGCAGGGGCGGCCGGGGCCGCGGCAAGGCCCGCGAGCGCGACGACGCCGACTCCGACGACTCCGACGAGTCCGACGACGACGGCGAGGACGAGCAGCCCGAGGAGCAGCAGGAGGAGGACAGCTCCGGCTCGCGCCGCCGGCGCCGCCGCCGCAGGCGCGGCTCCGACGACGGGGGCGCCGAGCCGGCCGGCGACGACCCGCCCAACACGGTCGTCCGCATCCGCGCGCCCCGCTCGGGTCGCGCCGCCCTGGTCGACACCTCCGCCGACGGCGTGCAGAGCGTGCGCGGGTCGACCCGGCTGGAGGCCAAGAAGCAGCGCCGCCGCGAGGGCCGCGAGCTGGGCCGCCGCCGTCCGCCGATCATCACCGAGTCGGAGTTCCTGGCCCGTCGTGAGGCGGTCGACCGGATGATGGTGGTGCGCCGCCAGGGCGACCGCACGCAGATCGCGGTGCTGGAGGACGGCGTCCTCGTCGAGCACTACGTCAACCGTGAGGCCAGCCAGTCCTACGTCGGCAACGTCTACCTCGGCAAGGTGCAGAACGTCCTGCCGTCGATGGAGGCGGCGTTCGTCGACATCGGCAAGGGCCGCAACGCCGTCCTGTACGCCGGAGAGGTCAACTTCGACACCGCCGGCATGGAGGGGCAGCCGAAGCGGATCGAGGCGGCCCTGAAGTCCGGCCAGTCGGTGCTGGTGCAGGTCACCAAGGACCCGATCGGCCACAAGGGCGCCCGTCTGACCTCGCAGATCAGCCTGCCCGGCCGTTATCTGGTCTACGTGCCCGACGGCTCGATGACCGGCATCAGCCGCAAGCTGCCCGACAAGGAGCGCACCCGGCTCAAGAGCATCCTGAAGAAGGTCATGCCGGAGAACGCCGGCGTGATCGTGCGCACCGCGGCCGAGGGCGCCTCCGAGGACGAGCTGGCCCGCGATGTCGCCCGCCTGTCGGCGCAGTGGGAGAACATCCAGAAGAAGGCCAAGTCGGCGAGCCCGCCCGAGCTGCTGTCGGCCGAGCCCGACCTGACCGTCCGCGTGGTGCGCGACGTCTTCAACGAGGACTTCAGCTCGCTCGTCGTGCAGGGCGAGGGGGCGTGGGAGACGGTCGAGGAGTACGTCAAGTACGTCGCCCCGCACCTGGAGGAGCGGCTGTCGCGCTGGGACGGCGACCAGGGCGACGTGTTCGAGTCGTACCGGATCGACGAGCAGCTGTCCAAGGCGATGGAGCGCAAGGTGTGGCTGCCCAGCGGCGGCTCGCTGGTGATCGACCGCACCGAGGCGATGACCGTCGTCGACGTCAACACCGGCAAGTTCACCGGTCAGGGCGGCAACCTCGAGGAGACCGTCACCCGCAACAACCTGGAGGCGGCCGAGGAGATCGTCCGCCAGCTCAGGCTCCGCGACATCGGCGGCATCATCGTCATCGACTTCATCGACATGGTGCTGGAGTCCAACCGTGACCTGGTGCTGCGGCGCATGCTGGAGTGCCTGGCCCGCGACCGGACCAAGCACCAGGTGGCCGAGGTCACCTCGCTGGGCCTGGTGCAGATGACGCGTAAGCGGGTCGGTCAGGGGCTGCTGGAGGCGTTCTCGACGCCGTGTGAGTGCTGCAACGGGCGTGGGCTCATCGTCTCCACGGAGCCGGTGGAGCACAAGCCGGAGCCGCGCGGCACGCAGGGCAAGATGGCCGTCGAGAAGGCTGTGGCGGACAAGCTGGGCGACAAGAGCCTTAGCGACAAGAGCCTTAGCGACAAGAGCGGGGACAAGGTTTCCGCGGCCAAGGACTCCTCCGGCCGTGATACCGTGACCGGTGCGCTTGATGACGTCCCGGCTGAGGATGACCAAGCGGGCCAGTCTTCCGGCAGGGGGCGGCGACGCTCTCGCCGAGCCAAGTCCGCCGAGTAGCCCCCTGAGTGGCTGCTCGAAGGACTGTCCGACGATCCGTCCGGTTCGCCTAGGGCACCGTTAATCCGGTACCCTTGTGGATCGGTGCGTCAGGTGACGTGCCCTGTTGGCGCGCCCACTCGGTTCGTTGGTTCCAGACAGGATGCGAGTGCGGGCGCAGCACTCGGCAGTCAACGGCCGTTCCGTCCGGGACGGCCGTGGATCGCAACAGTAGACAGTAGAAGGGTTCCGCGGTGTACGCGATCGTTCGTTGCGGCGGCAGGCAGCAGAAGGTCTCCGTCGGTGACGTCCTCGAGGTGGACAAGGTCGCCGGCGAGGTCGGCTCTTCGATTTCGCTGCCGACGGTGCTCGTCGTCAACGACGGCGATGTGACCACGGAGGCGGGCAAGTTCACGGTCAACGCCGAGATCCTCGGCGAGACCAAGGGTCCGAAGATCCGCATTCTCAAGTACAAGAACAAGACCGGTTACAAGAAGCGCCAGGGTCACCGCCAGCGGTACACCCAGGTGAAGATCACCGGTATCGACCAGGCCTGATCGGGAGTTTGAGAGATGGCACACAAGAAGGGCGCGTCGTCCACCCGGAACGGCCGTGACTCCAACGCTCAGCGCCTGGGCGTCAAGCGCTTCGGCGGCCAGCTGGTCAACGCGGGCGAGATCATCGTCCGTCAGCGTGGCACCCACTTCCACCCCGGCGACAACGTCGGCCGTGGTGGCGACGACACGCTGTTCGCGCTGACCGCGGGTCACGTGCAGTTCGGCATCAAGCGTGGCCGCAAGGCCGTGAGCATCGTCCCGGTCGCGGAGTAATCCGCAGCCGAACGGCGTTACCAAGGGGTGGATCGGTTCGTCGATCCGCCCCTTCGTGTTGTCCGGCCCCTTCGTGCCTGCCGCGCCCCCGGGCCGGTCCCGGCGAGGGCCGAGCGCGGGACGACCGCTGGACGGGCACACGACGAGCGCGGGACGAGCACGCAAGTCAAGAGAGAACCCCCGGACGGGGGCGTGAGGAGAGGCGGACATGCCGGACTTCGTGGACCAAGTGGTCCTGCACGTCAGGGCTGGTGACGGAGGGAACGGCTGCGCCTCCATCCACCGGGAGAAGTTCAAGCCGCTCGGCGGCCCCGACGGGGGCAACGGCGGCCGGGGCGGTGACGTGATCCTGGAGGTGGATCCCAACACCGCGACCCTGCTCGACTACCACCGCCGCCCGCACCGCAAGGCCGACAACGGCAAGCAGGGGCAGGGCTCCAACCGTGACGGCGCCAACGGCGGCGACGTCGTCCTGCCGGTGCCCAACGGCACCGTCGTCAAGGACGCCGACACGGGCGAGGTGCTGGTCGACCTCGTCGGTTCGGGCACCCGGTACGTGATCGCGCACGGCGGCCACGGCGGCCTCGGCAACGCCGCGCTGGCCAGCACGAAGCGCAAGGCCCCGGGGTTCGCGCTGCTCGGCGAGCCGGGCGACGGGCTGGACGTCATGCTGGAGCTCAAGAGCGTCGCCGACGTCGCCCTGGTCGGCTTCCCCAGCGCCGGCAAGTCGTCGCTGATCGCGGCGCTGAGCGCGGCCCGGCCGAAGATCGCCGACTACCCGTTCACCACGCTGGTGCCGAACCTCGGCGTCGTCACCACCGGCGACAGCGGCGACACCGTCTTCACGGTCGCCGACGTGCCCGGGCTGATCCCGGGCGCCTCGCAGGGCAAGGGCCTCGGCCACGAGTTCCTGCGCCACGTCGAGCGGTGCGACATGCTGGTCCACGTCATCGACTGCGCCACGATGGAGCCCGGCCGCGACCCGGTCACCGACTACGAGGTGATCGAGGCGGAGCTGGAGGCGTACGGCAAGCTGGATGACCGCCCGCGCATGGTGGTGCTCAACAAGGCCGACGTGCCCGACGCCCAGGAGCTGGCCGAGCTGGTCAAGCCGGACTTCGAGGCGCGCGGGCTCCAGGTGTTCACGGTGTCGGCCGCCACCCACGCCGGGCTGCGCGAGCTGACGTTCGCGATGGGCGAGTGGGTCGCCGCCGCCCGTGCCAACCGCCCGGTCGAGGAGCCCACCCGCCTGGTAATCAGGCCGCGGCAGCTCGGCGAGACCGGGTTCGCGGTCCGCAAGGTCAACGACAACCTGTTCCAGGTCACGGGTGAGAAGCCCGAGCGCTGGATCCGGCAGACCGACTTCAGCAACGACGAGGCCGTCGGCTACCTGGCCGACCGGCTGGAGCGGCTCGGCGTCGAGGAGCAGCTGGTCAAGGCGGGCGCGACCGCTGGGGCCGAGGTGGTCATCGGTCCCATGGAGGGCGGCTACGTCTTCGACTGGCAGCCCACGCTGCACGCCGAGTCCGTCCGCACGGGCCCTCGCGGCACCGACAGCAGGCTGGGCTAGGGCCCTCTCCCGGGGCGTCGCGGCGGTTTCGCGTCACAGGCTCAAGTCGTACGGAGAGACGGATCGCGGTGAAGGTGAACCAGCCAACGACTCGGGAACGCATCCTCGCCGCCGCCGCGCGCCTCATGGACGAGGCCGGGCTGGCCAAGGTGACCACCAAGGAGATCGCGCGGGCGGCGGGCTTCTCCGAGCCGACGCTGTACAAGCACTTCCTGGACAAGGAGGACCTGCTCCTCGCTGTCCTGCACGACGGGCTCCCGTACATCGACGCGCTCTCCGACCTGCCCGCGCGGGCCGGCACGGGCACGGTCGAGGGCAATCTGACGGACGTGGCCGAGCAGGCGGCGGCGTTCTTCGGCCGGTCCATCCCGGTGGGGTCGGCGATCTTCGCCGAGCACGACATGCTGGCCAAGCAGCGGGAGCGGCTGCGCCAGGCCGACCTGGGGCCGCACCTGGCGGAGCGGCTCGTGGCCGAGTACCTGCGGGCGGAGCAGCGGCTGGGCCGCGTCCCGGCCGGGGTCGTCCCCAAGGCGGCCGCCGCTCTGCTGGTGGGCGCCTGCTTCTACCGGGCGTTCGTGCGGGCGTACATGGGGGAGGGGGAGGGCTTCACGCCGGACCTCGTCACGGCCCTCCTCCGCGGCCTCACGCCCGGTCCCGCTCCCGACTGACCCGCCCGCCCGGCTCCGCGCCGGGCCTGCGGGAGACGAGCGGATCGGGTCTGCCGGCCTCGGATAGGCTTCAGATGTGCGCGAACGGATCAGCTCAGCGTCGAAGGTCGTCGTCAAGGTCGGCTCCTCCTCGCTGACCACCCCGCAGGGAACGATCGACGTGGACCGGGTCGACGCGCTGGTCGACGTCCTCGCCGCGCGCCGCCGTACGGGCACGCAGCTCGTGCTGGTCTCCTCGGGGGCGATCGCGGCGGGCCTCGGCCCGCTAGGGCTGTCCGCGCGCCCGCGCGACCTCGCCACGCAGCAGGCCGCCGCCTCCGTCGGCCAGGGAGTGCTAGTCGCCCGCTACACCTCCTCCTTCGCCCGGTACGGCCTGCGCGTCGGCCAGGTGCTGCTGACGGCGGACGACATGATGCGCCGCGCCCACCACGCCAACGCCCAGCGCACCCTCAACCGGCTGCTGGAGCTCGGCATCGTGCCGATCGTCAACGAGAACGACACCGTCGCCACCGACGAGATCCGCTTCGGCGACAACGACCGGCTGGCGGCGCTGGTCGCCCATCTGGTCCACGCCGACGCGCTGGTGCTGCTGTCCGACGTGGACGCCCTCTACGACGGCCCGCCGAGCCGCAGCGGCGCCAGGCGGCTGGCCGAGGTGCGCGGCCCGGAGGACCTGGCCGGCGTCGAGCTGGGCAGGAACGGCGCGGCCGTCGGCACCGGCGGCATGGTGACCAAGGTCCAGGCGGCGCGCATCGCCACCGGCGCGGGCGTGCCGGTCGTGCTGACGGCCGCCGCGCACGCCGCGCAGGCCCTGGCCGGCGCCGACGTCGGCACCTACTTCCACCCGGGCGGCCGGCACCCCGGCACCCGGCTGCTCTGGCTGGCGCACGCCACGACCGGCCGGGGGCGGCTGCACCTCGACGACGGCGCGGTCGAGGCGATCGTGGCACGCCGCAAGTCGCTGCTGCCGGCGGGGGTCACCTCCGTGGAGGGCGAGTTCGCCGCGGGCGACCCGGTCGACCTGTGCGCGCCGCGGGGCGCGGTGGTGGCGCGCGGGCTGGTCAACTTCGACGCCGGCGAGATCCCGGGCCTGCTGGGCCGCTCCACGCGCGAGCTGGCCAGCGAGCTGGGTCCGGAATATGAACGCGAGCTGATCCACCGCGACGACATCGTCATACTGGAGTCCCACAACTGACAGCCCGCGCGCCCGGCCGCACCGCGGCGGGGAGAGACGAGGGCTGGGCGGGCGGGGGGCGGCGAGAGCCGGCGCCTCCCGAGCAGCACGACAACGAGGAGCGTGTGATGTCCGAGGAGTTCCTGAAGGTCGCCCGCGCGGCACGAGAGGCCGCCGCCGAGCTGGCCCCGCTGCCGCGGGCGCCGAAGGACCGGGCGTTGCGCGCCGTCGCCGACGCCCTGGTGGCCAACGCCGCCGAGATCATCGAGGCCAACGCCGAGGACGTCGAGCAGGCCCGCGCGCAGGGCACGGCCGAGTCGATGATCGACCGGCTGCGGCTCGACGAGGGCCGGATCCGGTCCGTGGCCGAGGCGGTGCGGCAGGTGGCCGACCTGCCCGACCCGGTGGGCGAGGTCGTGCGCGGCTCCACGCTGCCCAACGGGCTGGAGCTGCGGCAGCTCAGGGTGCCCCTCGGCGTCATCGGCATCATCTACGAGGGCCGCCCCAACGTGACCGTCGACGCGGCGGCGCTCTGCCTCAAGAGCGGCAACGCGGTGCTGCTGCGCGGCTCCTCCAGCGCCTACTCCTCCAACACCGCGCTGGTGCGGGTCATGCAGGAGGCGCTCGCGGGCACCGAGGTGCCGTCCGGGGCCGTGCAGCTCGTTCCGGGGCTCACCCGCGACTCGGTCAAGGAGCTGATGCGGGCGCGCGGCCTGGTCGACGTGCTCATCCCGCGGGGCGGCGCCTCGCTGATCAACTCGGTGGTCGAGGAGTCCACGGTGCCGGTGATCGAGACCGGCGTGGGCAACTGCCACGTCTACGTGGACGCCGACGCCGACCTCGACCTGGCCGTGGAAATCCTGGTCAACGCCAAGGCCCAGCGGCCGTCGGTGTGCAACGCGGCCGAGACGCTCCTGGTGCACGCCGGCATCGCGGACACGTTCGTGCCCATGGCGCTGCGGGCGCTGAAGGAGGCCGGCGTGACCGTCCACGGCGACGACCGCGTCGCCCGGTTCGGCGAGGTCGTGCCCGCCACCGAGGACGACTTCCGGGTCGAGTACCTCTCGCTGGACATCGCCGCGGCCGTCGTCGACTCGCTGGAGGACGCCGTGGCCCACATCCGGGAGTACGGCTCGGGGCACACCGACGCGATCGTCACCCGGTCCCAGGGGGCCGCCCGCCGGTTCGTGTCGCTGGTCGACTCGGCGGCCGTGGCGGTCAACGCCTCCACCCGGTTCACCGACGGCGGGGAGTTCGGGTTCGGCGCGGAGGTCGGCATCTCCACGCAGAAGCTGCACGCGCGCGGCCCGATGGGGCTGCCCGAGCTGACCTCCACCAAGTGGGTCTACACCGGCGAGGGACATCTGCGCACGTCCGAGGGCACGGTCATCGCCGGGTCAGGCCGCTGACCCGATACGGCAGGCGGCGGCGTGTCGGCGTGGCCGCCGGGGGCGATCGCGATGGGCTGGGCGCATGGAGCTGCTCATCGCCCTGGCCTCCGCCGCCGCTGTGATCGCCGGCGCCGACCGTCTGATGCTGTGGCTGGAGGGCCGCGGCCACGTCCGCTGGCGTCGCAGCGGGCGTCCCGACCTGTCCCGGGAGCCGCTGGCGGAGTTCGACACGCTGCTGGGCCGGCGCTCCGATCGTTAGCGGTCGCGGTGGCGCGCCGGTTCGGGGGCGCCGTCCGCGACAAGCGAAAGTCTCGGCGCGCCTCGGACATCCCCGGCCCTTCCGGCGCTAGGGTTGTGCCCCTTATGGGCGCGCCGAGCAGGGAGGGACGGTGAGCAAGCTCGGCAAGGTCGGGCCGTACACCTTGCTCGAGCGGCTGGGCCGCGGGGGCATGGGCGAGGTCTATCTCGCCGGCTCCCGGCGCGGCGAGCGGGTCGCGCTCAAGGTGCTGCACGAGCTCACCCAGGATGATTCGTCCAGGATTCGGCTGGAACGCGAAGTTCGCGCTCTCCGCCGGGTCGAGAGCCCGTACGTCGCCAAGGTGCTCGACGCCGACCTCGGCTGCGCCCGGCCGTACCTCGTCATGGAGCACATCGAGGGCGTCACGCTCCTCGACCGCGTCCGCCAGGACGGGCCGCTCGACATGGCGCAGCTCGTGGACATGGCGCAGGGCATCGCCGCCGCCCTGGCGATCATCCACGCGGCCGGCGTGGTCCACCGCGACCTGAAGCCCGCCAACATCATCATGGGCGCCGAGGGCCCGGTTCTCATCGACTTCGGCATCGCGCAGGTGCACGACGCCACCCGGCTCACCATGACCGGCACCTTCCTCGGCACGCCCGGCTACACCGCGCCGGAGATCTTCGCCGACGAGCAGGTCGACTCGCCTGCCGACATCCACGCCTGGGCGGCGACGGTGGCGTTCGCGGCGACGGGGCGGCCGGCGTTCGGGCGAGGCACGGCCGAGGCGCAGATGTACGCGGTGCTGAACGGCCAGGCCGACCTCAAGGGGGTGCCCGTGGCGCTGCTGCCGCTGGTGCGCGCGGCGCTCAACCGCGAGCCCGGCAAGCGTCCCACGGCCGCGCTGCTGGCCGACCGGCTGTCCCGGCTGGCCCGGGTGACCGGAGGGCTCGGCGCCGGCTCGGCGCCGAAGGGTCTGCTCGCGGCCCCCGTGGCCGAGGAGACGCGCGGCCGTGCCGCCGACGACGCCAAGTCCCCGCGCAAGACGGGGGAGGAGGGCCGGAGTCCGCGACCTCGCGTGGGCGGCGACACGGGCCCCCGCGCCCGCTCCGGCGCCGACACGGGACCGCGGACCGGCGACTCCGGGCCGCGTCCGCGCACCGGCGGCGAGCCGGGGTCCCGCAGCCGGTCGGGCGGC
>NZ_JBFAHO010000065.1:0-27215 GCF_040654215.1 Nonomuraea sp. NPDC050733 | reverse complement strand
AGACTTCCTGCACACCTACAACCACCACCGCTGCCACACCGCACTCGGAGGCCAACCCCCGATCACCCGCGTCAACAACGCTCCGGGTCAATACACCTAGTCGCAGGTCCGGGTGCTGACGGGCGTGGTGACGGTGGCGGACTGGCGGGCGTCGGAGGACACCTCCGAGGCGGTCAGCACGTACCCCGTGTCCTTCTGGCCGACGACGACACCGAAGACCACGCCCAGCACCCGGCCGCCGGGGTCGAGCAGCGGCCCTCCGGAGTCGCCCTGCTCGACGGTGCCGCGGATCACGTAGACGTCCCGTGACACGTCGCCCTCGTGGTAGATGTCAGGGCTGAGCGCCTCCCGGCGGGCGGCGATCCTGGCCGGCTGCGGCGCGTACCCCCGTCCCTGGGGGTAGCCGGCCACGATGGCGTCGTCGCCCTTGGCCGCCTCACCGTGGAAGGCGAGCAGCGGCAGCCCGGCGTTCGGGACGTACAGCACCGCGACGTCCCGCCGCGGGTTGAAGCGCACCACCGTGGCGGGGCGCGCCTGCCCGGTGTGGTCGATGACCTGGAGGGCCGTGTCCACGCCCGCGACGACGTGCGCGTTCGTCATGACGTGGTCGGGCGCGAACACGAACCCGGTGCCCTCGATCTGCTTGGCGCAGGAGCTCGCCGTGCCCCGCACCTGGACGATCGCGGCCCGCGCCTGCTGGAGCCCGGCGCTGGCGAGCACCGCCGGGTCGGGCGGCTCCACGTCCACGGCGTCGCCCCGGATGGCGTCAAGCACGGGCGGGAATTCGGACCGGTCGATGAATTTCTTGAACGGTTTCTGCCAGGCTCTCACGCCGTCCGGCATGGCGCCGTCCACGGTGGACAATAACAACGAGCCGCGAATCTGTTCCACGACCGGCGTGAATGTGCTGGCGACCAGCAGGCTGCCCACCATCCAGGAAATGACGAGCACCGACAGCACCCCGGCTATTGTGCCGCCCGCCGCGTCCACCGCCTTGGCCGGCGGCCGCCGTACATATGAGCGCACCACGGCGCCCAGGGTGGACGAGAGGAGCTGGCCCAGCATGGCCGCCACCAGCACAACAACCACCGCGACCAGGGCCTGCATGAGGTCCCCGTCGACCAGGGCGCCGGCGATCGGCGGTGCGACGTAAACGCCGAACACGCATCCGCCGACGAAACCGACGAAGCTCATCACCCCGAGGACGAATCCCTGCCGATAACCCGAGAAGCCGAATCCGACCGCCATGGCGAGCAGAACGAGATCCAACAGATCACCACGCACGCGGCCAAGGAAACCACAGGCTCATCCCCTTTCCCAGCCTCTTTCTCCCGCCGGACGGACCGGCCGGGAAAAGGGACGGAGAAACGGACGCCGTCGCCGGCGATTTCGGGCGCGGGGCTCAGCCGCCGAACATCGCGACCTCGGTCCCCGGCTACTGGGAGGCCGGCTTCGTCCCCTTCCACGCCCCCTCCGGACGCCCCATCGAACGCGGCCCGGCCGGCACGAGCGCCGAGGCGGTCCTGACGCTGGTCAGCAGCGGCGAGGTCGTCAACATCTTCCCCGCCCACGTCTCCCGCTACTGGGCCCGGCCCGACATCGTCTGGCTGCCCGTCACCGACATGGACCTCTTCACCTTCGGCCTCGTGTGGCGCACCGAGGCGGAGAACGACGTCATCCGCGCCCTGGCCGACGTGGTCCGCGGCCTGGGCGCACCCACACTGTGACGCCGGTCAGTCGCCGATCGCCAGGGCCGCGTGGAGCGGCCCGTGCTCGTCCAGGCACCGGAGCACGCAGTCGGCCAGGTCGGCCCTCGACACCCGGAGGCCGCCGCGCACGTTCCGGTCGATCGCGCTGCGGTAGGAGCCGGTACGCGGCCCCTCGGTGAGCCGTGGCGGGCGGACGATCGTCCAGTCGAGCCCGCTCGCCCGGACGACCTCCTCCATGCGGAGCATGTCGGCGAAGGGGTTGCGCAGCACCCGGCCGAGAACGGGCTTGAACACCAGGCGGGTCACGGGACCGTCGCCTTCGGTGATCATGCCGCTGGCGCTCACCACGACCAGGCGCCGTGCTCCCTCGGCCTCCATCGCCCTGACGATGGAGGTGGAGGCGCCGGCGCAGATCGTGCTGGGCCCGCGTCCGTGCGGCCCGAGCGCGGACACCACCGCGTCCCGTCCCGCGACGGCCGGGCGGATGTCGTCCGGGTCCATGACGTCCGCCCGGAGCACGGTCAGGCGGGGACCGTACGGGGCGAGCCTCGCCGGGTCGCGGACCACGGCCGTCACGTCATGGCCGGCCTCCAACGCCTGCTCGACCACCCGCCGTCCGGTGCGGCCGGTGGCTCCGAACACCGTGATCCTCATCCCGGCCCCCATGGTTAGTTAGTGCTCACTAACCAGGTTAGGATGAGTGAACGCGTCCCGCCCTGTCAACTCGCGCGCCTCGGTCCTGGTGCCCACCGTGTCACGTCCCTTCCTCGCGGGGCCCGTAACGGTGGACCCGCGAGATCCGGCCGATGTGACGAACCCTTTCCCGTCGCCTCCCATCCACCGATCGGCGGATGTCCACGGCGGCGTACGTCGGCGACTCTGCCATGGCAGTCATCGAGACAAACGACCTGCGCAAGACGTACAGGACCGGCACGGTGGTGGGCGGCGTCTCCCTGACCGTGGAGCGAGGCGAGATCTTCGGGCTCGCCGGCCCCAACGGAGCGGGCAAGACCACTGATCGACGGCGCGCTTCCCGCGGTCTCCCGTCAGGCCAGGTGCGGGAGCAGCAACTGCCCGATGGACACGACGCCGACTCCGAGGATGAGGACGCGCAGGACCGGCGGCTTCAGGCGGCGGCCCGCCGTGGCCCCGACCTGGCCGCCGATGGCCGAACCGCCCGCGAGGAGCGCGACGGCCGTCCAGTCGAAGTCCGCGACGACGAGGAAGAGGAGGGCGGCGACGGTGTTCACGACGGCGACCAGGACGTTCTTGACGGCGTTCAGGCGCTGCGCGCTGTCGTCGAGGAGCATGCCCATGAGCGCCATGTAGATGATCCCCTGGGCGGCGGCGAAGTAGCCGCCGTAGACGCTCGCCAGCGTCAGCCCCGACGACAGCAGCAGGCCACCGCCGCGGTGCGCGGGCGCACCCGTCACCTCGCGGCGACGCCTCACACGCCGGCTGATCCGGGGCTGGAGGACGACCAGGACGAGCGCGAGAGCCACCAGGGCCGGCACGACGCTCTCGAACGCCGTGCTCGGCAGGGTCAGCAGCAGGGTGGCGCCCGCGAGCCCGCCGATCCCGGCGCCGACGCCGAGCCGCGCGACCCACCGCCCCTGCCCGGCCAGCTCCCTCCGGTAGCCGATGGCCCCGCTGACCGAGCCGGGGATCAGGCCGAGCGCGTTCGAGACGGTGGCGGTCACGGGCGGCAGGCCGACGGCGAGGAGAACGGGAAAGGTCACCAGCGTGCCGGAGCCGACGACGGTGTTGACGGCCCCGGCGATGACGCCGGCTCCCAACACGGCGAGCATCTCCGGCGGCGTCACGCCGCGCGCTCGTCGACGAGCCGGGTGGCGTGGAGCGGACTGCCGGCAAGGGAGCTCATGATCTGGAGCATAGGAACAGAACGCTTCGGCCCACGCCGAAGCGTTCCCTCTCCCACTACACCACCGCCCCCGGTCCGTCGCGGGTGCGGCGCACCCGCGGCTCGGGCGGTTCGGGTGGCGGCTGCTTGCTGCGCCGTTCCAGCTCGATCGCCAGCGGTCCGGCCACGAACGAAGAGGACGCCGTCCCGACCACGATCCCGATGAGCAGCGCGATGGCGAAGTCGCGCAGCGAATCGCCGCCGAAGATCGCCAGCGCGGCGAGGATGAACAGCGCGCCGAGTCCCGTGTTGAGCGTGCGGGGCACGGTCTGCAGGATCGCGTCGTTGACGACGTCGGCGAACGGCGCCCGCCGCCGCGCGCTCCACAGCTCCCGCACCCGGTCGAAGACCACCACCTTGTCGTTGATCGAGTACCCGATGACGGTGAGCATGGCGGCCAGGAAGACACCGTCGACGGGCTTGCCCAGCCAGGCGAAGACGCCCACGACGGCGGCCGTGTCGACCACCAGGGCGAGCACCGCCGCCGTGCCGAACGTCCACCTGAACCTGACCGCCAGGTAGACCATCTGGGCCGCGAGCGCCACGCCGAGCGCGATGACCGCGTTGCGGCGCAGCTCCTCGCCCAGGCTGGGGCCGATCAGCTCGTCGCGCTGCTTGGTCACCTCGCCGAGCTCGCCGTCGAGCGCCCGCTCGATGGCGGCCACGTCGTCGGCGCTGATCTGGCCGGCGCGCACGGTGACGAGGTCGCCGGCGGACTGCCCGGTGCTCTGCCCGGTGGTCTGCCCGGTGATCTGCACTGCAGCCGTCGGGTGCCCGGCCTCGGCCACCGCCCGGCGGGCCGACTCGGCGGTCACCGGCTCGGTGGCGGCGAACTCGACGATCCGGCCGCCGGTGAACTCCACGCCGAAGTTCAGGCCGTGCACGGCCGGACCGGCGACGGCGGCGACCACCAGCGCGGCGGCGACGGCCAGCCAGAGCCTGCCGCGGGCCATGAGCCGCACGTCACGCCGGTTCACCCAGGCCCGTACCCGGCCCTCGCTGCCCAGCCCCGACGCCCGTGCGCCCATCCTGCTGATCAGGAGGTGGGTCAGCACGCGGGTGATGAGCATCGCCGAGATCAGCGAGGCCAGCACGCCGATGGCCAGGGTCACGCCGAATCCGCGCACCGGCCCGGAGGCGAGCCAGAACAGCAGCCCGGCGGCCAGCAGCGTGGTGATGTTGGAGTCGGCGATGGCGCTCCAGGCGTTCCTGAAGCCCCGGTCGAGGGCGGCGCCCAGGCCGCGCCGGGGCGAGCGGCCGTACTCCTCCCTGGCCCGCTCGAACACCAGCACGTTGGCGTCCACCGCCATGCCGATGGCCAGCACGAACCCGGCCAGTCCGGGCAGGGTCAGCGTCGCGCCGAGCGCGAGCAGGGCCGCGTACGAGATGAGCCCGTAGACGGCGAGCGCGACGGCGGCGAGCAGCCCCACCAGCCGGTAGACGGCGACGATGAACAGCGCCGTGAGGAGCACGCCCGCGACGCCCGCCTTGGCACTGGCCTCGATGGCCTGCGCGCCGAGCGTGGGGCCGACGGTCCGCTGCTCGATCAGCTCCATGGGGACGGGCAGCGACCCGCCCTTGATGAGCACGGCGAGGTTCTGCGCCTCCTCGGGCGTGAACGAGCCGGTGATCTGCGTGGATCCGCCCTGCATGCCTGCCTGGCAGGGTACGGACGCGTCCACCTGAGGCGAGGAGATGATCTCCTTGTCGAGGACGATGGCCAGCCGCCGCTTGGGATCGCCGACCTGCTCGCAGGCGAGCGCGCCGGTGAGCCGCTGCCAGGCGGCGGGGTCGCGGAAGTCGACCGTGACGAACCAGCCGGGGCCCTGCTGCGGGTCGGTGCGGGCGGCGGCGTCCGTCACGCCGTCGCCGGTGATCGCGGCTGCGCCGAGCGAGAGCCGCTGCCCCGACTCGTCGGCCACGGCTCGGGGGTCGCCCGCTTCGGCCTGGCCGGTGACCGGGTGGAAGGCGAGCTGCGCGGTCTTGCCGATGACCTCGGCCGCCTGGCGCGGGTCGAGCACGCCGGGCAGCTCGACGATGATCCGCCGCTCGCCCGACCTGACCAGCGTGGGGTCGACGACGCCGAGCGCGTCGGCGCGGCGCCGGAGCACGTCCAGGGCCCGGTCGGTGGCGTCGGCGTCGGCCTTGGCGGTGGGCGAGTCACGGGTCTCGAAGACGAGCTGGGTGCCGCCGCGCAGGTCGAGCCCGAGGCGCGGCGACATGGTGAAAGCGAGGATGAAAGCGGTGATCACGAGGGCACACGCGATCACCGCGCGCCACACGGGCGCACGGGACATGGAAGCCTCCACAGGCTGTCGAGGGAAAGGACGTCAGCGCGTCGTGGAGGGTGGCGCGCGAGCGCCGGCCACACGGTGGCCCGGCCGCGGTGGAGCGGAGGGCCGGGTGGCGGTGAAGGAGACGCGGCGCGTGGTCCGGCCCGGTTGCCAGGCGGGCGGCGCGACGGCGAGCCACACCGGCGGGACCGGCGTGCCGCGGGCCGGGTGGAGGTCGGGCGGGGCATGGTCGCCGAGCCCCGCGTGGCCGGCGATGCCCGGAGCGCTCCACCAGACCGACTGGACGACGTTCTGGTGGGCGTTCTGATCGGCGTCGCTGTGAGCGCCGGGACCGGCGAACGCGAACACCGACATCAGCAGGAGCAGGACGGCGGGCAGTCTTCCGCGCACGTCTCCTCCTCACCGGATGGGGGTGGTGCCGGATGCGTATCCGGGCGCCTGGCGGCCACCGTACCCGGCCCGGAGCAGCGGCGGGGACAACCCGGTGATCACCTCAGAAAACGGACGTCCAACTCTTTTCGTCTTTCGGGTCGTCTCGGCTATGGTCGGCCGTATGACGGGACCGTGGACGACACCACGCGGGCCCATCGCGCGTGGCGGCGTGATGGCCCTGGTCCTGCTTTCCCTGCTGCTGTCGGTGTGCAGCTACGCCCGCTACGGCGGCGACACCGGCCACGGGGCGCCGCCCGTTCCCGGTCAGGCGTGGAGCCTGGGCGCATGGGACGCCCAGCTGACGAGCCTGCCGCCGCAGAACGCCAGCGCCCGCGAGCACCACGTGCTGTCGCTGTGGCCGCCGCCGCGCCGTGAGCGGCACGACGCGGCCGCCCATCTCGCGCTGCTGCTCCCTCCGAGCCCGGAGGCGCACCAGATCCGCGATCCCCAGCAGCTCGCGCACCGCGCCGCGGGGTCGCGCAGTCCTCCGCTGATCTAGCCGACGCCTCCTCACCTGCTGTCTTACGGCTGCTCGCGCGCCGTGGGGCCGGCCATGCGTGCCCGGCCCTCCGCCGTCGCGCCGGCTCGGCCGCAGGCACCCCTACGTGGGATGTGCCGTCCTCCTTTCGTGTGAGCGCCTTCCTTCGTGTGAGCGCTTTCTTCCGTGTGAGCAAGGAGCCGATCATCGTCATGGCCGACGTCAGATCAGTCCACACCCATCTGCAGCACTACGAGCAGCACATGGCGCGGCTGGAGGAGCTGCGCGGGCTGCTGTACGACCAGCTCGCCCAGGCCGTCACGCAGCCCTGCCCGTCAGCCGGCCGCGTACGCCGGCGCACGGCCCGGCGCAGGATCGCCGCCATCGAGGCCGCGCTGGAGCGCATGGACCGGGGGCTCTACGGCACGTGCCAGTGCTGCGGGGCGTTCATCGCGTTCGAGCAGCTGCGGCGGCGGCCCCACCGGCGCACGTGCGAGGGATGCGCCCTCGCGCGCCGCCACGAGGTGACGGCATGAACGCCGCCGGCCCCGCTTCCCTCCGCCGGGGCTATGTGGCGCTCGACCTGGGCACCGCGCGTACCCGGTGGCTGTCGCCGGGCGCATGCGTCGTCGCCGACCGCCCGTCGGCCCTCCCGCCCGGGATCGGTGTGGGCGTGCCCGTGGCCGCGACGCCGAGTGACCGCCGGGCGGTGCGCACCGCGGTCGCCGAGGTGGCCGCGTGCGAGGTGACGCTGGTGGAGGAGCTCCCGTACGCGCTGGAGGGCGTCGTCGAGATGACGGCCGGCCTGCTGCGCCGCCTGCCCGCCTGCCTCCGGGCGAGCGCGCGCGGCAACGGTCTGCTCGTCACCGGCGGCGGCGCCCAGCAGGGGCAGCTGCTGCACCGTCTGCACACCGCGCTGCGCATGCCGGTCAGCGCGGCGCCCGGCCCCGCGCACGCCACCATCCGCGGCCTGACCCGCCTGTGCCTGCAACCGGCTCTCGCGGCAGGCATCGCCGCACGCGGCCGCTGAGCCGCTGAGCCGCTCCGAGCTCGCTCGTCTTCCTCACCAGGAGTCTCCACATGACCGACTTCCGCGAAACGCCCATCCGTGAAACATCGCATCTGAGCACCGTGCAGTTGCAGACGCTCCGCCAGGATCTGCAGGAGCAACTCGACCGGCGTACCCGCCAGCTCCTCGGCCTGCAGGCCCAGGCGGAGGACAGCAACGGCGGCGACGGCACCTATCAGGAGCTGCTGGTCTCCCTGACCACCGCCGACCGTGCCATCGCCGAGCTCGGCAAGGCCCTCAGCCGGATGGAGGCCGGCAGCTACGGCCGCTGCGCCCACTGCGAGGCGGGCATCCCGTTCGAACGGCTCAAGATCCGGCCGTTGGCCCGCTACTGCATCAAGTGCCAGCGCCGCTACGAGGCCGCCTAGCACCCGGGGCCGCCGGGTGCCCTCCTGCGACGAGGGCACCCGGAGGGCGACGATCCGACAGGGAACAGCTCATGATCAGACTGGACCGCTTGGCCAACGTGCTGGGCGGATACGGGGTGCGGCTGTGCGGCCGGCCCGACTCGCGCTCGACGCGGTTGCGCAGTGTGGCGATGCCCGACGCCACCGACAGCCGGGTGCCGGGCGATGTGCTGCTGGCCGTGGGCGCCGCGTCGGTGACCGAGGCGGTGCGGTGGGCGGTGGCGGCCCAGGCCGCGGTGGTGCTGGTGCGTGCCGGGGCCGACGCCGAGCGCGAGGCTTCCCTGGCCGGCGCGAGCGAGGGCGTGGCGGTGATGCTGGTCGATCCCGCCGTCTCGTGGAGCCAGCTGGCCGGCGTGGTCTACGGGCTGGTGCTGGAGGGGCGGGAGACCGAGTCGGGGCGCGGCCCCACGGACCTGTTCGCCCTGGCCGACAGCACCCCGCGCCAGGCCCAAGGCCTGCTGCGGGAGCTGCGCAGGCTGGCGGACGCCGGGCAGCCGGTGGACCACACCGTCCTGGACGCCGGTCAGGTGGCCGAGCACGTCCCGCTCGCCTCGGGCGCCCTGCGGGCCGGGGTACGGATCGACGGACAGCGGTACGTCGACCCGGGCCGCTTCGTCCACGCCCTCGGCACGGCCGTCATGGCCCGCGGCGCGACCGTGTACGCCTTCGAGGTCGCCGACGTGCGCAGCGACGACAGGAAGGCCATCGTGGTCTCCCACCACGGCACGATGCTGTCCGCCGACGCGGTGGTGCCGGCCACCGGCGCCTGGCTGCCGCGCCTGGCCTCCCGCTGGGGAGTGCGCTCCCCGATACGCGCCGGGCGCGGCTACTCCTTCACCGTGCCCGTGAACCGCTCCGTCCCAGGGCCGATCCACCTGCAGGACGTACGGGTGGCGTGCACGCCGTACCAGGGAGGGCTGCGGGTGGCGGGCACCATGGAGTTCCGCGACCCCGACGCGCCGGCCGTCCCGGCTCGACTGGAGGCGATCATCGCCTCCGCCCGCCCCCTGCTGGACGGGGTGCGCTGGGACGAACGCACCGACGTCTGGGTCGGCCCGCGACCGGTCACCCCCGACGGCCGTCCGCTGATCGGCGCCACCCGGACCCCGTGCGTGTACGTGGCCGGCGGGCACGGCATGTGGGGCCTGGCCCACGGCCCCGCCACGGGACGCCTCCTGGCAGAGCAGATCACCACCGGCAAGCAGCCTGCCGCCCTGCGCGAGTTCGACCCGCTCCGCTGACGACCTGCCCCGGATGTAGCGAGTTGACCCTATTGCGTTACTCTCGGTCGCCACCCGATCAAGATCTGGAGAAACGCATGACGAACGGGCATTCCGGTGTGCACCTGTGCGGCAGCGTACCCCTGGCGGATTCCGAAGCCGTGTTCCGCCAGGCTGCGACCCGGCTGGGCGACCGCCTCCGGCGGATTCCCGACGGGGAGACCGGTGTGCGGGACAACTGGGTCGTCTGGCAGCTGCCGAAGCTGCAGGCGCACCCCGACCTGGAGACCGTGATTCCCTCGGACCCGCGGTACGGCCCCGCCCCGCGGGTGCGGCCGAGGCCTGGGGTCGACCCCGGCTCGATCACGTTCGGCGCGCTCGGGTATTCGGCCGCGGCGATCGAGTCCTGGCAGGTCTTCTCCCGACTCCGCGACGAAGGAGTCATCCCGCCGGGTGTACGTTTCCAGGTCAGCCTGCCCACGCCGGTCGCCGTGGTGGCGCCGTTCGTCGCCGAGCACCACCCTGAGCTGGAGCGGGCCTTCGAGGCCCGGCTCCTGGCCGAGCTGGCCGAGATCGTGGCCGCCGTCCCCGCGGCCGACCTGGCCGTCCAGTGGGACACCGCCGTGGAGTTCGGCATCCTCGAAGGCGTCTTCCCGGCATGGTTCGGAACCGACGACGAGACGCTGGAAGCCGGGATCGTGGACCGGCTCGTACGGCTGGGCGACGCGGTGCCTGAGCCCGTCGAGCTGGGATATCACCTGTGCTACGGCGATTTCGAGCACCGGCACTTCGTGGAGCCGGCGGACACGTCCCGGCTCGCCTCGGTGGCCGCGCGGGTGTCCGCGGGGCTCGGCCGGCCCCTGCACTGGCTGCACCTCCCTGTCCCCCGGGATCGCGCCGACGTCGACTACTTCCTACCGTTGAAGGCGCTCGACCTACCCGCGGAGACCACGCTCTACCTCGGGCTCGTCCACGCGACCGACGGCGTCGAGGGCGGTCTACGGCGCATCGCCGGGGCGAAGCAGATCCTCACCTCGTTCGGCGTCTCCACGGAGTGCGGCATGGGACGCCGGCCCGCCGAGCAGATCCCGTACCTGCTGGACGTGCACGCGCGGTTGGCGGACTCACTCCAGGAGTCATGAGGTGACGACCGAACCCCGCTAGCCGGTCCTGCTCACGGTGCCGGTCCTGGCGTCGATCTTGAGGCCGTGCCAGGCACCGTCCGGGGTGAGGACATCGACATCCCAGACGAGAATCTTGCCGGTGTACCTGTCCAGGCTGATGTGAGTGATCTTGCCGTGCGGCACCGCGGAGGACACCTTCTTCACCACGTCCTCGAAGGAGAGCTCGGCGTCCTCGATGATGCCCATGACCCTGGCCTTCTCGCCCTTGCCGGTGTCCTTGCTCCGGGGTTTCGAGACGACATTTCCTGACGCGTCCACTTCCATCAACTGCTCGGTGCCGTCGGGACGGGCCAGCTGGACCTCCCAGATCTGGCCGCCGTTCTCCGACTGCACCGAGAGGACCTTGGTGCCCTCGACAGCGTTCGTGGCCGCGGCGACCGCCTTTTCGAGGCTTCCGATGCCGCCGGACTCCTGGGCGGAATCGCCGCTGGGGTCCCCGGGGGACATGAGCGCGGGTGCGGCTCCTCCCGCGGGCGCCGTCTCGACGGCACTGGTCTGGATGGGGGCGCTCCCGCAGGCTCCGGCCGCGAACAGGAAGAGGACGCCGACAATGGGCTTGAACCGCTTTCCACCATTCATACTGGCGACGCTGCCCGGAACTCCATAAAGGCACGCCCAGAGCCCGGACAACACGGTCCAGACCCGTTCCGTGCGGTCAATCAGGGAGATCCTCAGGGACCGGCAGGTCCAGGGCCTCAAGGAAGCGAGCGGTCTTGACCTCGACGAAGACCTCCCCGTCGTCGAGCACGTCGACGTCTTCCTCCTCCTCGTCCAGGTCGAGCTCCCAGGGATCGCGGTCCTCGGCCAGGTAACCGAGCAGCTCACTCGCCTTCACCGCGTGATCCACCTCGCCACCCCCCTGGCTGCGCAGCATCCACCAGTCGGCGAGGCCCGTGGCCTCCCGGACGACGTCGGTCGGCGATGAGGCGTCCTCGTCCTCGAAGTACGTGCGCGGGGTGAACCCCAGGTAGGCGATGCCGCTCCCACGCCCCGCCGGCCGGTAGACCACGGTCGCGATGTCACTGTCATGGATGTCGACCATCAGCCACGGCTCCACCGCGGGCGGCACCGGCTCCTCCTGGTGCTCCGTCCACTGTCGCCCGTCGAACAGGTAGATGGCGGAGAATCCCATCAGGCGCTCATGGCTGGTCGGGCAGGGCCACGACGGAGCCCACGGAGACGAGCGCGAGGGGCGGACAGGCCCTGTCCTCGCTGCGACCGGCTACGACGTTCGCCATCTGTTCCCACTTGTAGAACCTTGATCACAGGACGACTCTAGGACCACGCTACGTCGAGCATAGGACTTTCGCCGGCGGCCCGGTGGCGGACGTCCGTCTTGCACCCGCCGCCATCTGACCCCTTCCGGCTCGGCCCACCAGCGCGCGATCACCCGCCGGGGTAAGGACTGTACGAGTTCTGGACCGAGGAAGGTGCCCATATCTACCTTCACGACACCGACTTCAAACGCCTGACCTACAAGCCAGGCAGGCCACCGGTACTGGAGCTGGAGTTCGTCTACGAACCACAGTGGGCCCCGCCCGAGCTGGCGAGGACGCCTCTCGTAGCCTTCCGATTCGAGGACGTCCGCATCATCGAATGGTGCGAGGACCAGGAGGGCCATGACTGCGTGGCGGCTCACGCCGATGCTCCGCCTGGACAGGTGGAGCTCTTCGACTGGGACGGCACCGACCTGTTCACCCTTGATACCTTCACGCTGAATCTGGCCTTCCACGCGGGCGAATGGGGGTGACCGTACGCTCGAAGTAGAGAGAAGCTCCCAACGTGTCCAGCTCGCTGGAACCTCAGACCCCTTCATCATGCGGGGAGCCATGAAGGCCACCACGGCAGAACGCACTCGCCGGGGGTGCCTTCGGTCGCCACGTCGTACAGAGCCATCGCTACCGGTCCAGCGATGGAGCCGACGATGGTGAGAGCCAGCAAGATGGGGCCCAGCCATGTGCGACCGGCCTGCCAGGGTATCCGGAACAGCAGATGGAACGACAGCGCGACAAGCGCCGACACTACCGAGATGATCGGAAAGATCACGATCCGGCTCGCGACCCAGATGAGGCCGGCGAAGTTCTCTCCCGCACTTAGGTCACCCAGACAGTAGACCTGCGCGCGAGCTACCAGGTGGATATCAAAGAAGGTCCCGATCGTTCCGCACGCCATTGCGACGATCGCCGAGAGCCCACATCCGAACGTCCAGTAGATGTCGCCCGCTTCGGGTGTTCTCCGCTCCGTCACGACGTCATCAAAGCAGAGACGTATGTGAGCGATGCGCAGCATCTGTGAGGATCTGGTGCAGGATCCCAAAGCCGGAACCGGGCCGATGCGAAGCCACTTGATCGCGGTCCTTATCAAGCTCCTTAGCCGGGGCTGAGCTGCGTAAACAGCTGGCGAGATCTATAGGCGTCCGCATTTGTACGCCTCGGTTGTCATGCAGTTGGTCACTCAGCAGCACGGTGGTCAGACGACTGCACAGCCGCGAATCGGGCTGGTGTCAGAAGCTTCCAACCTCCCGATCACATGAGCTCGTGGATGCTCCGAGGAGATGGTCGATAGGGAGAGCGGGTAACGATGAATGATGGCTTGCCGCGCACACACCAAGTGAGCGCGTCCGGGTCATCCTTGGGCCTCGGCTCCAACGCCCAGTCATATACACCTATCCGGATTTCCCATCCACTAGGTGGACTGTGGCGGTCCTCCGCCGCGTAGTCCACTCCATCGCCTTCTTGGGCAGCCCACACGCGCAGGGAGGTCGCAGGGCCGCGGGACCAAAGCTCTTCCAAGTTGTTCTCGGCCCACAGCTCTCGCCAACGTTCGGTCCACGCACCGATAGTCGTTTCGAGAATGACGGCCCCGCCAGGCGGTACTCGCACTCCACGATGATCGCTAATGGGATCGGGAAGAGGCTCGGGCCATAGCGGAGTCGATCCGCCTACACATGACCATGAATCGTCCACGACGACGGTGCGCGTGTCCTCGTTAACGAGGATGCCGCGGACAGGAGCTTCGAGCCAGTTCCCCTCGAAATCCGCCTGATTGGCGAACTCAAATATGTACTGGTCGCAGATCACCTTCCCGAGGTAGGTGAGCCTCCACCCCTGGGGGCGCTCCAAACTGACGTAGACCCTTACACGGCCGGAGTCGGCTTCGGTTCGCGCCTGCTGAACGGCCGCAAGCTCATCGGCGTCCGCACTTCGAGCAGCTGCATGGGCGGAGTCGGCAGCAGCCTTGGCCGAATGCACCGCAGCGATTGCGGATCGACGAGCGTATAACAAGGAAGCTACCGCGATGATGGCAGCAACCATCGCGATCACATCGGAGGTGGCCACGTGTTCAATCGTAGGAGCGCCAAGCCCGCCAGAACTACTGCTTGCAATAATGTGCCGCTATTTCGGAGGAGCCGTTTGATCGCCAAGGCGCCGCTCGCCGGCAGCTGGCCTCTCCGCCGAAGCGCAACGGCTCTGGGCCGCGCTGCTCCTGGGCGACGCGCGGTAGGTCCTTCCCGTGCGGCCAGCACTCATCCGCAGGCCCTGATCACCTCGTACGCCGTCGACTCACCACGTAGCGACAGCGGGCCGGGGACGGAGTGTCAAGCTCGGCTTCGCGTGTACGTTCGCCGATCGCCGTTCCTCGATCACTCGGTGCCCTGCGATCACAGCCGAGCTTGATACGGAGGAGCTGGTCTGCTGGGCTTGCCTGAGTCGATGGTGTGCGAGGTGGTCAGCCCCCAGCCACCCATCAACGACCAGGGCCGCGTGGCGATCACCTCGGGGCCGGAGTGCGCCCGCCGGAGGCATGCGTTGACCTCATCGGCTCAGTCCGGGAGTCGGCATTCCCATGGTGCCGGTGAACGTCCTGCCAGTGGCTCTGCCTGCGTTCGATGGTGCGGCGGGGTGGCCGGGCGGGACCGGCCCGGAGAGGCCGCACGCCCGCCCGGACCGCCTAGACCCTTCACCGAGTACAAGAACGCCCGGACAGTGACGTGATCTCAGCGAATACCCGGTGGGTAATTGTGCTCGAAATGGGTGAGGACAAGTGCTGCGCGGGCGATGTCGCCAATTCGGCTGGGGCTGACGGTGATGTGCTGGAGGGTCCGCCAGCGGCCTTTGAGCAGGGCGAATCCGCGCTCGCCGAGACAGCGCAGGGCTCGTAGGAGCCGGTTGTAGGTGCGGTTGTCCAGGCTGAGGATCTGGTTTCCTTCGGGCTGCCTGATCGGCGTGTGGATGCCGATTCCGGCGCCGTCGTAGCCGCTGTCGGCAAGGGTGGGCAGGCCACGTGCGGCTGCGGCGTACAGCGCGCCCAGAACCTGTGCGCGGGCGGCGGTCAGATCGTGAACGGAGCCGGGCTCGACCTCGGCGATCCACAGCGGCAGCCCGCCGGGTGCCGACAGTGCTTGGAGGTTGCCGGCGTGCTGGTGGGCCTTGCCGGAGTACCAGGCGTCGATGGGTTCGCCTTTGGCGCTGATGGTCTGTTCGGCGCAGCGATCGATGGGGATCAGGGTGCCGTCGAAGATGACGTACGGCAGTTGCTCGGCTTGGGCGCGGTCGAGGGCTTCGTGCAGATCAGGTGCTTGAGCTGCGAGAACTTCAATGCCTTCGTGGATGTAGCGGTAGGCGGTGGCCCGGGAGATGCGATGGTCGCGGCCGAGCTTGGGAACGTCGTGCTCGCCGCGGAAGCAGCGCACCACCATAACCGCCTGCCGGAACGGGCTCAAGGCTCGGCTGCCTTGCGGGGTGCCACGCAGTCGGCGTTCTTCATGCAGGAGGCGGGCGACGTACTGAACGAGTGCGCGGGAGACGTCGAGCGTGGCACGATGAGCAATCACGTGGAGCCTTCCGGCTGGTTGAGATTCTTGTGGTGAGAGCTCTTCTACCAGGGGCTCCACGTCTGTTCCCGGCCTTCGGTGACTCCTCCCGAAAGGCCCGGAACGCCACGGACGGCGTCCAAGAAACCCCAATAACCCGAACTATTCGCTGGGATCACCTCAATGTTCGCGCCGCGCCGGGGTGTTGGTGAACACGGCGATGTCACGGTCAAAACAGACGACGACGTGTCCGTCTACGCTGATTGCCACCTCTTTTACGGGTTTGGGGAAGTGCAAGTCGGGTCCGATTTGCCTACGGGTGGTGAGTTTCCATACGCGTACCGTCTGATAGCTGGTGGTCACAGCGACGGGTTGACCGTCCACTGTGGCGGCAGCGACGGCTCCGGTGGCTCTGGTGGGAAGTTCGCCGAGGGCGTCGCCCGTGGCCAGGTCCCATATCTTCACGGGGTCTGAGCTGTTGCGGCTAGCGATGATCGCGGCCGGCCGATCGCCGATGGTGGTGACGGCGAGGTTTTGCACGGATTCGCCGCGCCGATCGGCGGGGGAGGTCGTGGTCGACCGGTTGGTGGTGAGGTCGAGTACCTTGAGGGTGCCGTCTTGGGTGACGGTCAGGGCGACTGGTCGGCCGTTGAGGGTGGTGGCGCCGACTGCGCCCGTCCAGCGCCGCCGGCTGGCGCGGGATGCATCGATCTCTTCGCCTGTGTTCAGGTTCCACATGCGGATCGTTTCGTCGTAGCTGCCGGTCACGGCCACCGGCTGCCCATCGAACTCCACTACGGCAGCCATGCAGACAGCGTTGGTATGACCGGTGAACGGCCCGCCTATCTGCGTCCCCGAGCGGAGATCCCATACGCAGACGGCCTTGTCGGAGCTGCCGGTGACCGCCGCCGGTTGACCACCGACGAGCGCGGTGGCAACCGCGGTGACCATGTCGGTGTGACCGGTGAGCGGATCACCGACCTGCTCGCCGGTAGGCAGATCCCACACCCGGACGGTCTTGTCGTAGCTGCCGGTCACGGCAACGGAACGTCCGTCAAGCACCGTGGTGGTGGCGGCAGAGACATAGCCGGTGTGGCGGTTGAGGGACTCATCGACTCGCCGCCCTGACGACAGGTCCCACATCCGTACCGTGTGATCGTCGCTGGCGGAGACGGCCACCGGTCGCCCATCCACCACCGTCGTCGCAATCGCCCGAACATGATCGGTGTGCCCGGTAAGCGGCTTGCCGATTTGCCGGCGTGACTCCAAATCCCAGATCCGCACAGTTCCGTCGATGCCGCCGGTAACAGCCACCGGCCGCCCGTCGAGAACCGTGCTCGCAACCGCCTTCACAAAGCCGGTGTCGCCACTGAACGGTTGGCCCATCTGCCGGCCTGACCTCAGATCCCACAAGCGTAGAGTTCCGTCGTCCGCACCGCTGGAAATGGCCACCCGCTGCCCGTCCATCTCCGTGGTCACAACCAGCTCCACGTGGTACGTGTGGCCCCTCAGTGGTTTGCCGATCCGTCGACCCGACTTCAGATCCCACATCCGTAAGGTGCAGTCGTGGCCGCCGGAGACGGCCACCGGCCGTCCGTCCACCACCGTGGTCGCGATCGTTGTGACCCACTTGGTGTGACCTCTGAACGGCTCGCCGATCTGCTCGCCTGTCCTCAGATCCCACATGCGCACGGTCTTGTCGTGGCCGCCGGAAACTCCCACCGGCCGTCCGTCCACCACCGCGGTCGCAACCGCCTTGACCCAATCGGTGTGACCTCTGAACGGCTCGCCGACCTGCTGACCGGACATCAGATCACACACTCGTACGATTCCGTTGTTGCCACCGGCGAAGATTGCCACCGGCCGCCCGTCCAGGACCGTGGTCGCAAGCGACTCCACGTAGTCGTAGGCGGCGCGACCGGTGAACGGCTGGCCGATCTGCTGACCTGACGTCAGGTCCCACAGGCGTAGGGTCCGATCGCGACCCCCGGAGACCGCCACCGGCCGCCCGTCCACGACTGCGGTCGCGATCGCCCACACCCGATCGGTGTGGCCGGTTCGCGGCACCCCGACCGGCTCGCCGAACGCCAGGTCACTCGCTGGCCGACTGGTCCACGTCAAAGTCCACTGGGAATTCTTCGTGAACGGAATCCGGGCCGTGCCCGATCGAGAAGAAGACATGGCGGGCATGCTAGCCGCCATCCCTGACAAAGATCAGCGGAGGAAGCGCCCGCCTTTGATTGCCGTCGGTCAGGTGCAGCCCGAGTGGAACCGCTCGCGCCACCAGCGGCGTCCAACACATCCCAATTCGCCTGAACTATTTCGCTGAGATCACCTCAGTGTCTGTCCGGGCGTTCACAATTGCGTGAGCCGGTTTCTCACGTGCTGCGGCAGAAGCGGCAAGTAGTCATAGCCGAGATCGTCCAGTTCCGTCTGCACCCGCTGGGCCGCATGATCATCAGGATCGAGCTCCCGCAGGTGGAACTTCAGGCTCTCCACCGCCCGCTGCTCCCGCTCTCGATCACTGCCTGGCCGAAAGTCAGCGGGAAGGTTGTGGCAGGTGTCAGCGATCAGGCGGATGCGCTCGACGCGATCTCGCGCGCTAGCAAGGTCCTCGGTTTGCAGCTCTCGATTGACCATGTGCGTGGTGGCGCGTATCTCGATGAATGCGCGGCTCATGAGATACCGCACTGCAGTCTGGGCTGACGTCTTCCGCTCCTGGCGACGTAACCACTGCAACGCGTCATCACCTCTTGATTGGGCGTACTGTCCAGCGCTGTCGCCAGAACAACGAAAACGCCCCGGAGCGATGATCGCTTCGGGGCATCTTGGCTGTTCGAATAAGGTGGTCAGGGGCAGGGTCGAACTGCCGACCTTCCGCTTTTCAGGCGGACGCTCGTACCAACTGAGCTACCTGACCCAGAGCGGTCCTGACGGGACTTGAACCCGCGACCTCCACCTTGACAGGGTGGCGAGCACTCCAAACTGCTCTACAGGACCTTGCTTTGTCTTGCTGTTCTTGCCTTGCGACTCGCTTAGCTTACCAGTTCTTCGGTGGTCTTCGACCAACCGTTTCCCGGTAGCGCCAGGCGCTTCGCGGTGCCCCCAACGGGATTCGAACCCGTGCCGCCGCCTTGAAAGGGCGGTGTCCTAGGCCGCTAGACGATGGGGGCTCAGGATTCCCTGTCGCCTTCCGTCGGAGACCTCTGAAGCATAGGGGACGATTGCCCCTGATGCCAAAGTGGCGGGCCGGCGGTCGGCGACTGCGTGCCAGTCACGGTCCCCGATGGCGTCGGGGTGTTCGTTGGCGCTGGAGAAATCATACGTCCCGGGTTCTCCTCCACGTGACGCTGGATGTAGACCGACTGCTCCCCCAGCCCGCCGAGCGTGATGTCGTCCCACGCCTGCAGCCGCTTGGTCTCGCGGTCGAAGTACAGGACCGACGCCTGTACGGGGGTGGGCTCGGCGTGTTCGAGGGCGCGCAGGCCGGCGCCGCCGGTGGAGCCCTGGACGAGGACGCGCGTGCCGGTGGGCAGCATGGCGGTGGAGCGGGCGTGGGCGTGGCCGGCCAGGACCATCGGGGTGGCGCCGGAGAAGCCGCGGCCGATGATGCCGTCGTGGACCGCCACGAGGTCCGGCTTGCCGACCTCGGGGAGGTGGTCACGTCCCCATTGCTCCAGCTTCGCCGGGTCGGAGTCGACGGCCACCGACTTGTCCGGGGTGAAGCGGGGGTCGCCGAGGCCGTAGATGGTCAAGCCCCCGACCTTCTGTGATCTGTCGTCCAGGACGACGGCGTTCTTCTGCTTGGCGACGGCCTTCTGGGTGGTCATGGAGTCGTGGTTGCCGCGGATGAAGACGTACGGGACGCCGAGGCGGCCGATCTCCTCCACGAACTTGTTCTCGGGCTTGGTGCCGTGGTCGGAGATGTCGCCCGTGTCGATGATCATGTCCACGGCGAACTGGTCCTTCAGGGACCGGATGACGTTCCACGCGATCGGGTTGAGATGAATGTCCGAGATGTGGAGGACTCGGATGGAACGCGGGTCCCCGTCGTACACCGGCAGGGTCGAGACCGTGTTGTAGAGCTTGGAGACGTTCGTAACCAGCTTGGTGAGCTGCGACCGGTACGACTCGAACTTCGTCACGATCGACTCCGCACTGCCGACCAGCGACGGCGCGGCGGCGATCAGGCCCGAGTACCGCGGCTCGACCAGCGAGTCCGGCCGGAACGTGTACGCGGCGAGCCCGCCCGTCCCCGCGAGCCCCACGGCGGCGGCGAGCAGGCTGAGCAGCGCGACCTTGGGCCGCCTGAACACCAGCAGCACCGCCACCAGCGCCCCCGCCCCGGCGCACAGGAGCGACCGGATGACCAGCGCGCGCACGCCGTCGAGCAGATCGCGCTCGACGATACCGGGCAGCCGGTCGGTCAGGCGCGGGTCCTCGATGAGGGCCTTGGCGCGCTCCTGGTCGATGTTCTCCAGCGTGATGCGCAGCCGTAGCGGCGCGTCGTGGGTGTGGAACGTGAGCGTGCCCAGCGGGCTCGCGTCCACGACCGTCTCGCCGCCCCACGCGGGACGCAACGACATGCCCGTCTCCACGGGTCCGATCTGGGCCCGTACGGTGCCGCTGAGGAAGATGCCGAGCCAGGCGCCGACGGCCGCGACCATGAGGGCGGCCACGATCCTCGACGCCTTCGACGCGATGACTGTCCGAAGGATGCGAGCGACGTTCATACGTTTACTTGCCTACCCCCGGCGCGAGGCAGAATGGCACATGTGATCGAAATTTCGCGGGAGACGTTCGAGGAGCTGGTAGGCGAGGCGCTGGACACCATCCCCGCCGAGCTGACCCGCGTCATGAACAACGTCGTCGTCACGGTGGTGGACGATCCGCCCCAACCCAACCTCCTGGGCCTGTACACCGGAATTCCCCTTACCGAACGTGGCGACTGGTACTCCGCGGTTCTTCCCGACCGCATCGAGATCTACCGCAATGCGATCTGCCGGATCTGCGACACCGAGGAGCAGGTCGTACGAGAGGTACGGACCACGGTGGTGCACGAGGTGGGCCACCACTTCGGCATCGACGACGCCCGCCTGCACGAGCTCGGCTGGTGAACCCCGGGGCGCCGGTTGCCCTCTTCTGCTTGCGGTACGGGAGCTGATCAGGCACCTTAGGTGACGTACTGAATACTCACAGTCAGGCACAGCGGAGTCCAATGGGGGCCATGCGGACGCGACGGCTGCCGGGGCGGCATCGCCGTGCTGAAGAGCACCAAGCCACCTATGGCGAGGTCGTCGCCATCGGTGAGTTCCGGGCACTGTGGTACGGCCAGGGTCTGTCACTCCTCGGCGACCAGCTCGCCCAGGTGGCGCTCGCCGTGCTCGTCTACGACCGCACCGGCTCGCCCCTCGCGACCGCCGCCGTCTACGCCCTGACCTACCTGCCGTCCATCGCCGGCGGCCCGCTGCTGGCCGGCCTCGCCGACCGGTTCGCCCGGCGGGGCGTCATGGTGGCGTGCGACCTGCTGCGCGCGGCCCTGGTGGCCGTGATGGCGCTGCCCGGCATGCCGTTCTCCGTGCTGTGCGCGCTGGTGTTCCTGGTGGTGCTGCTCAGCGCGCCGTTCTCGGCCGCGCGGGCGGCGCTGCTGCCCGAGGTGCTGGAGGGCGACCGGTACGTCGTGGGCACGGCGCTGCAGAACATGACCAACCAGGGCGTGCAGATGCTCGGCTTCGCCGCGGGCGGCGCGGTGATCGCCACGCTCGGCCCGTACCGCGCGCTGGCGTTGGACGCCGCCACGTTCCTCGGCTCAGCGCTGATCCTGGTCTCCGGCGTGCGGCGGCGGCCGGCGGCGGCCGCCGAGGAGGACCGGCCGTCCATGTGGGCGACGACCAGGGCCGGGGCGCGCCTGGTCTTCGGCGACCGGCGGCTGCGTACGCTGGTGATGTTCGCCTGGCTGTGCGGGTTCTACGTGCTGCCGGAGGGGCTGGCCGCGCCGTACGCGGCGGCCCTCGCCCCCGAGGGGCTGCCCGTCCCGGTGGTCACCGGGCTGCTGATGGCCGCGATGCCGACGGGCACGGTGCTGGGGGCGTTCCTGTTCAGCAGGTTCGTGTCGCCCTCACGACGGCTGCGGTTGATGGGCTGGATGGCGGTGCTGAGCTGTCTGCCGCTGGTCGTCAGCGCGTTGCGGCCGCCTCTGGCCGTGGTGCTGGCGGCCTGGGTCCTGTCGGGGGTGGGCGGGGCCTACCAGCTCGCGGCCAACGCCGCGTTCGTGCAACGGGTGCCGGCCGAGCGGCGCGGGCAGGCGTTCGGCCTGGCGCAGTCGGGGCTGATGGCCGCGCAGGGCGCCGGGATCCTGGCGGGCGGCCTGGCCGCCGAGAGACTCGGTCCCGAGCTCGTGGTCGCACTGTCCGGCGTCATGGGGGTGACGTGCGCGGCCGTGCTGGCCATGGTCTGGACCGAGTCCCGCAGCGACGGCTCCCGCCGGGTGCGAGCCTCGGCGCCCACCTGATCACTGCTGGGGCTTCTGCTCGTCGTCCCAGGTGCCGGGGGTGGTCGTCGTGCCGCTCTGCCAGGTGGACTTGGCCTGCTGCTTGTTCAGCAGGTCCTGGACGATCGAGGTGTCCCTGCCCGCCTCGGGTATGAGCAGCCAGCCGATCGCGTACAGGCCGACCCCCACCCCGCCGAAGAGCGTCGCCACCGCGAGCGCGATGCGGACCAGGTTGGCGTCGATGCCGAGGTACTCCCCGACACCGGAGCAGACGCCCGCGATGATCCTGCCGTCGTGAGTCCTGCGCAGCTGCTTGATGTTCTCGTTCATGTCTCAAGCGTGCCCCCGTCGCCCTCTTTGGCACATCGGGAATTCCCCTGTAGAAACCCTGGTAGCCCCTTACTGGCGCTTGTGCGAGGAGAGGATCGCCATGGACGACCTGCTGCGCGTCGACGACCGGCTCAACGGTGACCAGAGGCTCATCCGCGACACGGTCGCGTCGTTCGTGTCCGACCGCGTCCTGCCGCACGTGGCGGGCTGGTTCGAGGAGGGCGTGTTCCCGGCGCGCGAGCTCGCGCCGGAGCTCGGCTCGCTGGGGCTGCTCGGCATGCACCTGGAGGGCTACGGCTGCGCCGGCACCGACGCGGTCTCGTACGGCGTGGCCTGCCGTGAGCTGGAGGCCGGCGACTCGGGGTTGCGGTCGTTCGTGTCGGTGCAGGGCTCGCTGGCCATGTTCCCCATCTGGCGGTACGGCTCCGACGAGCAGAAGGAGGAGTGGCTGCCCCGGATGGCGGCGGGCGAGGCCATCGGCTGCTTCGGCCTGACCGAGCCCGACCACGGCTCCGACCCGGGCGGCATGCGGACGTACGCCAAGCGCGACGGGTCCGACTGGATCCTCAACGGCTCCAAGATGTGGATCACCAACGGCTCGGTCGCGGACGTCGCCGTGGTGTGGGCGCAGACCGACGAAGGCATCCGGGGCTTCGTCGTCCCGACCTCCACGCCGGGCTTCTCCGCCCCTGAGATCCACCGCAAGCTGTCCCTGAGGGCGTCGGTCACCTCGTCCCTGTACTTCGACGACGTACGCCTGCCCGGCTCCGCCGTACTGCCCGGGGTGACGGGCCTGAAGGGCCCGCTCTCGTGCCTGTCGGAGGCCCGGTTCGGCATCCTGTGGGGGGTCGTGGGAGCGGCCCGCGCGTGCCTGGAGGCGGCGGTCGAGTACGCGAAGACGCGCGTGCAGTTCGGCAAGCCGATCGGGTCGTTCCAGCTCACCCAGGAGAAGCTCGCGTGGATGTACGTGGGCACGACGCAGGCGTCGCTGACGGCGTTCCACCTGGGAGAGCTCAAGGACGCGGGACGCCTGGAGCCCGTCCAGATCAGCTTCGGCAAGCTGGCGAACGTCCGCGCGGCCCTCGACATCGCGCGCCAGGCACGGTCGGTGCTGGGCGGCAACGGGATCACCCTGGAGTATCCGGTCATCCGGCACATGAACAACCTGGAGAGCGTGCTGACCTACGAGGGCACCCAGGAGGTGCACCTGCTGACCCTGGGCAAGGCGCTCACCGGGCTCGACGCCTTCCGCTGAGAAGCCTCTTCCCGATCTGGGCAAGCGCACGATCCGCTACTGTGATGGGGCGAGAACGGCGTCGCGTACCGGCCGGTAGTCTCTGTACCCTTGCTGTGCATGGGGCGTTAGCTCAATTGGCAGAGCTGCGGACTTTTAATCCGTAGGTTCCGGGTTCGAGCCCCGGGCGCCCTACCACCAATGAGCTGGGCGGACTCCTCATGGTGTGATCGGGGAATCCGCCCTGGGTTGCAATATGGGTTGCAATCACGTCTCCCAAAGGGCGCGTCCCATCCGCGCCGCCGCCTCCGTGGCGAGGGTTTCGTGATGTGGGTGTAGCGCTTCGTCGTGGCCAGCTGCGAGTGGCCGAGTACGGCGTCAGGGCGGCGCTGCGCGCCGCCTCGCGGCCCGCGCACGTCCGCACGCTGCGCGTGCGGCCAGGGAGCCGTTCTCCCGCGCGACGCGCGCGGGCCGCTCCAGCTCAACGGCGCCATCTCATCCACCACGGGCGAGGCTGCCCCGACTGCTGCTCTGCCTGCTGATACGCGTCCAAGACAGAGACAGCAGCAAACGCCGCTTCATACTGCGCCCGTTGGAACACGAACGGACCTATGCCATCGAGGTCTTCGAAATCCACCTCATCCCGGTAGTCCACCTGCCAACCAAGGTCCCGCCAAACCACCTGACCAGAAGTAATGGCCACGACGGCTGTCAGCGCACCGCACCCAAGGTCACCGCACTCCGGGCACACATACAACGGAAACCTGCCGTCATCCAGCGCAGAGGCAGCTCTGCCTTGCAACCGGTCAACCTCAAGCCGAAGCTCACTGCCAGCGGACAACCAGAGGACGGACGCCATGTCCCCGTTCCCCGGGCTCCGCCGCGCCGCTGAATCAAGCAGAGAACTCCCGTCGATCTCGAAGTCGAGAAAACTGCACTCTGATCGAAAGACTCTCCTCTCGAGTTGCTCATGGGGACACAACCGCCGGACCAGTGACAACGTGTTGACCATGCCGTCCAGCGTTCCAGCCCAAGGTTGAGACCAACCCAATTCGCCTCCGGCGGGGGCGCTCCGGCTCCGGGATGATCAGGCGGGCGGGGCGTGCGTAGTCAACGCTCGAAATCACTTCGCAGGTAACCGTGGAAGAGCGAAAAGGGGCTGTACCTTGATCGTTATTCCTAGTCGAGGAACAGGTAGTCAGCGAGCACATGACCGGAGAACTGGTCGTTTCCGAGAAGGAAGGTCACGTCGTCCGGATCGTCGTCGTTCGTGCGCTCGATGTCTACCACGAGCCCATCCGTCATCGTTGCGGGAAGATTGATCTGGCGCACGCCCTGGAACAGCAGCTCGATGTGCGGCGCATCCGGTTCGAACTCCGTCCGTAGAACGAGCCCGCTGTGTGAGGGTACGTAGCTCCAGATCCGGAAACGGCGGTTCGGGAAGCGCAGGGGGAAGGAGAGCCGGCCAGGGTAGCGATCGTGACGCACAAAGGAAGCGCACCACGGCAAGGAGCGCCGAAGCAAGAGGTCAACGCGTGATCGTCATGCCATCAGCGTGCCATTAAGGGCGGAAACGAGGGGTCAACCACGGTCACGCACGACCGCGACCCGACAGCGGCCCTGAGCTGGTAACTCTGCGGCGCTGGCGGTGATGGGTGCGATTCCCAAGCTGATGGCACGGACTCGATGTCTCAATCCATCCAGTGGAACCAGGCATCGAACACGCTGTACGACGGACTGCCGAGA
Organism: Nonomuraea sp. NPDC050733; assembly: GCF_040654215.1. Taxonomy (NCBI): domain Bacteria; kingdom Bacillati; phylum Actinomycetota; class Actinomycetes; order Streptosporangiales; family Streptosporangiaceae; genus Nonomuraea; species Nonomuraea sp. NPDC050733. The sequence continues at coordinate 1,888 of NZ_JBFAHO010000065.1, read as the reverse complement.
ACTGTTTCCACCCGAAGCCCGGCCTCTAACGGCAAGCTGAGGACCTGGGAATCGAGCACGGCGATGTCGTGTCGATCGAGCACCTGGCGAGTCTGCCGATACTCCTCCTCCCATCCCGGAAGAGCAGTATCCGTGACCAGCGACAGCTCCGGCATGCCGCGACTACCGGCACCGCCTAGCTGTATTGCCCACGAGCGTTGTTGACAGTGGGGTCTTGATCGAAAGAGAAGCCTCCGGTGTGGTGAAGGTGTCGAATCAGCACCACACGGAGGCTTCGTGTCCCACCGTAACGCTCGGCTGACCGTCCATGGACGCCGTCTGCTCGTTCAACGCATCTTGTCGGGCCGCCCGGTCGCGCATGTGGCCGCGGAGATGGGCATCTCCCGGCCCACAGCCCACAAGTGGTTACGACGATGGCGTGAACACGGTGAGGCGGGTTTGCACGACCGATCCAGCCGCCCACACGCCACGCCGCACCGCACCCCCACCGACGTAGAGACTGCCGTATGCCGGCTGCGCACCACTCGTAAGCTCGGCCCCGCCCGGATCGGCCCGATTCTCGGCCTGGCGCCGTCCACCGTGCACCGAATCCTGACCCGCCACCACCTGCATCGCCTGGCATGGCTGGACCGGCCCACCGGCCAGATGATCCGCCGCTACGAACGCGAGCGGCCCGGCGAGCTCGTGCACGTCGACGTCAAGAAGCTCGGCCGCATCCCCGACGGCGGCGGCTGGCGCATCCACGGCCGCGACCAGCGCAGCCACGACCGCACCAAAACCGTCGGCTACGACTACATCCATTCGGCCGTCGACGACCACAGCCGCATCGCCTACAGCGAGATCCACCCCGACGAGAAAGCCGACACCTGCGCCGCCTTCCTACGCCGCGCACCCATCGCCCCCATCTTCGTCGGCGACGGCAACGCACCCCGCTTCGTCAACCCCGGCGACTTCCCCGGAGGCGCCGGCCACCGCATGGCACTTGCCGAAGTCCGCACCGTGGACGACGTCGTGCTCCTGCGCTATCTGCCGAAAGAGCCCTCGGGTAGTAAGACCTCGTGATCGGCAGCAGCACCGAACAAGACCGCCGATGGCTTCTCTCAGCGATCGACCTCTCCCACCAGTGCCCGCCCTCGCAGACAGCCTTCTCGGTCGGGTGCGGTCATCGTCGACAAGCACGGCAACGAGATCAGCCGCGGCTACTTGCGTGCGACGGACGACCACGTCCATGCGGAGGAGTCGGCGCCAAGGTCGCTGCCGACGACCCCCGCCTCAAGACAGCCACCCTCTACAGCTCCCTGGAGCCCTGCACCCAACGCCGGTCACGGCCGAGAACCGCACACAGCTCATCCTTGATGCCGGCATCCCCCGAGTAGTGACGGCCTGGAAGGAACCGCCCACCTTCCTCACCGACGCCAACGGCGGCGAAGCCGTGACCGCCGCAGGCGTCACCGTCATCACACTGCCGGAACTCGCCGAGGCCGCACGAGCCGCCGACACTCACCTCATCTGACCCAGCTCATAGCGACCGAGCAACCTGCCGAATTGTTCTTATAGGTGGTCATGCGGCGGCGCGGCGCGCCGCCGCACGGCGTACCCGGCCATCGGCCGCCGTACCGGGGCGCACAGTCGCCCGCCTGAAATTCATTCTCCGCCTCGCTAGTGAACGTGTCGACTCGCCGAAAGTGCTGCCGTCGTTAAACGCCGACTGCCCGCTCACCAGTCAATGACCCCATTCGAGCCTAGTACTACAGTCATGTTTTGTGATCTATAGCTGGATCTTGTTGTGGCGGAGCCAGCGTTTCCAGTAGTGGCTGCTGCGGGCGCGGGCTTGGTGGGCTCGTCGGTGGTGTGACCATGCCAGGGCGCGTTGCAGGATTTGGTTGAT
>NZ_JBFAHO010000064.1:0-28538 GCF_040654215.1 Nonomuraea sp. NPDC050733 | reverse complement strand
GGCCGCCCGAGCCCCGCGACCGGCGCCGGCGCGCGGCCGGCCAGGGGCAGGCGGCAGCCGGAGGCCGACCAGGGCGCGTGGATCCGCGGCGGACGGCCGACGCCCCGCCTCATCGTGGCCGCCGTCGCGGCCGCCGGCGCCGTCACGGCGGCCGTCATCGTGCTCGCGCCGGGCTCCGGCACGGACTCGCCCGCGGCCACCCGGTCCTCGGCCGCGACCCCGGGGGGTGCCTCGGAGCCCGCCGCCACGGCCGCGCCGCTCCCGGCGGTCACCGTGCCGGAGGGCTACAAGGAGCACACGCCGCCGGGGTTCAAGGCAGCCGTGCCCGCCGCGTGGAAGCCGGCCACGTCCGGGGACGGCACGACGTTCGCGGGGCCGAAGGACTCGGGCATGCGGATCGTGGTCGAGCCCGCGTCGTCGCAGCCGGACGGCGGCCTGGCCGAGCTGGGCCGGGCCGAGTCGGACGGCGGCGTCGAGGGCTACATCCAGGTGCAGCTGCAGGCCACGCAGTTCCGCACGTGGAAGGCCGCGGACTGGGAGTACACGTACACGCGCTCCAACGGCGTCCCGATGCACGCGCTGACCCGGTACGTCACGATCGACGACAAGTCGGCGTTCAAGATCACCTTTGACATGCCCGAGCTGACCTGGGACGACCAGGCCCAGACCCGCAAGGTGTTCCTGGAGACCTTCCGCCCCACGGCCTGACCTTCCGCCCGATGTCCGGACCTTCCGACCCCCCACGGACGGCCCGGCGGGACGGCCCCGGCGGGACGGCGCGGGCCGTGCGGTACGGTCACCGCATGAGGCTGGCGAGCATCCACTTCTACCCCGTGAAGTCCACCGGCGGCCACCAGGTGCGGCGGGCCGTGGTCGAGCCGTGGGGGCTGGCCGGCGACCGGCGTTACCTCGTCGTCGGCGAGGACGGCGAGATCCTGACCGGCCGTGTGCACGAGCGGCTGCTCACCTGCGTGGCCGAGCTCGGCCCCGACGCGCTCACGCTGACCGGGCCGCACGCGCCGCCCCTGCGCGTGGTCCCGCCGCGCGGGACGGCCGGCGGCCGCGTCAGGGTGGTCATGGGGGAGATCCCCGTGGAGCTGTCCGACTGCGGCGACGAGGCGGCGGCGTGGCTGTCGGCGCTGATCGGGGTGCCCGCCCGGCTGGCCTGGCAGGACGACCCCACCCGCCGTCCCGTCGATCCCCTGTACGGCCGCCCCGAGGACCGGGTGAGCCTGGCCGACGCCTACCCGCTGCTGCTCACCACCACGGCCTCGCTGGACCAGCTCAACGACTGGGTGGCGCAGACGGCCGCCGAGCGGGGCGAGGAGCCCCGGGCGCCGCTGTCGATGCGCCGCTTCCGGCCGAACGTGGTGATCGACGGCGTGTCCGAGCCGTTCGCGGAGGACGTCTGGAAGCGGGTGCGGATCGGCGAGGTCGACTTCCGGGTCAGCAAGGGCTGCGACCGGTGCGTGTTCACGACGATCGACCCGGTGACGCTCGCCCGGGGCAAGGAGCCCACGCGCACCCTCGCCCGCCACCGCAGGTGGGACGGCAAGGTCTGGTTCGGCGTCAACCTCATCCCGGACCACCGCGGCACCCTCGCCCAGGGTGATCCGGTGACCCTCCTCTGACCGTTCCGGCACTGGAGCCTCGTACCGTAAAGGCGCCTTGTCCTCTTTAGAGGGGATCTTGTGGGCTATGGGAGACTTCACAGGTGACCAGCGCCCCCACGCGATCCCCGATCTCCCCCCATGACGATGTCCGCGGAATTCAGCGTCGTACCCTCGCCGTCCTGTCCGGCGCGCAGATCGTCGGCGGCGTGGGCGTGGCGGTCGGCCTGGCGCTGAGCTCGGTGGTGGTGGACGAGCTGTCCGGCTCGACGGTCGTCAGCGGCTTCGCGGGCACCGCGACCGTGCTCGGCGCGGCGCTGCTGGCGCTGCCGGCGGCCAGGGCGGCCGCGCGGGGCGGAAGGCGGGCGGGCCTGTCGCTGGCGTACGTGGCCGCGCTCGCCGGCTGCGTGCTGTCCGTCGCCGCCATCTCGATCCGCAACTGGCCGCTCCTGCTCGCCGGGCTCGTCCTCGTCGGCGGCGGCAGCGCCGGCAACCTGGCCGCCCGCTACTCCGCGACCGACCTGTCCCCCGAGGGGCACGCCGCCCGGCACCTGTCGCTCGTGGTGTGGGCCGCCACGATCGGCTCCGTCGCCGGTCCCAACCTGGCCAGGCCCGCCGACCAGATCGGCGTCGACGCGGGGCTGGCGGACAAGGCCGGCCCGTTCGCGTTCGCGGCGCTCGCGTTCGCGCTGGCGCTCGTCATCGTGGTGGCCGGGCTGCGTCCCGACCCGCTCAAGCTGGCCCGCGAGCGCGACGGCGCCCGCCCCGTCACCGCCGGTCGCGTACGGACGATCCGCCCGGCCTGGGAGACGCTGCGCTCCACCCCGATGGCCCGGCGGGCGCTCGTCATGGTCGCGGTCAGCCACACCGCGATGGTCTCGGTGATGTCGATGACCCCGGTCAAGCTCCACCACGACGGCTCCAACCTGGACGTCATCGGCCTGGTGATCAGCCTGCACATCGCCGGCATGTACGTCCTGTCACCCGTGGTCGGCTGGCTGTCCGACAAGGCGGGCAAGGTGCCGGTGCTGCTGCTCGGCATGTCGCTGCTGCTGAGCTCCGCGGCCCTGGCGGGCACGGCCGGGCACCGCGTGTGGCAGGTCACCACCGCGCTGGTGCTGCTCGGGCTGGGCTGGTCGTGCGGGCTGGTCGCCGGGTCGGCACTGCTCAGCGAGTCGGTGCCGGTGGAGCGCCGGCCCGCCGTCCAGGGCCTGTCGGACCTGCTGATGAACGTCTGCGGCGCCACGGGCACGGTCGTGGCCGGCGCGATCGTGGGCGGGCTGTCGTACGGGATGCTCGGCCTGGTGGTGGGCGTGATGGTGACGCTGGCGGCACTGTGGCTGGCCGTCGCCCACGCCCGGACGCGCCGCGGTCACTTGGCGTCGGCGTAGGAGGCGACCGCCACCGCCTCCATCGGGAAGCGCACCGGCGTGCTGCCGAACACCAGCCGCGTCGCCTCCGCCGCCGCCGCGGCAACCGCGTCGATCACCTCCTGGGCCTGCTCCAGGGGGCAGTGCACCATCACCTCGTCGTGCTGGAAGAACACCAGCCTGGCCGGGTCCGGCAGCAGCCCGCGCAGCACCGCCATGAGCGCGAGCGCCCACTCGGCGGCCGTGGCCTGCACCACGAAGTTGCGGGTGAACCGGCCGCGGTCACGCGCGGCCCGGCCGCCCTCGGGGCCCGAGACGAGCCCGCGCCAGCGCTCCGACGGGGGCGGGCAGGTGCGGCCCAGCCAGGAGCGCACCAGCCGCCCCTCCTCGCCCGCCTTGGCGGCGTCCTCGACGAACTGGTAGGCGCGGGGGAAGCGCTGGCGCATCATGGCGAGCAGCTTGGGAGCGTCGCCGCTGGTGCCGCCGTACATCGCGGACAGCATCGCGATCTTCGCGTGACCGCGGTCACCGCCGAACGCCTGGGCCAGGGCGGAGTACAGGTCGATCTCGCCCGCCGCCCTGGCGAGCCCCACGTCTCCGGCCATCGCGGCGAGCACCCGCGGCTCCAGCTGGGCGGCGTCGGCCACGACCAGGGTCCACCCCTCGTCGGCCACGACCACCCGCCGCATCACCTTGGGGATCTGCAGCGCCCCGCCGCCCGAGGTGGCCCACCGCCCGGACACCACGCCGCCCACCACGTACTCGGCGCGGAACCGCCCGTCGCGCACCCACTGGTCGGCCCACGTCCAGCCGTGGAAGCTGAACAGGCGGGCCAACTCCTTGTAGGCGAGCAGCGGCGCGACGGCGGGATGGTCGACCTGCTTGAGCTCCCAGGAGCGGGTGCTCCTCAGCGCCACGCCCGCCCCCTTGAACGCCTTGACCAGCTGCTGCACCGAGTCGGGGTTGACCGGGTGACCGAACGCGGCCGACACCTCGTCGGCCAGCGCCTGGAGCCGGGCGGGCCGCATGCCGTGGACGGGTCTCGGCCCGAGCAGGTCGGTCAGCAGCGCGTCGTGCACGTCGCGCCGCCACGGCATGCCGTCGTGACCCATCTCGGCGGCGATGAGCGCGCCCGCCGACTCGGCGGCGACCAGCAGCCTGAAGCGGCCGGGGTCGGGCAGCGCCTCGATGCGGCGCAGCTGGTCGGCCAGCACCTCGGCGACGGCGTCGGCGCCCAGCGGCTCGGGCGCGAACAGGGTGTCGGGCTCGCTCGGCCGATCCTCGGGCACCGGCAGGCCGTGCAGGCGGGCGTGGGCGGCGCGGGCGGAGCGCGGCTCGCCGTAGCGCCCCTCGAAGCCCAGCAGCAGTCCCTCGGTGAGGGCGAGGTCGTGACAGCGGGAGACGCGCACCCCGGCGCGCAGGAGCGGCGGGTAGTCCTCCCGGGCGTCGGCCCACACCCAGCGGGGCCGCTCCCGCTCCAGCTCCCGCACGGCCCCCGCGAGATCACCGGAGCGGCCCGGACGATCGGACGACCCCACAGGGAGCACCGTCTCCCCCGCCACCACCACGTACACGCCCCCCAGCGTGCCAGGCGCCTACGACAAAGCAGAAAGCCCCGGCCATGGTGGAGAAAGTGCCGCCTGACGCAGATGAAGCCTCACCCGCCCTTTCGGTCCGCTGATGCGCATGCTGGGAGCCCAGGGTCCGAAGTCATCGAACACTCGTACATTCGGCGCGCGCTCATGGCACCTTTGACCTCGTGCAGCTTCGTTATCGGTACCGGATCTACCCGAGCGCCGCTCAGCGCACCGCGCTGGCCAAGGCGTTCGGGTGCGCGCGAACGGTGTTCAACGACGGGCTGCGCGTCCGGAGCGAAGCACACGCGGGCGGCTTGCCGTACATCTCGGATGGAGACCTGTCGAAGCAGATCATCACGCAGGCCAAAAGAAGGCCAGAGCGGGCGTGGCTTGGCGAGGTGTCGGCGGTGGTACCCCAGCAGGCGCTGGCAGACCTCAACTGCGCCTATCGCAACTTCTTCTCCTCAATGACTGGCCGCCGCAAGGGGCCGAAGGTCTCGCCTCCCCGGTTGCGTTCGCGAAAGGACAGCCGCCAGACGATCCGCTTCACCAGGAACGCCCCCTTCCGTATCACGGCGAGCGGAAAACTGCGCCTGCCCAAGATCGGGGACGCGCCGCGACTGGGAGCATAAGCTCTCCACACAGATCATCCGCGACAACCAAGCGGTCTACGTGGAGAACCTGTGCGTGTCCAGCCTTGGACGCACCAAGCTGGCGAAAAGCGTTCATGACGCCGGATGGTCGCTTTTCACGACGATGCTGGCCTACAAGGCCGAACGATACGGGCGGCACTTCGCCAAGATCGACCGCTGGTGGCCCTCATCGAAGCTGTGTGGGGTCTGCGGGGCTCTGACCGAGTCCCTGCCCCTCAACGTCCGGTCTTGGAACTGTCCATGTGGGACCGTCCATGACCGAGACGTCAATGCGGCGAAGAACATCCTGGCCGCCGGACGGGCGGACAGATCAAACGCCTGTGGAGACCGGGTGAGACCACCACTCGCGGAGGCACTGGTCGATGAAACAGGAAGCCTTCGGGGTGCCTCACCAACGGCACGGACGAAAGTCCCCGCACTTCCGTGCGGGGACTACGTCAAGACAAAGCGATCCTGACCTCGTCCTCCAGGGGTGGCTCCAGTTCCTGGTCCAGGCAGCCGGTGGCGGCGAAGCAGCGGAGGGTGAGCGTGTCCGGCGTGACCGACAGGTGCAGGAACTGCTTGAAGAACGGGGGCGTGTCCCAGTCGGACAGCTCGGACAGGTAGCGGTGGAAGACCCGGTCGACCGGCAGCCGCAGCGGCCACGGCCAGGACCCGAGCAGCCGGGCCGCCCACTTGACGCGTGGCGTGATCCGTACCGGCGACTCGATGGGCCGTACGGGGGTGTTGCCGATGCGCTCGGACATGACGCAGGCCGCCTCGGCCGGCGTGAGGTAGAGCCACTTCATGCGCAGCCGCCTGGCGTAGAGCTGGCTGTAGAACGACAGGGAGTCGCCGCGCAGCGGGTAGCACTTGAAGTCGTCCTCGTGGACGCCGGCGACGTCCACCCGGCCGATGGTGTGGGTGGCGTGCATGAACGCGCCCCCGCCGCCGGACACGACGTACTGGATGACCCGGTCGCCCACCCGGACGGGGTAGCGCTGGTAGTTGTGCACGTCGCCGCCGATGGCGGCCACGTAGCGGTGGCGGGGGTCGCGCACGATGTCGTCGATCGTGCCGCCGTCCTCCAGCGGCGAGGGTTTGTACTCGTTGCGGGTGTAGATCGGCTTGCCGGTGACGAGGATCTTGGGCCGGGGGTCCAGGGACACCTCGCGTAACCAGGCGGTCTGCCGCCGGTCGATGGCGCCCCTGATGCCGGTGTCGACGCCGACGACGAGCAGGCTCTCGCTCTCGATCGCCCAGTACGGGCCGGGCTGGGCGGCCGGGCCGGCGGCCTGCTGGGAGGGGCGCGAGCGCAGCTTGCGGGCCTCGGCCAGGCGGGACTCGTCGATGGTCTCGGGCCTGCGCCAGAGGAGCCCGCGCAGCCGCCCGCCGGCCGGGCCCGGCTTGAGCGGCGGCGCGTCGCAGAAGACCCGCATGTAGCCGCCGAGCCCGTCGTACCAGTCGTGGTTGCCGGGGATCGCGTAGATGGGTGCGTCGTAGTCCTGGTACGGGCGGAAGAACTTGTCCCCGTACTCGTTGCCCGATCCGGCCGGGTAGATGACGTCGCTGGCCACCACCGCGAACGACGTCCCCCGCCCCATCCGCAGCAGGCCGGGCACGACCGCGTACTGCGAGGCGTCGCCCTCGCCGGTGTCGCCGAGCAGGATGAAGTCGAAGGCGGCGCCCAGGCCGGGCCGGACGCGGAAGCCGGGGTCGGCGCCCCGGTCGAGCTGGCCGCGCACCCAGCGCTCCCGGACCTCGGGCGACGGGTCGCCGAACAGCCCGGCCAGGATCTCGTTGCGCGAGCGCCACAGTGTGCGCGGGTCGAGCCAGGTGAAGCCCTTCCGCTTCGGGCGCAGCCGGTCGAACGCGCCGATCCGGGAACAGGCCCAGCCTGCCCCTTCTTCGGACACCCGGGACGAGAGCTGCTTTCCGCGTTCGGCCGCCGCTTCCACCATGACCATATCTTTACCGTGATCTTTCCGGCGCGCATCCACGAACGCTCCGTGCCGCTCTCGACACGGAAGGTTCCCATGTGTAGCCTCACGCCCCAAGCAAGCGGTTGTCGGCCGCGGGAGGGGCTGCCATGGCCCGGAACGGTCCGGACGATACGACCCGGCGGGACACCTCGGAGGTGGCCGCCGTCGAAGGGCTGCTGGCGTTCGCGCACATGCGGTGGCGGTGGAGCCGGGCGCGGGTCCGCTGCGTCGTGGAGGCGGTCGCGCGCAGCCGCGCGCTGGCCGCCGCGGACCCGGCCGCGCACACGCCGCTGCTGGTCCGCTCGCTGCGCGCGGCGGCCCGGGTGATGCTCGGGCGCGGGCGGCCCGGGGAGGCGCTGCCGTACGCGCTGGAGGCCGCCGCGCTGGCCCGCTCGCTGGGCGGCCCGGCGCTGGTGATGTGCCTGGGGACCCTGACGGAGACGTACGAGGCGCTGCACCGGTACGGCGAGGCCGCGGCCACGGCGCGGGAGGCCGAGGCCGCCATCGACCCGCCCCCCTGAGCCCGCCGGAGGGCCGGTCAGGGCACCAGCGCGCCGGGGTTGAGCACTCCCTCCGGGTCCAGCCGCGCCTTGACGGCCCGCAGCACCTCGACGCCCACCGGCCCCAGCTCCTCCGTGTACGCCTCCAGGTGATCGCGGCCGACGCCGTGGTGGTGCGACACGGTCCCGCCCGCCCCGGCGATCGCCTCCAGGGTGGCCCGCTTGGCCTTCGCCCACTGCTCCACCGGGTCGCCGTGCTGGGCGGTCACCACGGTGAAGTACAGCGACGCGCCCGTCTCGTACACGTGGGAGATGTGGCACATCACCAGAGGCGACCCGAGCGCGCCGAGCAGCGCCAGCCGCACCGCGTCGTACAGGCGGGGCAGCCCCGACCAGAAGCAGGCCGTCTCCAGCGTCTCCACGGTCGCGCCGGCGGCCAGCAGAGAGTCACGCAGGTACGGCGCCGAGTACCGGCCCCGCTCCCACGCCCGCCCCGGCTCCTCGCCGAGGGGCTCGCCGCCGTGCCGGGCGAGCACCGCCCCCGCCCCGGCCCGGACGGCGGCCACGGACGCGCCCTCGTAGCCGGCGATCACCAGGCAGCCGGCCCCGCCTCCGCCCGCTTCTCCTCCGCCCGCCTCTCCTCCGCTCGTCTCTCCTCCGCCCAGCGCGTCCGGCCGGGCCAGGCCGACCATGGTCTCGGTCTCGTCCGACAGCCGCAGCACCGTGGGCAGCGGCCCGTCCTGGGCGAGCGCGCGCAGCGCGGCGGCGCCCGCGCGGAACGACGGGAAGCGCCAGCCCTCGTAGACCTTCTCGGCGGGCGCGGGCCGCACCCGCAGGCGCAGCGAGGTGATGACGCCGAACGCGCCCTCGGAGCCGAGGACGAGCTGCCGCAGGTCCGGCCCCGCCGCGGAGCGGGGCGCCCGGCCGAGCTCCAGTGTGCCGATGGGGGTGGCCACGGTCAGCCCGGCCACCATGTCGTCGAAGCGGCCGTAGCCGGCGGACGCCTGCCCGCTGGACCGGGCCGCCGCGAAGCCGCCGAGCGTGGCGTACTCGAACGACTGGGGGAAATGGCCGAGCGTCATGCCGTGCTCGGCGAGCAGCCGCTCCGCCTCCGGCGCCCGCAGCCCGGGCTGCAGCTCGGCCACGCGCGACTCCGCGTCGAGGCCCACGAGCCGGTCCAGCCGCCCCAGGTCCAGCGCCACCACACCCGCGAACGCCCGCCCACCGCCCCCGTTCCCGGCCCCGTTCCCGGCCCCGTTCCCGGTCCCGGTCCCGGACGGGCCGGCTTCCGTGGTCGTGGGCCGGCCGGCGGCGAGAGCGCCCACGACCGAGGTGCCGCCGCCGAAGGGGACGACGGCGACGCGCTCGCGCGAGCACAGCTCCAGCAGCGCGGCCACCTCGGCGTGCGAGCCGGGCAGCACGACGGCGTCGGGCGCGTCGAGGGCGTCGCCGGCGCGCATGCGCAGCAGGTCGGGCGTCGACTTGCCGCGCGTGTGCCGGACCCGCGCCTCGTGGGAGGTGTGGACGTGGGCGGCGCCGGTGATCCCGGCCAGCGCCTCCAGCAGGCGGCCGTCGAGGGCGGAACCGGGCAGCCGCACCGACTCCAGCGGCACGGCCGGGGCGGCGGGCCCGCGCACGCCGAGCAGGTCGCCCAGCAGCTCGCGGACCGGGCCGGGCAGCTCGCGGGCGCGGGCGGGGTCGCCCCAGCCGGACCAGAGCATGGGTTCAGCGGACATGTCTACACTGTGACACATGACGTTGATCCGTCACAATGACGGCGTTCTGGACGCGGCGCGTGACTGCGTCCTGGCCTACGGGGTGCGGCGCACCACGCTCACCGACGTCGCCCGCCGGGCCGGCGTCTCGCGCATGACGCTCTACCGGCGCTGGCCGGACGTGCGGTCGCTGGTGGCCGACCTGATGACGCGCGAGTGGCTGCGGGCGGTGGAGGACCTGGACCTGTCCGAGCCGGTGGCGGCCGTGGTGGAGGGGGTGCGGCGGCTGCGCGCCCACCCGCTCTGGGTCAAGATCGTCGAGGCCGACCCCGAGCTGCTCCTGCCGTACCTGCTGCACCGCAGGGGCGCCACCCACGACGCCGTCCTCGCCGTGCTCGAACGCGTCACCGGCGATCCGCGCGCGGCGCGGGCGGTGCTGCTGGTCGCCCAGTCGTTCCTGATCTCCGCGCCCGCCATGACCGGCCCCGGCCCCGGCTCGGGGCCGGACGGCGGCTCCGGCGGCTCCGGCCAGGGCGGCGGAGGCGGAGAGCGCGACGAAGGCAGTGACACGGTGACCCTGGACGACCTCGACGCCGAGCTCGCGACCCTGCTGGAGGGATACCTTGGACAGCTCGCTCAACGCCCGTAGGAGGAGCCGGGAGCTCGCGCGGACCGCCGAGGAGACGGTGGACGTGCTCGTGGTGGGGCTCGGCGCCACGGGCGCGGGCGCGGCCCTGGACGCCGCCTCCCGGGGTCTGACGGTGGCGGCGGCCGACGCGCACGACCTGGCGTTCGGCACGTCCAGGTGGAGCTCCAAGCTGGTGCACGGCGGGCTGCGCTACCTGGCGAGGGGCGAGGTGGGCATCGCCTACGAGAGCGCCGTGGAGCGCGGCGTCCTGCTGCGGCACACGGCGCCGCACCTGGTGCGCGCGCACCCGTACGTGCTGCCCCTGACCCGCGACGTCTCGCGGGCCCGGGAGACGGCCGTGATGGCGGGCTACCGGCTCGGCGACGGGCTGCGGACCGCCGCCCGCACGCCCCGGCCGCTGCTGCCCGGCCCGTCGCGCCTGGACGCGCGGCGGACGCGCCGGCTCGCGCCGTTCCTCCGCCCGCAGGGCCTGCGCGGCGGGCTGCTGTCGTGGGACGGGCGGCTGCTCGACGACGCCCGCCTGGTGGTGGCCCTCGCGCGTACGGCCGCCGCGCACGGCGCCCGGATCCTGACCCGCTGCCGCGTCCTGGAGATGACGGGCCGGGGAGCGCGGGCGCGGGACGAGCTGACCGGTGAGGAGTTCGAGATCCGCGCCAGGGCCGTGGTCAACGCGACGGGCGTGTGGGCGGGCGGCCTGGACCCGCGCGTGCGGCTGCGGCCGTCGCGGGGGACGCATCTGGTGCTCGCGCCGGGCACGCTGCCGGGGCTCACGGCGGGGCTGCACCTGCCGGTCCCGGGCGCCGGCAACCGGTTCGCGCTGCTGCTCCCCCAGCCCGACGGGCGCGCGTACGTGGGGCTGACGGACGAGCCCGTGGACGGTCCCGTCCCGGACGTGCCCGAGGCGCCCGAGGAGGACGTCACGACGCTGCTCGGCCTCCTCAACGCGGTTCTGGACGCTCCGTTGCCCCGGGAGGCCGTGGCGGGCGCCTATGCGGGCCTCAGGCCGCTCCTGGCGGCCGAAGGCGGCACGGCGGACCTGTCACGCCGGCACGCGGTGCTGGGCGGCGAGAGGGGCCGGAGAGGCGGGCGTGGCGACGCGCTGGTCACCGTCGTGGGCGGCAAGCTGACCACGTACCGCCGGATGGCCGAGGACGCCGTGGACCGGGTCGTGTCCGTCGCGGGGCTGGAGGCGGGGCCCTGCCGCACGTCCCGCCTGCCGCTCGTGGGCGCGACCCCGGCGCCGAGCACACCGACCGCGCCGGGCGGACCCGGGGGCGGGGACACGGACCCGGGAGCGGACCGAGGCGCGGGCCGGGAAAGGGGCTGGGGCCGGCGCCGGCGCCGGGACACCGGCCAGGACACGGAGCGCCTTCCGGCGCGGCTGGTGGAGCGCTACGGCGGCGAGGCGGCGGCCGTGCTGCCGTACGCCCGCGCCCACCCGGAGGAGGTCGGGCAGGGCGTCACGGCGGGCGAGCTGCTCTGGTCGGCGCTGCACGAGGGCGCCCTCGACGAGGGGGACCTGCTGGACCGGCGCACCCGCATCGGCCTGGTCCCGGCCGACCGCGCCGCCGCCCTGCCCGCCGCCCGCGCCATGCTGGCCCGCGCCGCCGCCACCCTGGAGGCCGCCGGTGACGTCCCCGGAGACGCCACCGGGACGCCGGACACCCCGTGACCGCCCGCTGCCGCCCGCGGCCGCTCGCGAGGGAGCACGGCGAGACCGGGACGCCACGGAAGCGGGGCGACACGGAAGCGGGGCGACACGTCGGGCGGATCCCCCACATCCGGCGAGCCTTACCGTTAGGTTAGTCTTACCTAATCTCGTACGGGCGCACAGAGGGGGAGCGTTGGCCAGGGGCTGCGAACATCCGGACGGATGCCACAGCGGGGCGGTGCCCACCTGGGCCAGCGCCACCGTGGGGGCCCGGCTGTGGCTGCTCGTCGAGCACTCCGGCCCGTGGCCCTCCCACCTGGAGAGCCTCGAACTCCCGGACGACGTCGCCCGGCTCGTCGAGCGGGCCCTGGAGCGCGGCGTCAGGCCCCAGCTGATCCGGCGCCCCGGGCGGCGGACCCGCTCGGCGGGGCAAGGGATGCGTGTGCTAGTCGCCTACGGCGCGGGCCCGGAACCGTGGCTGGCCTCGGGCGTCGTCGCAGGTCCTGACGATCTTGACCTCGACGCGCTGGTGGCCGGAGTGGTCCCGGAGTCCTGCATACTTGAAGACGAGCCGGTATTTCTGGTCTGCACGCACGCCAAGCGCAATGCGTGTTGCGCCCGCATTGGACTACCCCTTGCTCGTGACCTGGCCACCAGGTGGCCGGACAGAGTATGGGAAACGTCACACGTTGGCGGCGATCGCTACGCCGCCAACCTCGTGTGCTTGCCACACGGAATTTTCTACGGCAGCATGTCTCAGGCTGCTGCGATCGCAGCGGCTAACGCGTACCGGTCGGGCGAGATCATTCTCGACCGCTACCGGGGACGCGCAGGCATCCCTGAGCCATTGCAAGCCGTCGAGCACTTCGCCCGAGCCCATACGGGAGAGTGCTCTGTCGGCGCAGTGGCCGTGGAATCCTCCAGGTCGGACGGCGACGTCACCGAGGCCCTCGTGAGCTGCGGAGACGTCCGGTTCCGGGTTGTGGTCAAGCCCTCGGCGTTCCGAGCGCCGTGCGGCACGGCTTGCGCCGACACGATCACCACCTACCGGCTGGTTTCGCTGGACAGGCTCTCGCCTGTGCGGTATGCCACGCCGGCGCTTACCTGACTCATGGGAACATCACGGCCCCTCCTTGCGTTGGAACAGTGACGCCGAAAGCGTCCAATGCGGCTCAATTACCGAAATACCTCTCACGAAGGTGGTTTTCTCATGTCTCAGGTACGTCGGCAGCTCGCCCGCCCGCGCCCCAGCTGGGGTTGGCAGGATGATGCCGCGTGCCGGGGTGAGGACCTCGTGCTCTTCTTCGGCCCCGACGGAGAGCGCCAGCCCGAGCGTGACGTACGCGAGCGGAAGGCCAAGGCGATCTGCGCGCAGTGTCCCGTCCGCAACGAGTGCCTGGACTACGCGCTCTCCCGCCCGGAGAAGTACGGCACGTGGGGCGGCCTCAACGAGGACGAGCGCGCCTCCGAGCGTCGCCGTCGCATGCGCCGCGCCGCCAGCGCCGGCATCTCCGCCGCCTGACCCGCCCGGCAGTCACGAGCACCGTGTGATCCCGCAGTTGTCCCGATGAACCGGGGCCAGGCCCCCCAGGTCCAGGCCCCGGCGAACCCGGTCGGGACAACTGCATGATCAGGCGCGATTCTCAACCCGAGCACGCGAAAGAGCCCGGCGCCTTCCCTCGGCGCCGGGCTCTCGTCGTTCGTCGACCCCGTTCGAGCAGATCAGACGATCAGGTCATCGAACTCCCCGTCCTTGGCCCCCAGGACGAACGCGGTGATCTCGGCGCGCGTGTAGACGAGCGCGGGATCGTCGGGAAAGCGCGAGTTGCGCATCGCGATCTCCCCCGTGGGCAGGGTGGCCACCTCGACGCAGTTGCCGTTGGGGTTGCTCCGCCTGCTCTTCCGCCACACGACGGGGAGGTGGCCGGCGGGCGTTCCGTTGCGGAACCCATGCATGGAAGAAGCTCCTCGCTTGCAGATGCACGTGCATCCGTGCTTTGCGAGCAGAGATTACGGCAGCGCGAGACCGGCCATACACCTGATGGCCAAATTTCCCCTATGGGGTGAGTCACAGGGGTGAGATCACAGCGACGAGCGCAGTTCCTCCAGGAACTTCCTGCTCCGCGCCGGGGACTCCGCCTGGATGCTCAGCCGGTCCATCACCCGCATGTAGTGCTCGGCCTCGGCGGGCTTGTCGAGGTAGAGGGCGCTGGTGAGCTGCTCCATGTAGACCACGTCGGGCAGGTCCCGCTCGGGGAAGCGCAGGATGCTGAACGGCCCGCCGGCCGCCGCGTGACCGCCCCGCTCGAACGGCATCACCTGCACGGTCACGTTGCGCAGGCCGGTCATCTCCAGCAGGTGGTCGATCTGCTCGCGCATGACCTCGGGACCGCCGAGCGCGCGCCGCACGACCGCCTCGTCGATCACCGCCCACAGCGTGACCGCGCCCTCGCCCGTCAGCCTCCGCTGCCGCGTGGTGCGCAGGCTCACCCGCCGCTCGATCTCGTCCTGCGGCGCGACGTCGTGCGCGAGCCTGATGACCTCGCGGGCGTAGCCGGGGGCCTGGAGCAGGCCGGGCACGAACTGGTTCTCGTACGTCCTGATGACCGAGGCGGCGCCTTCGAGGCCGATGTAGACCTCGAACCAGGCGGGCAGCAGGTCGCCGTACTTGTGCCACCAGCCCTGGGCGTTGGCCTGGCGGGCGAGGCTCAGCAGCGGGGCGCGCTCGGCCTCCTCGGTGACCCCGTAGAGGGTGAGCAGGTCGGCCACGTCGCGTGCCTTGAAGCTGACCTGGCCGAGCTCCAACCGGCTGATCTTGGCGTGCGAGGCGCGAATCGCGTACCCGGCGGCCTCCCGCGAGATACCCTTCTCCGTGCGGAGTCTGCGCAGCTGGCTGCCCAGCAGGATTCGCAGGACCGTCGGGCTTCCCGGCGTGAAGCCGAGGACGCTCCCTTCCGCACTTGGTGCGCTCACGCCATCGCTCCTAGATCATCTGCACGTGCAAATGCGATTTGCATCCGTAAACGGCGAAAAGTCTTGCATCGGAAAGCGCATGCCGTAAAGATGGCTGTGGATCACTTAACAGACCGCGCTTCGGGGGCCACGATGACGACTTTCGACGCTCGGCCGCAAGCCCCCGTCATAGGTGCCCGGCCGCCGGAATGGCTGTCCTCCGTCCTGGTGGGCGGCCGGCCCACTCCCCGCGACGCGATCTTCCCCTTCCACGGGCTGATGGAGCCCGCGTGCGTGTCCTCCGCCCGGCGCTTCGTCGACCACACGCTGGCCGCGTGGGGGTCGGACGGCATGGCCTTCGAGGCGCAGCTCGTGGTGTCCGAGCTGGTGACCAACGCGATGCGCCACGGCGGGGGCATCGACGAGCTCCGCCTGCTCGGCTACGGCACCGACGTGGCGTGCGTGGTCACCGACCGCTGCCTGGCCGCGCCGGTGGCCGCCTCCCCCGACCTGTTCGCCGAGTTCGGGCGCGGGCTGCGGCTGGTCGAGGCGATCTCCACCACGTGGGGCTGGGTCGTCTCCAGCGCCCGCCGCAAGCTCGTCTGGGCCGTCCTCGCCGCCTGACGAGCCGGGCCCGGAACCCGTCAGAGCAAGGGACGCACCAGGGCAAGGGACGCACCGCCCGGAACCGTGCCGGGCCGGGCTAGGGACTCGGGTCTCCCCTCCCCCTTGCCAGCAGCTCCAGGACGTCGGCGTCGCTGAGCTGGTCGAAGTGGACGTACCACTGGCCGACCGCCCGGAAGTCGGCGGGCATCGCGAGCACCACCACGTCGTCGGCCTCCTCCCGCAGCGCCCGCACCGTCTCGCGGGCCCCGACCGGCACCGCCAGCGTCACCCTGGCCGGCCCCGCCCGGTTCACGGCCCGCAGCGCCGCCCGCGCCGTGCCGCCGGTCGCCAGGCCGTCGTCCACCACGACCACCTCGCGGCCCGCCAGCCCGGGCAGGGGCCGCTCGCCCCGATAGACCCGTACCCGGCGGGCCAGCTCCCGCCGCTCCTCCTGGACCACGGCCGCCACGGACGACGGCCGCAGCCCGAGCCGCGTGAGCAGCGGCAGGTCCAGCACCGGCTCGCCGCCCTCGGCTATCGCGCCGACGCCCAGCTCCGGCATCGGCGGGTAGCCGATCTTGCGGGTGACGAGCACGTCGAGCACACCGCCGAGCCGCCGCGCGACGGGCAGCGCCACGGCGACGCCGCCCCGAGGCAGGGCGAGGACCACGGGGTCGCGGAGGTGGAGCAGCCGCTCGGCCAGCAGCTCACCGGCCTCGGCCCGGTCGGCGAACACGTCCATGTCCTGGTCCTACCCGCCCCGCCCGCGCTCCCCCGCGCGTTCGCCATGACGGGGTCATCACGCGGCGGCGAGGACGAGGGAGGCGACGGCCAGCCCCAGGTATCCGGCGGGGACCGCGATCGTGCCGTACACGCGGGCGCGGACGTGCGCGACGACGGCGCCCGTGAAGAACAGGACGAGCCCGGCCGCCGCGGCCACGCCGACGAGCGGGACGCCCAAGAGCCCGAGCAGCAGCCCGGCCGCCCCTGCGGCCTTGAGCGCCCCGAGCATCGGGATCCAGGAGCGCGGGAGGCCCACCGCGGCCGAGTTGGCGAGGACGAACCCCGCCCGCGCGAAGTCGGCGATCGCCACCCCGGCGTTGGCCGCGATCGTGAGGACGGTGACGAGAACGTACACAAGGGACATGGAGCTGGGCTTCCTACGGGGACGGACACCGGGCGGCCGCCGCCGCTCGCTTGCTCGCCCAGCCTCGCCGAGCCCTCTCCCGGCCGTCCAATACCGGCGTCTATAACCTGGCGTCATGGACGTCGACACCCGGTTGTTGCGGTACTTCGCCGCCGTTGCGGAGGAGGGGAGCCTCACCCGCGCCGCGGAGCGGCTGTACGTGTCCCAGCCGGCGCTGACCCGGCAGATCCGGCAGCTGGAGACCCAGCTCGGGGTGCGGCTGTTCGCGCGGTCCCGGTCCGGCATGGAGCTGACCGAGCCGGGCCGGACCCTGGCCGGGCGGGTGCCCGCCCTGCTGTCCGACTGGGACGACGCGCTGCGGGAGACCAGGGCCACGGCCGCCCGGGCCGCCCGCGTGCTGCGGATCGGCTTCCTGGCCAGCGCGGCGAACGAGTTCACTCCGAGCATCGTCGCGGACTTCGCCCGCCGCCGGCCCGGCTGGCGGGCCGACATGCGGCAGGCGGCGTGGTCCGACCCGACGGCCGGGCTCGCCGGGGGCGACGTCGAGGCCGCCCTGCTGCGGCTGCCGTTCCCCGGCCAGGACCTCATGCGCGTGGAGACGCTGCTCTGCGAGCCGCGCTGGGTCGCGCTGCCCTCGGGCCATCCGCTGGCCGCGCGTGAGCGGATCGCCTTCCGGGACCTGTGGGAGGAGCCGTTCGTGGCGGCCCCCGCCGAGACGGGCGCGTGGCGCGACTTCTGGCTGGCCGCGGACGAACGCGAGGGCCGCCCGGTCCGGGTCGGGGCGGTCACCGACCAGCCCGACGAGTGGCTCAGCGCCATCGCCAACGGCTACGGCGTCGCCCTGGCACCCGAGTCCGCCGCGCGGTTCTACGCCCGTCCCGGTGTCACGTACCGGCCGGTCACCGGCGTCGCGCCCAGCCGGGTGGGCGTCGCGTGGACTCCCGCCGGCGACGCCGATCCCGTCGTCCGGGACTTCGTCCGCGCCTGCCTGGACAACAGGCCGCCCAGGCAGGACGGCGACGTCACCGCCTGATCGCGGCCGTCAGGGACGGGCACGCCCGGAGCGGCGCATCTCCTTGTGGATGATCTTCCATCGGTTCTGCTGCTCCTTGCGGAGCCGGGCGTCGGTGCGGCCCGCCATCCAGGCCGCCTCCCGCTGGAGCTTGCGCCAGCTGTGCAGCCGCCGCTCCGGCAGGTCGCCGCTCTCGACGGCCGCCGTCACCGCGCAGCCCGGCTCCGCCTCGTGCCCGCAGTCGCCGAACCGGCACTGCCGGGCCAGCTCGTCGATGTCCGAGAACACCAGGTCGACGCCCTCGTTCATGTCGTACAGGCCGACCCGCCGGATGCCGGGCGTGTCGATGACGAGGCCACCGCCGGGCAGCGAGATCAGCTCCCGGTGGACCGTCGTGTGGCGGCCCCGCCCGTCGCCGGCGCGTACGAGCTGCGTCTCCATGACACCGTCGCCGGCCAGCGCGTTGACCAGCGTGGACTTGCCGGCGCCGGACGGGCCGAGCACGACGGCGGTACGCGAGCCCTCCAGGTACGCGCGCACCAGGTCGACGCCCTCCCCGCGCAGCGAGGAGACGGCGTGCACGTCGACGCCCGGCGCGGCGGCGTGCACGTCGGCGAGCAGGTCGTCGAGGCCCTGGTCGAACAGGTCGGCCTTGGTGACGAGCACCACGGGCGTGCCGCCCGACTCCCAGGCCAGCGCGACGAGCCGCTCGATGCGGCCGAGGTCGGCGAAGTCGGTGGAGTGCATGGACGGCTCGGCGACGAACACGATGTCCACGTTGGCGGCCAGCACCTGGCCCTGGCCGTCGCCGGACAGGCCGCCCCGCGAGTCGCGGCTGACGCCGCCGCGCACGAACGCCGTGGTGCGCGGCAGCACGGCGTCCAGCTCGTAACGGCCCTCGGGCAGGGCGCGCAGCGCGGCCCAGTCGCCGACGCACGGCAGCGCGACGGGGTCCTCGGCCGAGGCCCGGCGCACCCGCGCGGAGTAGCGGGCGTGATGCTGGCCGTCCTCGGTGATCACCTCGGCGGCGCCGCGATCCACACGGGACACCCGCCCCGGGACGGCGCCGGAAGGAAGCTCGGCGGCGCGGGACGCGGTCCAGCCGAGCAGGGAAAGGTCGAACGACAACGCAGTGATTCCTCTGCTGAGAAGGGAGACCGGGTGGCTCAGGCAGGCACCCGGAGGTGAACGGCACGCAGGCGGAACAGGACAATCCGCATGGTCTCCACCTCCTGTCTCGCACTCTTCTCGCACCACGGCCGCGCTCTCGCGCTCCGTGGGATCACTCCATGGTCACCGCGACGCGCGGTGACGACGCCCCGATGCCGGGCCGTCGCGCAGACTCTACGCATCCCGCCACGAAGGACGCAATCCCATTTTTCTCGGCGTGTCGTTGAACCGTGCCCGGAGCCCTGGCCGTACTTCCTGCCGACAGCTCGAGAAAGGGGAATGATGCGGACCAGCACGTATCCCCCACCCTCGGCCGAGGGAGCCGGCCTCATGGGCAAGCCACGGTTGAGCCAATGGATCAGGCGTGTGCGGCCCGACGACGACCTGGTCGTCTCGGCTCTCTATCGGGAGTACCACGGGCCGCTGCTCGCCTTCGTGGTACGGCTGACGGGGGGCGACCGGCAGTGGGCGGAGGACGTCGTGCAGGAGACCATGATCCGGGCCTGGCGCACCGCCGAGCGGCTGGATCCGGCCTCGGTCTCGCTGATGCCCTGGCTCGCGACCGTGGCCCGACGTATCGTCATCGATGACCGGCGGCGCAGGGACGCCCGCCCTCAGGAGTCGGGCGACGGGCCGCTGGAGAGCGTGCCCGTGCCCGACGAGATGGAGGGACTGCTGCACCAGGTGCTCGTGTCAGACGCGCTGAGGGCGCTGTCGCCGGCGCACCGCGAGATCCTCAACGAGACGATCCTGCGGGACCGGTCGGTGAACGACGCCGCCGAGGCCCTCGGGATACCCGTGGGCACTGTGAAGTCCCGGGTGTACTACGCCGTACGCGCCCTGCGCGTCGCACTGGAGGAGAGGGGGGTGACGGCGTGACGTCGCAGGTGGAGCACACCGATGTGGGCGCCTACGCCCTCGGCCTGCTGGACAACGACGACAAGGCCGCCTTCGAGGAGCACCTGGCCACCTGCCCGCCGTGCGCGGCAGAGCTCGCCGACCTGTCGGGGGTGGCGGGCGCGCTCGTCGGCATCGGCCCGCTGGACGACCTCGGCCCGCCGCCGTCGCGCGGCGAGGCCGAGGTCGTCGATCTGATGCGGCGCAAGCGGACGGCCGACCGCCGTGCGCGCAGGGGCACGATCGTGATCGGCCTGGCCGCCGCGGTGACGCTGGTCGCCGGCGGCCTGACCGTCGGCACCCAGCTCGGCGACTCGGGCGCGCCGCCGCCCGTGGCGGCCGGGCACCACGACCATCTGGGTCCGGCGGAGCAGTTCTACGCCGACGGCACCCCCGTGGCCGGCACCGGCGCCCGCGGCGTCACCGGCGGCCTGGTCATCGAGTCGAAGGCGTGGGGCACCCACGCGGCGCTCAAGCTGTCGGGCGTGAAGGGCCCGCTGGAGTGCGAGCTGGTGTCGGTGTCGAAGTCCGGGGAGCGGCGGGTCATGACGGGATGGGCGGTTCCATCCGCCGGTTACGGGGTCCCTGGGCAGCCGGATCCGCTGTACACGCACGGCGGCAGTCCGTACCCCCTGGAACAGATCGACCATTTCGAGGTGGTCACCACGAAGGGCGAGAAACTGCTCACCGTGAACGTCTGACCTCGCGCCGGATGCCCTCTCACCCGCGGTGGGAGGGCATTTCCATGCCCTCTTTCCGCCCCGGTGGCAACCGGTACTTTTACCTATTCACGGGTTGAACCTCCGCCGGTCCGGGCCCCGTACTGCCTGCCGTACCGAACGCCCGAAAGCCCGAACGCCCGAATGCAGAGGTTCGTCATGCCCAGTCCCCAGTACGCCCGCACCGGCGCCGCACTCGCGATCGGCCTGCTCGCCGCCGCCCTCGCCCCCACGGCCGTCCCGGCCGCCGCCGACGCCCGGTCCGCCCAGCGGGCGATCGTGCCCGCCGCCCTGTCCCGTGCCGACGCCGGTGACGTCTTCCTCGCCGCCGGCCTGCGCGGTGCGAACGAGGTGGGCGTCAAGGGCGACGCCGACGGCCGCGCGACCGTGGTGCTGCGCGTCAGCGGCGACCGGGTGGCCTTCGCGATCCGCTGGAACCAGATCGGCGCCCCCACCGCGGCCCACATCCACCTCGGCGCGCGGGGCGCGAACGGCGACGTGCGGCTGGAGTTCCTCACCAGGCCGCTGCCCGGCGGCGTGCTCGGCGTCAGCGGCTCCGTCGAGGCAGACCCCGAGCTGGTCCGGGCGCTCGTCGAGGACCCGGGCGGCTTCTACGCCAACGTGCACGACGCCCGCCACCCGAAGGGCGCGGTGCGCGGCCAGTTCCACCGGGTGGGCCCCGTCGACCTCGGCGGCGTGCTCCAGGGCAGCAACCGCGCCACCCTGAGCTCGCGTGCGGACGGCGGGCAGGAGGTGCAGGCGAAGGACGGCAAGAAGCGGGGCGACAAGGACGGACGCGCCGTGTGGTGGCTGCGCCCGCACGGCTCTGCCATCGGCTACACCGCGATCTGGTCGGGGCTCGCCCCGGTGACGAACGGCCACGTCCACAAGGGCGTCCGCGGCCGGAACGGCGCCGTCGTGGCCGACCTGTTCGCCGCGGCGAAGGGGCTGCCGGCCGGCGTCACCGGCGTGGCGGGCGAGGCCAGGCTGCCGGCCGCGGTGGTCAAGCGCATCGCCGCCCACCCGGGCCGCTACTACAGCAACCTGCACACCACCGAGTTCGGCGGCGGGGCGGTGCGCGGCCAGTTGTCCGGCCAGCCGTTCGGCCACCCGCGCGCGCTGACGGCCGACGTGCTGCGCGGCTCCCAGATCTACGCCTGCGCCGAGCAGCCGGGCGGCGGGTACGCCTTCACCCAGGAGGGCGTGGACGCCCGGTTGCGGCGCGGCATCGCGCACTCCTTCGTCACCCCGGCCGCCGGCCCGCCGCAGTGGATCGCTCCGGACGGCAGCGCGGTGCGCGGCAAGGTCGTCACCAAGACCCCGAACGGCGAGCGGGCCATACCGGAGCTGGTGCTGGCCGCCACCCCGGCGGGCGCGAAGGGCGGGCTGCTGTCGGGCGTCACCCAGGTGCTGCGGCTCAACACCGAGGGCGGCGTCGCACCGGCGGGCTCGTGCGAGCCGGGACGGAAGGCGCGCGTGCCGTACCGGGCCGACTACCTCTTCCTGGGCTGACCCGACTTCCTGGGCTGACCCGACGCCGACGGCCCCGTCCCGGACCAGAGGGTCCGGGACGGGGCCGTCGGCGTTGCTGCGAACTAGGACAGGCCCGGGGCCGGGAACTGGGCGGTCAGCTCGCTGACCTCCTGGTGGACGCGCGTGATGACGTCCTCGGCGTCGCCCTTGGCCAGGGCCGTGACGACCTCGTCGATCCAGGCGCCGATCTGCCGCATCTCCGCCTCGCCCATGCCGCGCGAGGTGACCGACGGGGTGCCGATGCGGATGCCGGACGGGTCGAACGGCTTGCGGGTGTCGAACGGGACCGTGTTGTAGTTGGTCTCCAGGCCGGCCCGGTCGAGCGCCTGCGCGGCGGGCTTGCCGCCGATGCCCTTGGGCGTGAGGTCGAGCAGGATCAGGTGGTTGTCGGTGCCGCCGGAGACGAGGTCGAAGCCGCGGCTGCCCAGCTCCTCGGCGAGCGCCTTGGCGTTGGCGACGACCTGGTGGGCGTACGCCTTGAAGTCGTCGGTCGAGGCCTCGTGCAGGGCGACGGCGATGGCGGCGGTGGTGTGGTTGTGCGGTCCGCCCTGCAGGCCCGGGAAGACGGCCTTGTTGAGGGCCGTGGCGTGCTCGTCGCTCGACGCCATGAGCATGGCGCCGCGCGGGCCGCGCAGCGTCTTGTGGGTGGTCGTGGAGATCACGTCGGCGTGGCCGACGGGCGACGGGTGCGCGCCGCCCGCGACGAGGCCGGCGATGTGCGCGATGTCGGCGGCCAGCACGGCCCCCACCTCGCGGGCGATCGAGGCGAAGCCCTCGAAGTCGATCGTGCGCGGGATGGCGGTGCCGCCGCAGAAGATGAGCTTCGGCCGGTGCTCCAGGGCCAGCTCGCGCACCTCGTCGAGGTCGACGCGGCCGGTGTCCTTGCGCACGCCGTAGCGGACCGGGTTGAACCACTTGCCGGTGGCCGAGACCGACCAGCCGTGCGTGAGGTGGCCGCCGAACGGCAGGCCCATGCCCATGACGGTGTCGCCGGGCTGGGCGAAGGCGAGGTAGACGGCGAGGTTGGCCGGGGACCCGGAGTAGGGCTGGACGTTGGCGTGGTTGACGCCGAACAGCGACTTGGCCCGCTCGATCGCCAGGGTCTCGATCTGGTCGATGACCTGCTGGCCCTCGTAGTAGCGCTTGCCGGAGTAGCCCTCGGAGTACTTGTTGGTCAGGACGGTGCCCGTCGCCTCCAGGACAGCCTTGGAGACGTAGTTCTCGGAGGCGATCAGCTTGACGGTGTCGGCCTGGCGGCGCTCCTCGGCCTGGATCAGCTCGGCGATCCGCGGGTCGACGCTAGCGAGAGAACTCATGACTCTCCTGTCATCATTGACATCCGGCGAAGACCCAGGCGCACGGCCTCCGCTCCCTTCCGCTCCCCGGTGGTGAGTCCACCTCATGCGCCAGTCGCGACGTCTACAGACGATAGCGGAAGTGGTGGTGCGGGCTCACTCACGCGTGGTGACGGCGCCCCCTCCGACGCCCGCCTCCTCCGCCCGCACGGCACGGCCGGGGACCGGCCACAGCTTGTCCACCTCCGCGTTCAGGATGGCGCCGATGAGGACGGCCAGCGCCGTGATGTACAGCCACAGCAGCAGGGCGATGGGCGCGGCGAGCGAGCCGTACACGGAGACGGGCGAGAACCACGCGGCGAGCACGGCGCGCAGCACGGCGGCGCACACGATCCACAGGAACAGCGCCAGCACCGCCCCGGGCAGCTCTCTGTACCATCTGGTCCGCACCGGCACGCTCACGTGGTAGAGCACGGTCAGGAACAGCACCGACCCGATGACCACGACCGGCCAGTACAGCACGTCGATGAGGACGGCGTACTCCCCCGGCAGCGCGTCCCTGAGGATGGTCGGCCCGATGACGAGGATCGGCATGACGACGATGGCGATGGCCAGGCCGACGACGTAGAGACCGAACGACATGAGGCGCGTCCGGACGATTCCCCGCGTCTCTCCCAGCCCGTACGAGACCGAGATGAGGTCGACGTACACATACAGGGCGCGCGATCCGGACCACAGGGACAGCAGGAAGCCCAGGGAGATGATGGACACCTTGCTGGCGTCGTCGCGCAGCACGTCGTTCATGAGCGGGTTGACGACGCTGTCGATCGTGTCCTTGGTGAACAGGATGCCCGACTGCTCGATCACCCACCGGCGCACCTGCTCGACCTTGTCCTGGCCGAGCCAGGTGCCGAGCTTGCCGATGACGCCGATGACGCCCAGCACGAACGGGGGCAGCGACAGCAGGGCGAAGAACGCCGCCTCGCCCGCCAGGCCGGTCACCCGGTAGGCGACCCCGGCCTCGACGGCGTCGCGCACGATCGCCCACGCCTTCGTGCCGCGCACCCAGCCCAGCCCGGCACGGACGTCGGAGGCGATGCGCTTCCGCGCCCGTGTGGGCAGATCGGTGGACGTCATGGCACCAACGTATTCGCAGCGGCTCTTCCGGACAGCCTATGTCCCTGTGCCCATGCCCTGGTCGGTGTCGACGATGCGCGCTCCGAGCGGGAGGAGGGAGACGGGCACCAGCTTGAGGTTGGCGACGGCCAGCGGGATGCCGATGACGGACAGGAACAGCGGGATGGAGGTCAGGACGTGGCCGATCGCGAGCCAGACGCCGGCCACCACGCACCAGATGACGTTGCCGATCAGGGAGAACACCCCGGCCTGGGGGTCGCGCACCACCGTCCGGCCGAACGGCCACAGGGCGTACGCGGCGATCCTGAAGGCGGCGATGCCGAACGGGATCGTGATGATGAGGACGCAGCAGACGATCCCCGCCACGGCGTACCCGAGGGCCAGCCAGATGCCGGCGAAGACCAGCCAGATGACGTTCAGAATCGTGCGCATGACTTCAGCTTGTCACCGCGCGTGCGCCGCGCGACATCCGGTATGCCCCTGAGCCTGACCCTGAGCGCCGGGCTATGACCTGCGGGGACGCCCCTTGCCGGGCGGTCCGGCGAACGCCTGCGCGATCTCCGCCCAGGCGCGGGCGGCGGGGCCGGTGACGACGAGGGCGGTGTCGGCCAGGTGGACGCGCTGGGTGACGAGCAGGCAGAAGTCCAGCATGGGGCCGCGTACCGTGTCGGCCGCGTCCGCGGGCCCGGCCGTCCACGGCTCGCCGCCGCCGGGGGGCGTCAGCTCCACCCGTACGGGCTCGGCCGGGAGGGGCAGCCCGCGCACGGCGAACCCGTAGGGGCGCGCCCGGACGCCGAGCGTCGCCACGTGCCGCAGCCGGAGCGTGGGCTCGCGGGTGACGCCGAGCGCGGCGGCGACGTCCTCGCCGTGCGCCCAGGTCTCCATGAGCCGGGCCGTGACGAACGAGGCGGCCGACATGTCCGGCCCGTACCAGGGGATCCGGTCGCGCGCGCCGAGCCCGGCGAACGCGTCCAGGCTGCGGGCGCGGGCCGCGCGGAACCAGGCGTGCAGCTCGCCGGCCGGCATGCCGCGCGACCGGAACGCCAGCTCGTCCACCGAGCCCGGCCCCAGGGCGGAGACCTCCGGCGAGGCGCGGAACGCGGCCGGATCGGTCACCGCCGTGCGGGCCGCGTCGTCGAACCATGCCAGGTGGGCGACCTGGTCGCGCACCGTCCAGCCCTCGGCGGGGGTCGCCAGCTCCCACTGCCCGGGAGTCAGCGGCGCCAGCAGGGCCTCCAGGGAGGACGTCTCCGCGCGCAGGTCGGCGAGCAGCTCCCCCATCAGGTCCGGCGCCGGCTGTCCCCTGTCGTTCATGCCCGCCACCCTAACCGAACAACGTTCTACGAGGAATAATGCGAAGGGTGATCTGCGAGAGCTGCAAGGAGCGGCGACACGAGGAGTGCCGGGGCGGCTCGTGGTGCGACTGCCAGCACCAGGGCTCGGAGCACGAGAAGGAGTCGCCGCTGGACTGGCCGCGCCAGGGATGATCACGTCCAGAGTCTGGACCGTTGTTGGACATCTCGGGCAGCCCGAGTATCTTCGTATACATGCCAGCGGACCCCATGCTCGTCGGCCGACGCCACGTCGACCTTCAGCGTGTCCGCAGCGCCATCTGTCGTGACGCCCGCTGATCATCCCCTGATTTCTGACTGAGGGCGTCGCACTCCTCTTCGCAACCCCCGCACTCGACGACGAGGCGGGAGGAAGCACGAGCGCGCCCATGACGCGAAGGACGCGCAATGAGCACTCCTGCCAGCCGGCACCACAAGCGCCCGCGCGGCGAGGGTCAGTGGGCTCTCGGTTACCGTGAGCCGCTCAACAAGAACGAGGAGAACAAGAAGAACGACGACGGGCTCAACGTCCGCCAGCGGATCATCGACATCTACTCCAAGGGCGGCTTCGACTCGATCGACCCCGCCGACCTGCGCGGCCGCATGCGATGGTACGGCCTCTACACCCAGCGCAAGCCCGGCATCGACGGCGGCAAGACCGCGATCCTGGAGCCCGAGGAGCTGGACGACCGCTACTTCATGCTGCGCGTCCGCATCGACGGCGGCCAGCTCGACCTGCGCCAGCTCCGCGCGATCGCCGACATCTCCAACCTGTACGGCCGGGGCACCGCCGACCTGACCGACCGGCAGAACGTCCAGCTCCACTGGATCGACATCGAGTCGGTGCCCGACATCTGGGAGCGCCTGGAGGCCGTCGGCCTGTCCACCACCGAGGCGTGCGGCGACACCCCGCGCGTCATCCTCGGCTGCCCGCTGGCCGGCATCGACACCGAGGAGGTGCTCGACGCCACCGAGCAGATCAGCGAGGTGTACGACCGCTTCATCGGCGACCCGGCGTTCTCCAACCTGCCGCGCAAGTTCAAGACCGCGATCAGCGGCTGCCCCGCCCACTGCACCGTCCACGAGATCAACGACGTGGCGTTCGTCGGCGTCGAGCTGCCCGGCGGCGAGAAGGGCTACGACCTGTGGGTGGGCGGCGGCCTGTCCACCAACCCGATGTTCGGCAAGCGGATCGGCGTGTTCGTCCGGCCCGACCAGGTCGGCGACGTCTGGGCCGGCGTGGCCGGCATCTTCCGCGACTACGGCTACCGGCGGCTGCGCCACCGCGCGCGGATCAAGTTCCTCGTCAACGACTGGGGCACGGAGAAGTTCCGCGAGGTGCTGGAGAAGGAGTACCTCGGCGCTCCCCTGCCCGACGGTCCCGCACCCGCCCAGCCGCGCGGCTCGCGCCGCGACCACGTGGGCGTCTTCCCGCAGCAGGACGGCGGCTTCTACGTCGGGTTCGCGCCCAAGGTGGGCCGCCTCGACGGCGACAAGCTGCACGTCATCGCCGACATCGCCGAGCGGCACGGCTCCGGCCGGGTCCGCACCACGGTCGAGCAGAAGATGGTCATCCTCGACGTCGCGCCCGACCAGGTCGACTCGCTGGTGGCCGAGCTGGAGGCCAACGACCTCCAGGTCAACCCGTCCACGTTCCGGCGGCAGACGATGGCCTGCACCGGCATCGAGTACTGCAAGCTCGCCATCGTCGAGACCAAGGCCACCGCGTCCGACCTCATCGACGAGCTGGAGCGGCGGCTGCCGGACTTCCGGGAGCCGCTGACGATCAACGTCAACGGCTGCCCCAACTCCTGCGCCCGCATCCAGGTCGCCGACATCGGGCTCAAGGGCCAGCTCGTCGTCGACGAGAACGGCGACCAGGTCGAGGGCTTCCAGATCCACCTCGGCGGCTCGCTCGGCGTCAACGGCGGCTTCGGCCGGAAGGTGCGCGGCCTGAAGACCACGGCGGCCGGCCTGGCCGACTACGTGGAGCGGGTCGTCACCCACTACGACGGCCAGAAGAAGGAAGGCGAGTCCTTCGCCGACTGGGTGCAGCGCGCGGACGAGGCGGACCTGCGATGAGCGAGCGAGCCGTCCCGTTCCACTGCCCTTACTGCGGCGACGAGGACCTCGAACCGTACGAGGGCGAGCTCAACATCGGCGGGTCCGCGACCGGTGGCGGCTGGTACTGCCGCTCGTGCGCCCGCGCCTTCAAGCTGAAGTTCCTGGGAATCGGAGTGACGATATGACGCTGGTGGACATCGAGGTCGGGCTCCGGAGCCAGCGCGGCGCCCTCGACCTGCAGGACATCGTGGAGTCGGCCGCCGTCTTCCTGGAGGAGGCGTCCGCCCGCGAGATCATCCGCTGGGCGGCGGCGACGTTCGGCGACCGGCTGTGCCTGACCTCCTCGATGAGCGACGCGCTCGTCATCGACCTGGTGAGCCGGGTCAAGCCGGGCGTGGACGTGCTGTTCATCGACACCGGTTACCACTTCGCCGAGACCGTCGGCACGCGGGACGCGGTGCGGCAGGTCTACGACGTCAACGTGATCGACGTCAAACCGTCGCGGACCGTCGAGGAGCAGGACCGTGACCTCGGCCCGCGCCTGTTCGGCCGCAACCCCGACCTGTGCTGCTACCTGCGCAAGGTCGAGCCGCTCAACCGCGCGCTGGAGCCCTACCTCGCGTGGATCTCCGGCATCCGCCGCGACGAGTCGCCCAGCCGGGCCGGCACCAAGGTCGTCGAGTGGGACGCCAAGCGGCAGATGGTCAAGGTCAACCCGATCGCGCGGTGGACCCAGGAGGAGGTCGACAACTACATCGCCGACAACGGGGTGCTGATCAACCCGTTGCACTACGACAACTACCCCTCGATCGGCTGCGCCCCCTGCACCAGGCAGGTCGCGGACGGCGAGGATCCGCGCAGCGGCCGCTGGGCGGGGCTGGGGAAGGTCGAATGCGGCATTCACCTGTAGTCCCCGGCGTGTGGTCGGCCCCGCCGGCAGGCGGGGCCGGCCAGGACCCGCCGCGGGTGGGGGTCGCGCCCGGCTCCCG
>NZ_JBFAHO010000063.1:0-28967 GCF_040654215.1 Nonomuraea sp. NPDC050733 | reverse complement strand
CCCCGCCCGGTTCGCCGAGTCCCCCCGCCGCAACCTCGCCGAGCTGGAGCAGCCCGCGGGGGCGCCGGCGCTGGAGCGCCTGCGCCGCCTCGCCGGGGACGGCCCGCTGACGCTGCTCACCGCGACCGTGCGCGCCGACATCAGCCACGCCGCCGTGCTGGCCGGCCTCCTGGACGCCTGAACGTCGATCGGCGTCGTGCCGATGGTCGTCGGCCGGGGTGGAGACCCTGTACGAGGTGTACAAGGTGGCGAGCGGCACCGGTGACGGCGCCGCGTCCGGCCGTGGGCAGCCGCTCCGGCGCGTCACCGGGTGCCGGTGACCACGGTCGCGTACAGCTCGTCCGAACCCGTCACCCGGGGGGTGAGGCCGGCGCGCGCCATGGCCTCGGCCGTGTTCGCGGCCTGCCCTTCGCTCGTCTCCACCAGAAGGTGCCCGCCGGGGGCCAGCCAGAGCGGCGCCCCGGCGATCACGCGGCGGACGATGTCGAGCCCGTCGACGCCCCCGTCCAGCGCCAGCAGCGGCTCGTGCTCGCGCGCCTCGGCGGGCAGCAGCCCGATGGCGCCGGTCGGCACGTACGGCGGGCTGGCCAGCAGGACGCCGACGCGGCCGCGCAGCCGGTCGGGAAGCGGCTCGTAGAGGTCGCCCTGGTGAACGTGGCCTCCGGCGGGGGCGAGGTTGCTCCGGGCGCAGCGGACGGCGACCGGGTCGAGGTCGACGGCGTGCAGCTCGACGGGGGTGGAAAGGGCGGCCGCCACGGCGGCGCCGAGCGCGCCCGAACCGCAGCAGAGATCGACGACCACCATCCGGCACCCGGCCGCCGGACCACCCGAGCCGTCCGCGGGAGTGCCGGCGCCGTTCGCGGGAGTGCCGGAGCCGTTCGCGAGCGTCCGCCGGGCCAGGTCGATCGCCTGCGCCGCCAGGAACTCGCTGCGGCGGCGTGGCACGAAGACCCCGGGATCCAGGGTCACCCGAAGACCGCAGAACTCGGCCCAGCCGAGCACCTGCTCAAGGGGGAGCCCCGCGACGCGCCGGTCCACCAGGGCGGCGAGGTCGCCGGGGGTGCGCGCGGTGGAGATGAGCAACTCGGCCTCGTCCTCGGCGAAGACGCAGCCGGCCGCTCTGAGCCGGGCCGTGATGGCGGAGGAAGTGAGGGGAAGCGGTGAAACTGCCATGAAGCGCCCTTCCGGAATGCCGTGGGGCGCCCTCCCGGTCAGCCGCGACGGGCGACGGGCCCGACCGCGGGGCGAGAGCACCCGGCCTGATCTGGCGAAATGGGTCTCACCTCCTCGATCGTCCACTGCTGGAGAGGGCAGCTTAGCGGAGCCCGTCACGGGCCCGCAAAGCGGTCCAGCCGGGGAGGGCGGTCAGTCCGGGAGGGAGCCCCGCCGCGCGAAGGGGACGCGCGACGGGGCACGGCCCGCCACGGCGCCAGGGCCGCGCGGGCGAACGGGCGGGGGCGCGTGCGGCGGCGCGGGACCGCACGGGAGGAGGCGCCCCCTGGGTCGCAACGGCAAGCAGGTCCCCCGGACGTAGGCCCGGAAGGTGAAGTTCCAGCGGCCCACGTACCTCGACTCGCCCGGCGCCACGCAGAAGTACTCGCTGGGCGACAGGATGTACGTCACGAGGATCCGCTCGTTGCCGCCGGAGCAGTTGCGGTACATCGCGGCGTCCCCGTCCCGGTAGAGGCCGCAGTCCGCGGCGGCGGCCATGGAGATGCGCACGCCGTCGGAGGCGGGCGCGGCTGTCGCGGCGGACGCCGCGCCTGCGGCGAGCATCGTCATCGTGCAGAGGGCGGAGGCGGCGACGGCCGCCCGGCGGAGCCCGGTGAGCTTGGTCATGGTGTTCTCCTTCGCTGTGGTGCCGCCGGCCACCGCCGTGTGCGGCGGCCGGGTTCGACAGGTGGATCGTCATGCCGTCGAGGCGCCGGCCAGAAGGGGTTTCCCGGCCCACCGGGCGAGGAGGAAACCGGGAAACCGTCTCCCACATCGGTCTTCACGGCGCCGGACGTACGGATACAGTGAGTGTCCGACCGGACGCTTAGAGTGAAAGGGCGGTGTTCCGGGTGCGGGCCGAGGAACGGACGGATGCGGGGTGCTCGCACACCGCGCAGAGCCGCGAGATCGCGGAGCCACCCGAGACTGCCGTCGAGACCGCCGAGATCCGCGGGACGGCGGCGACCCACGAGGACCCTTCGGAAAGCCCGGGGGCCAGGCTGCGGCGGCTCCGGCGGGAGCGCGGGCTGTCCCTCAACGAGCTGGCCCGGCGCACGCACTACACCAAGGGCTACCTGAGCAAGGTCGAGACCGACGCACCCGCCTGTTTCTCCGGTCGAGTGGTCGGAGCACTTTCCCGGCCTCGCGTTCGTCCCTCCCTGCTAGAGGGTCGTTGTCGTCACGGCACGGCCGAGCCGGCCGCCACCCGCCGCACGGGGCCGGGGGCCTCCAGGAAGACGCCCGCTGACCGGGTGACGGCGGGCCGCCGCCACGGCGCCTTCCTGGCCATGGCTTCCGTCACGACCGTGGCCCCTCGCTAGGAGGACAGCAGCGCCGCCGGGTCGCGTTCCGGTGGGCCCGCCGGCCACCACCGGCCGTCGTGGAGGGTGAAGGGGTACCAGCGGCCGTCGCGGCCGTAGCGGAGCTGGCGGTCGCCGCCGATGGTCCACCGGTTGCGGGACAGCTGCGCGGGGGGCGGCTCCTCGCCCTCCCAGGCGGCCGCCAGGCGGGCCCAGGCCCTGGTGAGCTCGTGGCGGGGCGGTGTCCAGGCCGACTCCAGCGCGTCGAGCCCGTCGGCCCCGGCGTAGCGCCAGGCCGTCACGGGGGCGTCCAGGCCGAGGTCGAGGTCGTGCTCGGCGGCGAGCCGCACCCGGTCCTGGTACTCGCTCAGCACGGGCGGCTCCGCGCCGAGCGCCGCGGCGGTGAGCACCTCGCGCGCCCGGGAGGCGGCCGAGGCGGCCAGCACCTCCAGGGCGGCCACGTCCACGCCCGTGGCGGGCTCCAGCCCGAGCGGCGTGAAGGTCACGTCGATTGGCGGCGGCTCGGGCAGCGGCGCCGCTCCGGCCTGCCAAGGCTCGACGCTCTTGGGAGCCTCGGCGGGGGTCTCGACAGCCTCGGCAGCCTCGGCGGGCTCGGGGGTCCGGTCGTCGGCCGGCAGGGCGGCCGACGGCTTCTCCTCCGGCCGGGTGTGGTGCTGGAGCGCGCGCACCAGGTCCTCCCGGCCGCGTCCCCGCAGGAGCAGCAGCACGAACGGGTCGCCGTCCAGCAGCCAGGACGCCTGGTAGCACAGCGCCGCCGCGTGCGGGCACGGGTGGCCCCAGTCGGGGCACGAGCACTCGGGTTCGAGGTCGCCCACGGCCGGCAGCAGCGGCACGGCGGCGTCCTCGGCCGCCTGCACCAGCTCGTGCGGCATGTCGCCGTCGAGCAGGGCGGCGATGTGGCCGGCCTTGGCGGTGACCTGGTCGAGGAAGCGGTCCCACTCCGCGGCGGTGAGCCGTTCGACGCGCACGACGGTGTCGTACTCGCCCTCGGTGAGCGCCGCCAGCCGGCCGGGGCTGACCGTGATGGGCCCGACCTGGCCGGTCTTGGCGTAGGCGCGGCCCTTGCGCAGCAGCGTCTGGTCCAGGGAGGTGTCCTCCAGGGCCTTGATCCAGGAGCCGCCCCACCAGGTGGTGGCGAAACGGGCGCCGGCCCGCTGGCGGGGGAAGGCGGGAAATCCTCGAACGGCGGTCATCTCAGCTCCACCAGTGCGGCGAGTTCGGCGTCGGTCAGTTCGGTGAAGGCGGCCTCGCCGGAGGCCAGCACGGCCTCGGCCAGGGATCGCTTGGCGGCGAGCATCTGGGCGATGCGGTCCTCGATGGTGCCTTCGGCGATGAGCCGGTGGACCTGGACGGGCCGGGTCTGGCCGATGCGGTGGGCGCGATCGGTGGCCTGGTCCTCCACGGCGGGGTTCCACCAGCGGTCGTAGTGGATGACGTGGTCGGCGCGGGTGAGGTTCAGGCCGGTGCCGGCGGCCTTGAGCGACAGCAGGAAGACGGGCGCGTGGCCGTCCTGGAAGCGCTGGACCATCTCCTCGCGCCGGGCGACGGGGGTGCCGCCGTGCAGGAGCTGGGTGGTGACGCCCCGGCCGGTCAGGTGCCGCTCCAGCAGCCGGGCCATGGCGACGTACTGGGTGAAGACGAGGACGGCGCCGTCCTCGGCGAGGATGGTGTCGACCAGCTCGTCCAGCAGCTCCAGCTTGCCGGAGCGGCCGGGCAGGCGGGGCGCGGCCTCGTGGAGGTACTGGGCGGGGTGGTTGCAGATCTGCTTGAGGCCGGTGAGCAGCTTGACGATGAGGCCGCGCCGGGCCATGCCGTGGGCCTGGCCGATCTGGGCCATGATCTCGCGCACGGCCGCCTCGTACAGGGCGGCCTGCTCGGTGGTGAGCGCGACCGGGCGGTCGGTCTCGGTCTTGGACGGCAGCTCGGGCGCGATGCCGGGGTCGCTCTTGCGGCGGCGCAGCAGGAACGGGCCGACCAGCCGTGACAGCCGCGCGGCGGCCTCGGCGTCGCCGGACTCGGCGGGCCTGGCCCAGCGGGCGCGGAAGCGGGCCAGCGGGCCCAGCAGGCCGGGCGTGGTCCAGTCGAGGATGGCCCACAGCTCGGACAGGTTGTTCTCGACGGGGGTGCCGGTGAGCGCGACGCGGGCGGCGGCGGGGATCTCGCGCAGGGCCTTGGCGGTGCCGGAGGCGGGGTTCTTGACGTGCTGGGCCTCGTCGGCCACCAGCAGGCCCCACGGGTGGGTGGCCAGGCGGTCGGCGTCCAGGCGCATGGTGCCGTACGTGGTGAGCGCGAAGCCCTCCTTGGGCAGGTCGCGGGCGGCGCCGTGGTAGCGGCGCACGGGGACGCCGGGGGCGAAGCGGGTGATCTCGCGCTCCCAGTTGCCGAGCAGGGAGGCGGGGCAGACGACGAGGGTGGGGCCGTCGCCCTGGGCGGCGCGGTGCAGGTGCAGGGCGATGAGGGTGATGGTCTTGCCCAGGCCCATGTCGTCGGCCAGGCAGCCGCCGAGTCCGAGGGAGGTCATGCGGGCCAGCCAGCGCAGCCCGTGGAGCTGGTAGTCGCGCAGTGTGGCGGCCAGCCTGTCGGGGGCGGCGATGTCGAGCGGCTCGGCCAGCCGGTCGCGCAGCTCGGCGAGCCAGGCGCTCGGCTCGATCTGCACCTGCTCGCCGTCGACCTCGACGGCGCCGGTCAGCGCGGCGCCGAGCGCCTCCAGCCCGGTCAGGGGCTTGAGGTCGCGCTGGCGGGCCTTGCGTGCCACGTCGGGGTCGACGAGCACCCACTGGTCGCGCAGCCGTACGACGGGGCGGTGGGCCTCGGCGAGGGCGTCCATCTCGGCGGCGCTCAGCCGCTCGCCGCCGAGGGCGAGCCGCCAGTCGAAGCCGGTCAGGTGCCGTCCGCTGAAGAAGGAGGGCAGGTCGGAGGGCTTGTCGCGTTCGCCGACGACGGCGCGGGCGGTCAGGCCGCGCACCAGGTGGCGGGGCCAGTGCACCTCCACGCCCGCGGCGGCCAGCCGCTCGGCGGCGCCGGCCAGCAGCTCCTCCACCTCGCCGTCGGACAGGACCAGCTCGTCGGGTACGGCGCTGTCGAGCAGCCGGGCCAGCGCCGGCCAGGCGCGGGAGGCGCGGCGCAGGGCCACGGTGACGTCGATGCGGGCCCGGCCGCCGAGCCCCGGGTCGTGGCCGCGCCACAGGTCGCCGGCGTCGACCACGAGTGACGGGTCGGCCTGCGCGTGGACCTGGACGACGGCGCGGAAGTCCTCCATGGCCGGGTCGCCGGTCTCCAGCCGCAGCGACACGCGTACGCCGGAGTCGAGACCGGCCGACACCTCGCCGGCCCACGCGCGCAGCCGCGGGACCTTGACCGGCTTGACGGCGGCGTACGCGGAGGTGCCGGTGGCGCGCACGGCGCCGGGGGAGCGCGGCATCGCGTCGGCGACCGCGTCGAGGAAGGCCCGCACGTGCCGCTCGGCGTCGGGCGGGGACGTGCCCGGGGGCATGGCGGCGGCCAGTTCACGTACCCGCCGCAGGTCGGCGGCGTCGAACGGGCCGGCCCGCCAGGCGTCGTGGTCGCCGTCCGTCACGTCCGGCAGGATGCGGCCGCGGGTGACGAGCTGGAGGGCGACGAGGGCGGCGGCGCCCCAGAAGCGGGCGGCGGGGTGGGCCTCGTCGTCGTGGCGGGCGCGGGCCAGTGCCGCGACGGCCTCGCTCACCGGCAGGCTGGTGGTGTCCCCGCTGTCCGGCGTGCCGGGGCTGAGGAAGACCATCCGGCCGGATCTGGGCGGATCGCCCGGCTCGAAGAGGACCGCCCGCCGTACCAGATCCGTTGATGAGCTCACGGCCGTACAGTGTACGGTACGTGGGGGTGTGGTTTACCACAGCCCCGATCGGGCGTTCACCGCATTACCAGCATTTCCGATCACCCCTAGCCTGGAGGGCATGACTGACTGGCTGGTTGGACTCATGGAAACCCTCGGCGCCCCCGGGGCGGGCATCGCCATCGCGCTGGAGAACCTGTTCCCGCCGCTGCCGAGCGAGGTGATCCTGCCGCTGGCGGGCTTCACCGCGAGCCGGGGCGAGATGGACCTGCTCGACGCTCTGGTGTGGACGACGCTGGGCTCGGTGGTGGGCGCGCTGGCGCTGTACTGGGTGGGGGCGCTGCTGGGCAGGGAGCGGGTGCTGGCGATCGCCGCCCGGATCCCGCTGGTCAAGCCCGCCGACATCGAGAAGACCGAGGCGTGGTTCCTCAGGCACGGCCGCAAGACGGTGTTCTTCGGCCGGATGGTGCCGCTGTTCCGCAGCCTCATCTCGATCCCGGCGGGCGTCGAGCGGATGCCGGTCATGACGTTCCTGGCCCTGACGACCAGCGGCAGCCTCATCTGGAACACCGTCTTCGTGATGGCCGGCTACCTGCTGGGCGAGCAGTGGGAGCTGGTGGAGACCTACGTCGGCATCGGCTCGAACGTGGTGATCGCCCTGGTCGTGCTCGCGGTGCTGGTCTTCGTGGGCGTCCGGCTGGCCGAGCGGCGTAAGGGGCGGCATGCCTCCCGTCGCTGAGGGCGCTCGGGTCGTGGGGGCGGTGGTGCTGGGCGCGGTGACCGCGCCGCTGGAGGCGGTGTTCCTGCTGCTGGCGCTGCCGTTCCTCGGCAATCCGAACGTCTCGGACGCTGCCGTGCGCCTGGCCGCGCTGGAGGTGCGCCGGGCCGGTCTCGACCCGGCCGCGCTGGGCCTGACCACGCCGAGCGGCGGACCATCTCGAAGCGGGCAGGCCGGTGGGCGGGCGCTGCGGTTCCTGACGCTGCGGGTGCCGGTCGGCGTGCTGGGCGGGCTGGTGGTGACGCTGTTCGTGTACGGGGCCCGCACGGGGCTCATGGCGGCGTCGGCGTGGCTGGCCGGTGAGCGCTTCGACGGCATGGAGCCCACCGCGCCGCTCCTGCTCTACGGCGTGCTGGCCGGGATCGTGCTGCTGTTCATCGACGTCTCCGGCCTGATCGGCGTGTACGCGATGGAGCGGCGGCTGGCCCGTGCGGTGCTGACGCCCGGCCGGACCGAGGCGCTGGAGCGCAGGATCGCCGAGCTGTCGCAGAGCCGGGCCGGGATCGTGGCGGCGGTCGACTCCGAGCGGCGCCGCATCGAGCGTGACCTGCACGACGGGCTCCAGCAGCGCCTGGTGGCCCTGTCGATGCTGATCGGCCGCTCCCGGCGCAGCCGCCCGGAGCTGCTGGACCAGGCGCACGAGGAGGCGCAGCGGGCCCTGGCCGAGCTGCGGGAGGTGGCCTGGCGGGTGTACCCGAGCGGGCTGGACTCCCTGGGGCTGGGCGAGGCGCTGGCCGGGGTGGCCGAGCGCTCGGGCGTGCCCGTCAAGGTGGCCTGCGACCTCGCCGAACGGCCGCCGATGGCGGTCGAGACGGCCGCGTACTTCGTGGTGTGCGAGGCCGTCACCAACGCCGCCAAGCACTCCGGCGCCGCGCTCATCACCGTGGACGTCCACCGGCGCGGCGCGAGCCTCCTGGTGCGGGTGCGGGACGACGGCGCGGGCGGCGCCGACCCGGCGGGCAGCGGCCTGTCGGGGCTGGCGCGCCGGGTGGCGGCGCTGGACGGGACCTTCGAGGTGACCAGCCCGCCGGGCGGTCCGACGACGATCATGGTGGAGCTGCCGTGCGAGTGATCCTGGCCGAGGACTCGACCCTGCTGCGCGAGGGCCTGGTCCGGCTGCTGGTGGAGGAGGGCCACGAGGTCCCGGCCGCCGTGGGCGACGCCACGGCGCTGATGGAGGCGGTGGCCGAGCACGATCCGGACGTCGTGGTGGTGGACGTGCGGATGCCGCCCACCCACACCGACGAGGGGCTGCGCGCGGCGCTGGAGATCCGGCGGCGCCGGCCGCACGTGCGGCTGCTGGTGCTGTCGCAGTACGTCGAGAAGAAGTACGCCGCCGAGCTGATGAGCGGCGACGTGGAGGGCGTCGGCTACCTGCTGAAGGACCGGGTGGCGCAGGTGGCCGACTTCCTGGACGCGCTGGAGCGGGTGGCGGCCGGGGGAGCGGCGTTCGACCCCGAGGTGGTGCGCCAGCTCCTGGCCCGCACCTCGCAGGTGGATCCCCTGGCGAGGCTGACCCCGCGCGAGCGCGAGGTGCTGGAGCGCATGGCGCAGGGACTGACCAACGCCTCGATCGCCCAGCAGCTGCACGTCTCGCAGAGCGCGGTGGAGAAGCACGTCAACGCGCTGTTCGACAAGCTGCGGCTCTCACACGCCGCCGGTTACAGCCGGCGGGTGCTGGCCGTGCTGCGCTTCCTGGAGTCCTGAGACACGGCCGTCGCGCGCCGGGTCCTTCGACCACCATGCCGCCCTTGACAAATTTATTTGTCGGTGAGACGGTGGGGACACCTCGAAAGAGACCTTCACGAGCGGAGACGAAGATGCGAAAGATCGTCGCGGGCCTGTTCATCTCGCTGGACGGCGTGGTGGAGTCGCCGGAGACGTGGCACTTCCCGTACTTCAACGATGAGATGGGACAGATCGTCGGCGAGCAGATGCAGGCGGCCGACGCCATGCTGCTCGGCCGCCGCACCTACGAGGCGTTCGCCGCCTACTGGCCGAACCCCGAGCCGGAGGCCGCCGACATGGCCGAGCACATGAACGGCACACCCAAGTACGTGGTCACCTCCACCCTGGAGACGGCCTCCTGGGCGAACACCACGATCATCAGCGGCGACGTCACGGCCCGGCTGAAGGAGCTGAAGGACCAGCCGGGCAAGGACATCGGCATCACCGGCAGCGCCACGCTGGTGCGCTCGCTGCTGCGCGACGGGCTGCTGGACGAGCTGCGCCTGCTCATCCACCCGATCGTGGTGGGCGGCGGCGTCAAGCTGTTCGCCGACGGCGAGCAGGTGCCGCTGCGGCTGCTGGACTCCCGCACGCTGGAGACGGGCGTCATCTACGCCACCTACGGCAGGGCCTGACCATGCCGACGACCACAACCGGCACCAAGACCGTCGCCGCCAAGCTCCTGGTCAAGCCGGGGACCTGCGTCTGGGTCTCCGACCCCGCCCACCGCGCCCTGATCGAGCCGCTGCCGGAGGGCGCACGCCACGCCGGGGCGCTCGGCGAGGCGGACGTCGCGGTGGTCTTCGCCGCCGACGCCGCCTCGGCCCGGGACCTGCTGCAGGAGCACCGCGACGCGCTGACCGCACCGTCCGTGCTGTGGGTGGCCTACCCGAAGGGCAACCGCTCCGATGTCAACCGCGACACCCTGTGGCCGATCGTCGGCGAGTACGGGCTGCGCCCCAACGGGCAGGTGGCCGTGGACGAGGCCTGGTCGGCGCTGCGCTTTCGGCCGCTGAAGGAGGGCGAGGCGCCGTTCACGGGAGGCCGCTGACCGCCCTGCCCGCGCGGGCAGGGCGGACGGAGCGGGCGGTCAGGGGGTCAGGGAGCGCAGGCGCAGGCGGATGGCCGAGGAGGTGGCCGAGGCGGCCTCCCAGCTGCCGTCCAGCGGGGTGATGGTGACGTTGCCGGCCGCCAGCAGCGTACGGTCGGCGTCCTGCACCGGGTCGGGCCCGGGGTCGGCGATCGGGACGATGCGGTAGCACAGGGCGCACGCCTCCGGGGCGGGCGTGTACCCGGCGGAGTACGGCAGGGAGCTGCCCAGGTGGGCGACGCTGACCGTGCCGTTGGGGGTGACGGGGTAGTTGACGTTCAGCGCGGTGCGGGCGGGCAGGACGGGGCCGCCCCCGGCGGTGGCCGCCAGCCGATCGACCAGCCGCACGGTGAACTGGATCGCCTGGGCGGCGCTGGGCACGGCGCTGCCGTCACGGGCGATGCTGACGGCGACGGCGGGCACGCCGGCGGTGATGGCGGTGATGGCGGCGCCGACCGTGCCGGAGTAGGTGGCGGCGGAGGCGACGTTCTCGCCGGGGTTCGGGCCGGAGACGACCAGGTCGGGCGGGTCGCCGGCGAAGGGGACGCGGGTGCCGAAGGAGACCGCGTCACTGGGGCTGCCGCCGACGGCCCAGCCGTCGTCCTGCTTGGCGGCCTCGATCGTGCTGCCGAACCTGGCGTTGATCTGGGTGCCGGAGGCGCTGGAGTCGGCGGCCGGGGCGACGACGGTGACCTCGTGGCCCGCGGCGACCAGGGCCTGGCGCAGCTGGTGGAGGTAGGCCGAGGAGTAGCCGTCGTCGTTGGTCAGCAGGATGCGCAGGGGCTGACGGTACTGTGCCTGCGCGGGGGCGGTGCCCATGGCCATTAGCGCGAGGAGGAGGAGGGGAACGAGGGCCAGCCGTTTGAACACGTGGGTCTCCTTGCCGAGCACCGTTGCCAACACGTAGAAAGCTCACCTACGTGACGGTCTGGACGGTATGCGGGCGCGGCCTCGCCGGACCACCGGCATGCCCCCTAAACGAACCCCAGATGAAGGAGAAGTGAACCGCGGGTGAACGACCCCCGGGAAGCGCCGCGGCGGCCGCGTGGCTCCAGGTGGCCGCGTGGCT
Source organism: Nonomuraea sp. NPDC050733 (assembly GCF_040654215.1). Taxonomy (NCBI): domain Bacteria; kingdom Bacillati; phylum Actinomycetota; class Actinomycetes; order Streptosporangiales; family Streptosporangiaceae; genus Nonomuraea; species Nonomuraea sp. NPDC050733. The sequence goes on along the minus strand of NZ_JBFAHO010000063.1, from coordinate 17,957 downwards.
CCAGGGTGGCCGCGTGGCTCTAGGGTGAAGGCCGTGATCAGCACGCGCGCGCTCAACCGGGCGACCCTGGCCCGCCAGCTCCTGCTGCGGCGCCATGCCATGCCCGCGCTCCAGGCCGTGGAGCACCTCGTCGGCATGCAGGCACAGGCCCCGTTCCCGCCGTACTTCGGCCTGTGGTCGCGCCTGGACGGCTTCACCCCCGACGCCCTGGCCCGGCCGTTGCTGGAACGCGAGGCGGTGCGCATGGTGCTCATGCGCGGCACCGTCCACCTCGTCACCGCCGCCGACGCCCTGACCCTGCGCCCGCTCACGCAGCCGCTGCTCGACCGCTACCTGAGCACCGCCTACAGCCGCACCCTGGGGGACGTCGACCGCGACCAGCTCGCCAAGGCCGGGCGCGAGGCCCTGCGGGAGCGCCCGCTGACGGCCGCCGAGCTGGGCGCGCACCTGGCCGGGCGCTTCTCCGGCGCCGCACCGGCCGACCTCGCGCTCGCCGTGCGGTGCCTGCTGCCGCTCGTGCAGGTGCCGCCGCGCGCTGTGTGGGGCAAGGCCGGGCGCACCGCGTACGCGCCGATGGAGGAGTGGCTGGGCCGCCCGCCGCATCCCGAGCCGTCGCCGGAGCGGCTGGTGCTGCGTTACCTGGCCGCGTTCGGGCCGGCCACCGTCGCCGACGCGCAGGCCTGGTCCGGCCTGACCGGGCTGCGGGAGATCGTCGAGCGGCTGCGTCCCGGGCTGGTCGTCCTGGAGGACGAGCGGGGCAGGGAGCTGTTCGACCTGCCTGACGCGCCGCGCCCCGGACCGGACGTGCCCGCGCCGGTGCGGCTGATCGCGCCGTTCGACAACCTGCTGCTCAGCCACGCCGACCGCACCCGGGTCATCTCCGACGAGCACCGCAGGACGGTCATCACCGTCAACGGGCAGGTGCTGGGAACCGTGCTGGCCGACGGGTTCGTGCGGGGGGTGTGGCGCCGCGAGGGACCCGTGGTCACGATCGAGCCGTTCGCGCCGCTGACGCCGGGGCAGGCGGAGGAGGCCAGGGCCGAGGCGCTGGCGCTGCTCGCCTTCGCCGAGCCGGGCAAGGCGGACCGGCACGAGGTCAGGGGGGTCTGACGATGAACGGCGAAAGGGGCGTGAGCCGGGGACGGATGGGGGCCGCGGTGCTGGTGGCCGCCTCGCCCGAGCGGGTCTTCGCCGTGCTCACCGACTGGCCGCGCCACCACGAGTGGATGCTCCTGACCACCGCCCGGCAGAGCGGGCCCGGCCGGGTGGAGGCGTTCACGGGGGTGGGGCGGCTCGGGTTCCTGGACACGATGACGATCGTCCGGTGGCAGCCGCCGACGCTGGTGCGGGTGCGTCACACCGGCCGGCTGGTGCGGGGCGAGGGCGTCTTCAGGGTCAAGCCGTACGGGGGCGGCAGCCGGGTGATCTGGGCCGAGGAGCTGGAGCTGCCGCTGGGCGCGGCGGGCCGGCTGCTGTGGCCGCTGGCCAGGCCGTTCGCCGACGCGCTGGCGCGGCTGTCGCTGCGCCGGCTGGCCCGCCTCGCGGAGTGAGCGGCGCCCGGACACGGGGATCGTCAGGCGGATCTCTCCCGCGGCCCCTGGTCGCGGCCGGGCAGCTCGCGGGGCACCAGCGTCGGATTGACGTTGCCGAGGACGGTGTCGCGGGTGACCACGACCCGGGCCACGTCGTCGCGGCCAGGCACCTCGTACATGACGTTGAGCAGCACCTCCTCGACGATCGCGCGCACGCCGCGGGCGCCGGTGCGGCGCAGCAGCGCCTGCTCGGCGATGGCCTCGACCGCGTCGCCGGTGAACTCCAGCTCCACCCCGTCCATCTCCAGCAGCCTGCGGTACTGCTTGAGCAGGGCGTTGCGAGGCTCGGTCAGCACCCGGACCAGCGCCTCGCGGTCCAGCCGCCCCAGCGTCGCGGTCACCGGGAGGCGGCCGACGAGCTCGGGGATGAGTCCGTAGGCGACCAGGTCGGACGGCATGACCCCGGCCAGGGGGTCGCCGTGCGGGCCGGCCGGGGAGCCGGGGTCGGCGCGGGGGCGCAGGGTGGCGCCGAAGCCCGAGCCGCCGCGTCCCGAGCGGGCCTCGACGATCCGCTCCAGCCCGTCGAAGGCGCCGCCGCAGATGAACAGCACGCCGGTGGTGTCGATCTGGATGTTGTCCTGCTGGGGGTGCTTGCGGCCGCCCTGGGGCGGGACGCTCACCGTCGTCCCCTCGATGATCTTCAGCAGGGCCTGCTGGACGCCTTCGCCGGAGACGTCGCGGCTGATCGACGGGTTGTCGCCCTTGCGGGCTATCTTGTCGATCTCGTCGATGTAGACGATGCCGGTCTCGGCCTTGGCGACGTCGTGCCCGGCCGCCGCGATGAGCTTGAGCAGGATGTTCTCGACGTCCTCACCGACGTAGCCGGCCTCGGTCAGCGTGGTGGCGTCGGCGATGGCGAACGGGACGCCGAGCACCCTGGCGAGCGTCTGGGCCAGGTAGGTCTTGCCGGAGCCGGTGGGCCCGACCATGAGGATGTTGGACTTGCCCAGCTCCACCTGCTCGTCCCGCCCGTCGCGCGGGGCGAGCCGGATGCGCTTGTAGTGGTTGTAGACGGCCACCGCCAGAGCCGTCTTGGCGGGCGTCTGGCCGATGACGTACTGGTCGAGGAAGGCGTGGATCTCGCGCGGCGGCGGCAGCGGGACCTCTGGGGCGGCGGCCTCGCCGTCCTCCTCGCGCAGCAGCTCGGTGCACTGGGCGACGCACTCGTCGCAGATGCAGATCTGCGCGGGGCCCGCGATGAGCTTGCGGACCTCCGCCTGGCCCTTGCCGCAGAACCTGCACGTCAGCGCCGGCGCCATGCGCGCCCCCCTCCACCGAGATCAGATGATGCCGCCATCTGAATGGCGACGGTATCTTGGTTCGGTACGGGGCGCAAACAGCGCGGACGGGGAGGACGATGGCCCGGCTCAGCAGGGCGGAGCTGCAACGGCTCAACCGCTCCAAGGTGGTCGAGGCCGCCCGCCACGAGTTCGCGGAGCGCGGCTTCGCGGGCGCCACGATCGACGGCATCGCCGAGCGGGCCGGGCTCACACGCGGAGCGGTCTACTCCAACTTCCCCGGCAAGCGGGCCCTGTACTTCACGGTCCTTGCCGAGCCCGCCTCCCACCCCTGCGGGGAGCCCGCCGGCCGGGCGGGGACGACGCGCGAGGCGCTGGGGGCGTTCGCGCGGGCGTGGGTGACGCGGCTGCCACTGGCCACCGGCGGCCCGCACGACCCGGACGATTGCGGCGAGGCGGCGCGCCTGGCGGTGGACCTGATGCCGGAGATCCTCGCCGACGAGCGGCTGCGGGCGGTGACCGCGGCGCTGCGGCGCCTCGACGCGCTGCTGCTGGGACTGGCCCTGGAACGCATGGACCTGCTGGAACGCGGCGGCTCACCCGAGCGGGAACGCGCCGGGGGCCGGCGGGTGCGGGTGGCCGAGGCGGCACTGGTGACCTTGCGGGGGGCGAGCGAGCTGGCCGCGGCCGCGCCGGGGTTCGTGGAGCCGTTCGACCTGGTCTCCGTGTGCGAGGAGCTGGCGGGGCTGGACCTGGACGACCGGTGGGATCCGCCGCCGGTGTTCCCGCGCGTCCTGCCCGCCGACGCCCCCTGGCCGCCCGGCTTCTTCGCCCAGGGCGACGGGTTTCCTGCGGGTGACGGGTTTCCTGCGGGTGACGGCTTTCCTGCGGGTGACGGCGTGGTGGCGGTGCTGGGCCTGCTGGAGGCGGGCGCCGTCGAGGAGGCCGTACGGGCCGCGCCGCCGGGCACCCCGGTGACCGCGGTCCTGGTCACCGACGACCCGGCCGAGCTGACGCCGCTGGCACGGCTGGCGCCGGCCGGCGTGATCGGCTGCCTGCGCCAGGCGTTCCCGCAGCGGGCGTGGCCCGGGCTGCGGATCATCTGCGACGAGACGGGCGCGGCGCCGGCCGGCGTCCCGGCGGTCACGGACCGGACGGTGACGGACCGGACGGTGACGGACCGGACGGTGACGGACCGGACGGTGACGGACCGGACGGTGACGGCGCTGCGCGTCCGCGACGGCCGGATCGTCGCCCGCGCGGACGGCCCCGGCGCCTGCCACGCGATCGCCTCCTCCCTCCGGCCCGCCCCCTTCGTGAGGTAGTCCGCCCCCGCGTGCTTCGCGGTGTGGCACGCGGCCCCGCCTAGGCCTGGCGCGTGGGCAGGATCACCAGCTGGCGCAGGTTCACGCGGCGCGGGCGACTGGTGGTGTAGGCGATCAGGTCGGCGACGTCGTCGGCCGTCAGCGCGTCCATCGCGGAGAACATGCCGTCCAGCTGGCCGCTCAGCTCGCTGTTGTCGATGTGCTGGCCCAGCTCTGTGTCGGTCAGGCCCGGCTCGATGTTGGTGACGCGCACGTCCTGCCCGCCCAGCTCGGTGCGCAGCGACGCCGACAGGAAGGTGAGCGCGGCCTTCGTGGCGCCGTACACCGCGTAGTTGGGGAAGGTGACGTGGGCGCCGATGGAGGAGACGTTGACCAGGTCGGCGGGCCGGCCCTGCGCGGCGGCGGCGATCAGGTCGGGGACGAAGGCGCGGATGACCCGCAGCGCCCCGCTCAGGTTGGTGTCGATCATGCGGGTCCACTCGTCGTCGCGGCCCTCCACGATCGGGTTGGGCAGCATGACGCCGGCCGCGTTCACCACCAGGTCCACCGGCCCGTACGCCTCGTGGACGCGCTGCTCGGCGGCGGCGACAGCGGCGGAGTCGGTGACGTCGGCGGCCACCGCCAGCGCCTGACCCCCGCCGGCCGTGATCGTGGCGGCCAGCTCGTCGAGCCGGTCGGCACGCCGGGCCAGCAGGGCCACGCGCGCCCCCTGGGCCGCCAGCAGGCGGGCGGTGGCCTCGCCCATGCCGCTGGCGGCACCGGTGACGACGGCGGTACGGGTGGAAAGAGCGTCGTAGCTCATGGTGGTGCTCCTCGTCGAGGTGTTGTCGTGCTGACGGAGACGATCCTGCTCCGGGCGCGACGCCTTACCCAGGGTGAGGCTCATCCTGGGTCTGGCAGTGCCAGGCTGAGCGCGCGGCACGTTGCCTAGGCTGGGCGGCATGAGTACTGATCTGGGCGATTTCCTCCGTTCGCGACGGGCGCGCATCCAGCCGGAGGAGCTGGGACTGCAGGCCTTCGGGCGCCGCCGGGTGCCGGGGCTGCGCCGCGAGGAGGTCGCGCAGCTCGCGGGAGTGAGCGTCGACTACTACATCCGCCTGGAGCAGGGCCGGGGCCAGAGCGTGTCGGACGCGGTGCTCGACGCCGTCGCCCGGGTGCTGCGGCTGGACGAGGTGGAGCAGGCGCACCTGCGCGACCTGGCCCGGCCGCAGAAGCAGGAGGACCGTCCCCGTGGCGCCCGGCAGCGGGTGCGGCCCGGGGCGCGGCTCGTGGTGGACTCGGTGAGCGGGCCGGCGTTCCTGCTGGGCCGGTGCATGGACGTGCTGGCGTGGAACCCGATGGGCGACGCGGTGCTCGGCTTCTCCGGCCGTGGGGAGCGCACGCGCAACCAGGCGCGTGATGCGTTCCTCGACCCGGCGGCGCGCGAGTTCTACGTCGACTGGCCGGCGGTGGCCGCCGAGACCGTGGCGTACCTGCGGCTGGAGGCCGGGCGCCGGCCGCGCGACAGGCGGCTGGCCGAGCTGGTCGGCGAGCTGTCGCTGCGCAGCGAGGAGTTCCGCCGCCTGTGGGCCGACCACCAGGTCAAGGAGAAGACGTACGGGGTCAAGCGGATGCTGCATCCGGTGGTGGGCCGGCTCGACCTGGGGTACGAGACGCTGGCGCTGCCCGGCGACCCGGACCTGTTGCTGGTCGTCTACACCGCCGCGCCGGGATCGGAGGCCGCCGAGAAGCTCGCCGTGCTGGCGAGCTGGACGGCCGTCCCCTCCCTCGGCTGACCCCGCCCTCGGGCGGCCGCCTTCCCCGGACCCGGTACGGTGGCCCGCGAACTCCTGGAGGGAAGGGCGGCATCGTGAGTGAGCACCAGCTGTGGCCGGGCGAACCCATCGAGCGGATCACCGCGTTCCCGGTGAGCTCCGCGCGGCCGGCGCCGGCCGTCGTGGTGCTGCCGGGCGGCGGGTACGAGCACCTGGCCGGGCACGAGGGCGCGCCGGTGGCGCGGTGGCTGAACACGCTGGGGGTGGCCGCGTTCGTGCTCGCCTACCGGGTCGCGCCGCACCGTCATCCGCTGCCGCTGCTGGACGCCGCCCGGGCGGTGCGCTGGGTGCGCGCCCACGCGGCCGGCCACGGGGTGGACCCGGGGAGGGTCGGCGTGCTGGGCTTCTCGGCCGGCGGGCACCTGGCGGGGCTGCTGGCCACCGAGACGGGCCCGATGCTCGCGGAGGGCCCGCACGACGAGGTGGACGCGCAGGACGCCCGTCCCGGCCTGGCGGTGCTGTGCTACCCGGTCGTCACCCTGACCGGGCCCGCCGCCCACGCCGGGTCGGCCGCGAGCCTGCTCGGCCCCGGCGGCACCGGCGCGGACCTCGAGATTCTGTCGATCGAGCGGCGGGTGGGGCCGCACAGCCCGCCGATGTTCCTGTGGCACACCGCCGACGACGCCTCGGTGCCGCTGGACAACACCCTGCTCCTGGCCGGCGCGCTGGCCCGCCACCGCGTGCCGGTCGAGGCGCACGTGTACCCGCACGGCAAGCACGGCCTGGGACTGGCCGAGGACGACCCGGTGACCGGCGACTGGACCCGCCGGTGCGCCGCGTTCCTGCGGGCACGCGGCTGGAGCGGCTGACCGGACCTCAACGGCTTACGGGCGGTTCGTGGACGGCGGCTGGACGCGCCGGTGACTTGTGGGCGGGTGGCTTGTGGGCGGCGGCGCCGGCCGTCAGGGGCATGCGCGTCCCTGACGGCCGGCGCCGACCGGTCGATCAGCTGCCGGCCGGCGGCACGGCGCGGTAGCTCAGCACTTCGCCGTCCTCGGCGTTGCGCTCGGACGGGCCCTCCCACTGCTGGTAGCCCGCCTTCTCCAGCACCCGGATCGAGGGCGGGTTGGACGGCTCCACGTGGGCGTGGACGGTGTGGACGCCCGGCGCGGTGAAGGCGAACGCGGTCAGGGCCCGCACGGCCTCGGGCGCGTAGCCCCGCCCGCGCCGCGACTCCACGATCCCGTACCCGATCTCGACGAGGCCGTCGGCCGGCGGCCAGAACAGGCCGAGCGAGCCGACGACCAGGCCGCTGTCGCGCTCGACGATCTGACGGTGACCGTGGGCGCCGAGCCACGCCGGGTTGGCGTCGAACAGACCGGCGATCACCTGGTCACCCTCGGCGGGGAAGTCCCCGGCCCAGTGGTCGAGCCGGACGCCCTGCCGGACGGCGTCGGCCTCGGCGGGAGTCCACGCCCGCAGGATCAGGCGGTCGGTGGTCAGGTCGGCGACGGCCCCGGAAGGGTCGCCGAGGGTGTTCGCGGGCGCGTTGTCGGAGGTGAAGGAAGACATGTGACACTCCTGGTCGTTGGTGACGACCGGCCCGCGCTCTAGACGCGCGGGGCCGGGATGAAGGCATGCTGACGAGGGCCTGCGACGGCCATATTCATCAACCTCCCTCACTCCGGTGATCACGCGTTCCTCGCGCCGCGGCGACGCTAACAGCTCGCCTCGACACGCGCAAACCGGCTGCCCGTGGGCGTTCCCGGAGCTCACCGACGCCGTCGCCATCGCGCCCTCCAGGCCCGTGACGGCGCCGGCCGCGGCCGGCCGGAGGCGCGACGCGCGGGTCAAAGGCCACGCAAAGCTACGGACCGTAGCCACAACGTCACTCATATGATCCTTACGTGGCCGACCCGGTGAATCACGAGCAGGACACTGACAGACCTCCGTCGGCGTTCCGGCGGGCGACGCCGGTACCGCCTTTCCCGGTGTACGAGCCGGAGCCGCCGGGCGGCGTGGACCGGGTGACGGTCGCGGCGCTGGCGGTCACGGTCGTCTCCGTGGCGCTGGGGGCATGGCTGGGGCTGTGCCCTCCCGGGGCGGGCACGCCGCAGGCGCAGGCGCGGGGCTCCAGTGCCGCCGCGCAGGCGAAGGGGTCCGGCGGCACGGCCGCGCCCGCGACGCCCGCCGTACCACCGACGTCTTCGGCGCATGCTCCTTCGGCGGGCTCGCCGGCAGGGCGGGAGGCCGCGCCGACCGGCCGGAAGGGGACCTCGGCCGGGCCGCGCACGCCCATGGGCCGCCGGGGGGCCAGGCGGCATCAGCGCGCGCACCGCTCCGCCCATGACCGTCCCCCCGGCGACCGGAGTTCCGGCCGGGCGCGCGATGACCGGCGTCTCGATGAGGACCTCGCCCGGGTTCTCGGCAACGACCGGCCCGCCGGCCGGGGCGAGGATCGCGCGGATCGGCGCGCCCCCTCCCGGGAGCGGACCTCCCCGGCCGGACGTGTGGTGACGCCCTCTCCGCGGCGGCAGCCGTCGCCGGCCCCCCGGCCACGCCGGACGGGCGGGGCCGCCGGGGACCGCGACCTCCACGCCCGTGGCGGCACCGGCCGCCGGCGCACCCCCGGAGCGGCGACCGGGCGCCCCTCCACTCCGGGCTTGCCCGTACGGCTGGACGGCGCCGAGGAGCAGGAGGCGCGGCGGTGGTGCGACGAGAACATGAGCTGGGACGGTTTCCTGTGGCAGTCCTGCCACACCTATGTCGACCTCGGAACGACAAAGTGATCACAATTCGTCATTGCACGACTACACAGAGTGAAGAATGGCTTCGGAAGGCCGGCGCGACACGCCGGACGACGCGACGAGAATGACGCGGTCATTCGCCGGGAATCGCCGGTGAGGAATTCTCGTGAACGCGTCCGGTGAATGCCCCGCCGCCCACTCCGCCCGTATATGGCGTTGTCGCGCCCGGCCCGGCCCCGTCTGCGTTCCGGGATTCGGGTGGGCGGCGTCCGGTCATGCTCCGCTTCGCGGCGTTCACCCCGGTTGATCACCGGAATAAATGCCGCGATGTCCAGCAAATCTCCAGGTCGGCTGCATGGATGGCGACATGACGCCGAAGGATGGCCGTTTCCCTGCGAAAAGCGTCCGCATGATCCCCCGTCAATCGTCCGGGAATGGGAGAGGAATTCACGGCCGGTCGCGCGTTGTCGCCGTCCGTCGCCGGTATTTCCGGAATAAGGGCCGATCCGGGTTCGTGGCGGGTGACAGGAAGGGATGCCAGACTCGGTCGAGGGAAAAGCTGAACGCCGGGAGGGCAGCTTTATGGCCACATCCACCGTGCCCGCACAGGGACCATCCGTACAGCGATCATCCGCGCAGGAGCCGACCGCGCGACAGGGCCGCGGCAGGTTCGCCGCGCGCCGGGGCCGGGGAGGCGTCCCGGCCGGGGGACGGCGGCGCGAGGAACGGTCGCCGGGGGAGCAGGCCGCGCTGTGGGCGGTGGTGTTCGTCGGCGTGCTGGTCACGTACGTGACGTTCGTGGTGGTGCTGCTGCCGCAGGGCTACAGCCTGTGGGTGGTGCTCGGCGTGGCCACCACGACGTGCGTGGTGGCCGCGCAGGTGACGCGGACCGTGACGCTGGCGCTGGCCGGTGAGGAGGTGGCCGGGGCGGCGGGGCACCGCTCGCTGCTGGGCCGGGCGCTGGCCGCCTGGATCCGCGAGGCCGTCGCCGAGGAGCAGCCCGAGCCCGGCCACCGGGCGGAAAACGCGGTGCGCGAGCCAGGGCGGCCCAACTAGCCTCCCGTCCATGAATTCCCCAGAACGCCTGCGCCCGCCCTTCGTCGCCGATGAGCGGACCCAGCTCGTGGGCTGGCTCGACATGCAGCGCGCGATCGTCCACTGGAAGTGCGAGGGCCTGTCGGAACAGGACGCCCACCGGCCGGTGCTGCCGGGCTCGCCGCTGATGACCATGGCCGGCGTCGTGTCGCACCTGCGCTGGGTGGAGTACACCTGGTTCGAGGTGCTGTTCCTGGGCAAGGCCGCGCAGGGGCCGCCGTTCGACGAGACGGTCGAGGACGCCGACATGCGGGTGGAGGGCGTTCCGCTGGAGCGGCTGCTGGAGGAGTACGCGCACCAGTGCGCCGTCTCCAACGAGATCGTCGCCGCGCACGGCCTGGAGGAGGTGGGCCGGCATCCCGACTTCCGGTCGGCGGCGGCGACCTTGCGCTGGATGCTGATCCACATGGTGGAGGAGACGGGCCGCCACGCCGGGCATCTCGACGTGATCCGGGAGCTGCTGGACGGCAGCACCGGCTACTACTAGCCGACAAAACTGCAACACACTCCAAAATTGGTTTGGAATTGATGCTTGGGGTCCGTTACGCTCTCTGGGCATGGCAGAGGGTCTGCGGGAACGCAAGAAGCGGCAGACGCGGCAGCGCATCTCCGAGGTGGCCACCGCTCTGTTCGTGGAGCGCGGGTTCGACCAGGTGACGATGGCCGAGGTGGCGGAGGCGGCCGAGGTGTCGGTCAACACCGTCTACAACTACTTCGGCGCCAAGGAGGACCTGGTCCTGCCGCCGGAGGAGGCCTCGCCGCAGCGGCTGGCCGACATGGTGCGAGCCCGCCCGCCGGGTCAGCCGGCCGTACGGGCCGTGCTGGAGCACCTGCGTGAGGAGGTGCGCCGGCGTGAGCGGCGGCTGGGGCTGACGGCGGGCTTCGGCCGCGTGCTGGAGATGATGCGGGCCGCGCCCACCCTGACGGCGCGCCTGGAGGATCTGGGCCGCCAGATGACCGACGAGCTGGCGGCGTGCCTGGCGGAGGAGACGGGGGCCGCGCCGGACGATCCGCTGCCGCGCGTGGTGGCCTGGCAGGTGGGCTGCCTGCACGCGCAGGTGTTCGCCGAGATCGGCGGGCGTACCGCCGCGGGAGAGGATCCCGACGACATCGCGCGGGCCGTGCTGCGACTGCTCGACGCGGCCGAAGAAATGCTGGGCGAGCGGATGCTCGGCTATGCCGTACGACACGGTGATGCTGCACGACGCGGCGATGCCGCAGGAGAGGACGAAGCATGTTCAGGGTGACGATCTCCGGTGTGTTCGACGGGCTGGACGAGGCGGGCCAGGCCGCGGTGCGGGCGGTGGGCGGGGCCGCGTTCACCGAGGTGGGCTCGTTCACCTTCGACGAGAGCCTGTCGGCGTTCACCTTCCGCTGCCAGGTTCCCGCTGGAGAGGGCGACGGCGAGGCGGAGGCGACGCGCGGGGCGCTGGCGGCGCTGGACGCGCACGGCCACGCCTACCGGGTGCTGCGCACGGCCGTGACCGACATGCGCGACATCAAGATCCGCCGCCGCCGTCCCGCCTGACAGGCCGTCCGATGCCGCGCGCGGCGCCTGCCACCGGCGCCGCTCCTGCCCGTCGGGCCCCTGCTTGCGTCCCTCCGCCCGGCACCCTCGGTGATCGTTAGAGTGGTGAGCCGTCCCCGTCCTGGAGAAGCCGTCATGACCACCCCTGAGCATCACCCGACCTGGCGCGACGCTCGCTACGACATGCCGCTCAGCCGGCAGCTGGAGCGCTACGACACGCTGGCCGCCAAGCACGCGTCGGCTCGCGCCCGCGCGGAGCTGGAGGCCCGGGGTAGCTATGACCCCGCCCGGCATGGCGCCGAGGACCGGCCCGCGCTCACCGTGGCCGAGCACCTCGAGCTGCTGGCGCTGGCCGAGAGCATCGCGCGCACCGTACGCCATCCCGCCAACGTGCACCACGCGCTGCTGGCGGGCGTCACCTGGGCCGAGATCGCCCGCGTCGTCGACTCCGACGAGACCACCGTCCGCCGGGAGTACCAGCGGTGGGCCGACGACCAGCACGACCTCCACCAGCACGACCCTCGCCTCGGCATGACCGCCGACGAGTACGCCGCCGCGACCGCCAGAGCGACCGAAGGCGCCGCCGACGCCTGAACCCGCGTTTCCTCACCCCCCGAGCCGTGGAGTGGCGGGGGGCCGGCTGCGGCGGCGCACGAAACCGGTCGCTTCCACTCCTCAGGGTGATTGAGCTTCCAGGGGCTTGAGGCGTGCTCTCGGGTCAGCCCTGCTGTTTCCAGATGCGCGCGGGCACGTCGAGCTGCGCCGGGTTGGAGAGATCGATCACCGCGTCGAGCACCGCGTCGATCACCGCGGAGGTTGCCGCGTCGGTCGCCGCGTGCCGGCCGAGCGGCGCCTGCTCGACGGTGCGCGGCGATCGGATACGATGCGGAGGGTCACCCCGTTTACGTTAGCGCGCCGGAGACGACATGCCCGCCACCATGCCTGACGACGGCCGCAGGCCGGCGCCGCCCGCCCGGCGCAGGCGCGCCGACGCCCGCCGCAACCACGACCGCATCCTGGCCGCGGCCGCCTCGGCCGTCGCCGAGCGCGGCGCCGAGGCGTCCCTGGAGGAGATCGCGCGCCGCGCCGGCGTCGGCTCGGCGACCCTGCACCGGCACTTCCCCTCCCGGCAGCGGTTGCTGGAGGCACTCTTCCGCGACAAGGTCGACACCCTGTGCGCCGCCGCCCGTGACCTGGCCGGCGGCCCCGACCCGGGACAGGCCCTGGTCACCTGGCTGCACGCCGTCGCCACGCACGTCGTCACCAACCGCGGCCTGGCCGCCTCACTGCTGCACGGCGCCCAGGACGGGGCCCAGGACGGCGATCCCGTCCTCGGCGCCACCTGCCACACCATGATCGTGGACGCCGGTCAGGAGTTGCTGACCCGCGCCCGCCAAGCCGGCGCCGTCCGCGCCGACGTCTCCATCACCGAGCTGCTCAGGCTGGTCAACGCCATCTGTCTGACCGTCGAGGACGAACCCGACGGCGCCGTTCAGGCCGACCGGCTGCTCGCCCTCGTCCTCGGCGGCGTACGCCTGACCCCGGCGTGAGGCGCGACCGGCGTGAGGCACGCGGGCCAGGGCACCCGTCCGCTCCTCCGGCGAACGCCGATGGGACACTGGGCCGAAACGGAGAGAACACGTCGTTCCAGGCCTATCTGGACACCATCGAGGACAAGACCGGGTGACCCCGCGTCAGTTCATCGCCCTGGCGAAGGAACGCGGCTTCGACGACCCCTCCACCAAGGCGGGCACGATCATCGAGTGGCTCAAGCAGGACTACGACCTCGGCCCCTGACCCGCCCCTGACCCGCCCCTGACCCGCCCCTGACCCGCACGGCCCCTGATCCGTGCCGCCACGGGCTACCGCCGCGGGGCGGCCAGGGAGGCGGAGCGGGCCGCGACGGCCGCCGCGAACGCGGAGATCACCGGGTGCGGGCGCCGCCCGTCGCCGGCCAGCTCCGGCTGGAACAGCGTGGCCAGGAAGAACGGATGCCCGGGCAGCTCGGCGACCCGCACCATCCCGTTCCGCTCGTCCGCGCCCTGGTCGTCGTCGGCGGCGTGGCCGGAGAAGACCAGCCCGTGCTCGCTCAGGATGCGCTCGTAGCGCTCGCTGAGCCCGTAGGAGCAGCTGTAGGCCTCGACGGTCGTGGACGCGCCCATGATCTGCTCGATCAGCGAGCCCGGCGCCAGCCGCACCACGCCCTCGTGCCCGGCCAGCGAGCACCGCAGCGGCATGAGCAGCAGGTCCTCCTCGTCGGCGGCGGGGGTGTTCTCGGCGTGGGCCACCCGCAGCCCGCACACGTCGCGCGCGTATTCCAGCAGCATGTGCTGGAACCCGCCGCACGTCCCCAGGAAGGGGATGCCGTGCTCGCGGGCGGTGCGCGCCGCGCCGACGGCTCCCTCCTCACTGAGGTACGGGCTGCCGGGCACGACCCAGATGCCGTCGAAGGCCTCCAGGTCACGGGCGTCGGGCGTGGGGATCCAGTAGGCGTCGAGCGCGATGCCGTCGCGTTCGCGCAGCGCCTCCAGCAGCAGCGGGATGCGGGTGTGGGCGCGGACACCGGGGGAGCGATCACCGACCAGGGCGATTCTCATGCCCTCATCGTGGCCCGCCAACCTGCTCCAGCGCCAACGATGATGTCTGCACCTGCTATAAGCATCACTGATGGACCCTCATCTGTTGCGCACGTTCGTGGCCGTGGCCGAGGCCGGCTCGTTCTCGGCCGCCGCCGAGCGCCTCGGCTACACCCAGTCCGCCGTCTCCCAGCAGATCGCCGCGCTGGAGGCGGATCTGGGGCTGCCGTTGTTGCGGCGCCGCCCGGTCGAGCCGACCGAGGCGGGCGCGCGGCTGCTGGAGCACGCCGGCCCGCTGCTGCTGCGCCTGCGCGCGGCCCGTGCCGACGTGCTGCGCACCGCCGCGCTGCCCGCCCACCGGCTCACCGTGGCCGTGGCGCCGCTGGCCCTCAACCCGGTGCTGGCCGCGCGGCTGGCGCGGGCCCGCGCCGAGCAGCCGCGCCTGCGGGTGCGGCTGCGCACGGTGGGCCGCGAGGAGGTGGCGGCGCAGGTCGCGGCGGGCGAGGCGGATCTGGGACTCACCGACGGCATCACCGCCCCCAACGACCCGCTGCGCCTGCCGGAGGCGGGCCCCTTGACCACGGTCGGGGTGTCGGAAGAGGAGCTGGTGGTGGCGCTGCCGCCCGGTCATCCGCTGGCGGGCCGGGCGGGGCTGCGGCTGGCGGACCTGATCGACGCCCGCTGGCTGGCCACGCCGTTGTGCCCGCTGCGTCGGCTGCGGGATCTGGTGGGCGACGGTTTCCGGGCCGGGCTGGACTACCGGGGCGACGACGTGCAGACGGTGCGCAACCTGGTGGCCGCCGGGCACGGTCTGACGCTGTTGCCGGCCTCGGCGGGGCCGGGCGTGCCGCTGGCGGCCCCCAGGCTGGTGCACCGGGTGGAGCTGCTGCATCCGGCCCTGCCGCCGGGCCCGGCGGCCCGCCTGGCGGCGGCCCTGTCCCCTTGAGGCTCCCTTGGCTCCCCTGAAGGCTTCCGGGACCATCGAGGGTTTCGGGACGATTGAGGTCCCGGGACGGCAGGTCAGCCGGAGGTGTGCCAGCCGTCCACGCCGCCCGGCACGGGCGCGTGCGGGTCGTAGGGCAGGCGGGTGAAGACGAAGGTGTTGATGTCGAGGTGGTCGGGCGCGGCCCGCAGCGTCTCACCCGCGTAGTAGCCCTCCAGCCCCACCCATGTGCCGTCCTCGCGCGGCGCGAACCGTGAGGCCCTGCCGGGCCCGTTCATCGGCGCCAGCGACAGCATCCGTCCCGGCAGCAGCCGCAGCACGTACGGGGACGGCCCCCAGTGCCACACCCCGGTCAGCGCCAGCAGCTCCGGCTCGGCGGGGCAGGCACGCCATTCCCGCGGCAGTCGCGGCTCGTGCTCGGCCAGGATGTCGAGCAGGTCCAGCGGCAGTGACCGGCTCACGCCCGAGGTGACGTTGGCCAGGTACAGCACGCCGACCTGCTCGGCCGGGTCGGCCCACACCGTGGCCAGGAACCCGGGCATCGACCCGGTGTGCCCGGCCAGGCGCCGCCCGGCGTGCCGGGTCAGCTGCAGGCCCAGGCCGTAACCGCTGCTCCAGGCGTCGCCGTCGTCGACGGTGGCCGGCTCGCGCATCTCCGCCAGCGTGCCGGGCGCCAGCACGCCGCCGGTGTCGCCGGCCACGAACGCCGCCCATCTGGCCAGGTCGGCGGCCGACGACCACAGCTGCCCGGCCGGCCCCATCGCCCCGGCGTCGTGCTCAGGCTCACGCAGCAGCACGTCGGCGTACGGGTGGACGGCGTAGCCGGTGGCGTGCGGCGGCCTCGGCCGGGCGGTGGTGGCGTCCATGCCCAGCGGCGTCAGGATCTCCTCCTGCACGGCTCGCAGCCACGGGACGCCGCGCAGCCGGGCGACCAGCTCGCCCAGCAGCGCGTAGCCGACGTTGCTGTAGTGGTAGCGGCGGCCGGGCCGGTGCTTGAGGTCGCCGGCGGACAGCCGGCCCAGCAGCGCCTGCGGCTGCAGGCCGGGGGTGCGCTCCCACCAGGCGGTGGGCGGCTCGGCGCTCAGCCCGCCGGTGTGCGACAGCAGCTGCGCGATCGTCACCTCGCCGATCGGCGCCTCGGGCACGTGCTTGCCGACGGGGTCGAGCAGGTCCAGGCGGCCCTCGTCGCGCAGCCGCATGACGGCCACGGCCACCAGCGACTTGGTGATCGACCCCAGCCGGTACTGGGTCGCGTCGGTGGGCGGCGAACCCTCGCCCCCGCCGTCGCTCTCGTGGTGGATGCGGCCGCGCGCCCCGAACCAGGCCGTCCGCCCGTCACGCACGATGGCCGCCACGATCGACGGCACCCGGCCGCGGGACTGGTCCTCGGCGAGGCGGCGCAGCAACGCCCGCCCAGCCGACGGTCCGACCGCCGAGCCGGCCGCCTCCTGTCCGGAGCCGGTGTGGTCGTCCGCCGGGGGATGGGCCGAAGAGCCGAGCGTGTCGTCCATGACCGCCCACCCTACCGGCCGGTCCGCCGCTCAGAAGGGGATCAGCTCGGGCCCGGTCAGCTCCCCCCGGCGCGGCCCGGCGCGGCCCTGCCGGGGGCGGGGCGGGGTCAACGCGGTGGAGCGGCGTCGAAGACGTCCAGGATGACCTTGGTGGCGTCCAGCTCCCGGCTGGTCGAGCCGAGCCGCCGCACCGCGATCGGCCCCGGCCAGGTGTGACCGGCGCCACGCAGCGTGTACAGCCGTACGGACGCGCCGTCGTGGCAGCCCGTCCAGCGGCGCAGCCGCACCTGCGGCGCCGGCGCGGAGACGCCGTCGCCGGTGCAGCCCAGCGCCCGCGCCCATCCCTTCGCGCTGTCCTGCACCGGGGGCAGCACCACCAGCCGCGCCAGGCCGCGCCGCTCGGAGGAGTTCTGGAACGGGTGGCCGCCCTCGTAGGGGACGATCTGGTCGGCGGTGCCGTGGAAGGCCAGCACGGTCAGGGGCGCGGGACGCTCGCACGGCGGCACGATGCTCAGCCCGGCCACCGCCGCGACCCCGGCCAGCCGGCCGTCCATGGCGCAGGCCAGCGCGGCGGACATGCCGGCGCCGAACGACATCCCGGCCGCGAACACCCGGCGCCGGTCCACGCACGCCCCCTGCTCCACCCGCTCCAGCAGCGCCGTCAGGAAGCCGGTGTCGTCGGGTCCGTAGGCGTGCGGCAGGGTCCAGCCGACCCGCCCCTCGGCGGTCTGCGGGGTGATGACGAGGTAGCCGCGCTTGGCCCCCTCGCTGGGCAGGCGGCTGTAGGCGGCCTGCCGGGCGGCGTCGGAGCCCAGGCCGTGCAGGTCGAAAAGGACGGGGTGGGGGCCGCGCCCGCGCGGCAGCGCCAGCAGGTAGACGCGCCGCAGCCCGCCGAAGTCGATGGTGTTGCGGCCCTGACGCAGCGCGGGCCCGCCGCCCGCGCACCCGCCGCCGGCCGTCGCACGCACCGCGGGGGAGGCGGCGGCCGACAACGACGGCGAGGACGACGGGGTGGGGGAGGTGCGCGAGGGGGAGGGCGACGCGGACGGACCGTCACCGCCGCCCGAACACCCCGCCGCCAGCAGCGCCCCGCACAGCAGCGCCCCGCACAGCAGCACGCCGCCGAGCCGCCGCACGCGGCCGGCCCGCGAGCGCCGCCTGCCAGGATCCGCCCCCATGACACCCCCCTCCTGATGATCCTGCCACCCCGGCCCCACGCCACGCGTGCGGGCGGCCAGGCAACGCTCAGCCGTTCGCCTCGATCCACAGCCGGACCGCCAGGACGAGCCCGACCAGGGCCGCCAGCCGGCGCAGCACAGCGGCCGGCAGGCGCCGGGCGACACGCGGGCCGAGGGTGGCGCCGGCGAACATGCCCGCCCCCAGCGGCACGACGGCCGCCCACTCCACGGCGCCGAAGACGGTGAACGCGACGGCCGAGACGAGCGCGGACGCGCCGATCAGCATGTTCTTCAGGGCGTTGGCGGTGGGCAGCCGCGGCTCGGCGGTGATCAGCAGCAGGGCGAGGATCATGACGCCGGACCCGGCGCCGAAGTAGCCGTTGTAGACCGACATCACCAGCAGCCCGGCGGGCAGCGCCGCGGCGCCCGCACCCGGCCGGCTGCCGGAGCGCCGGCCGCCGGAGCGGCGC
>NZ_JBFAHO010000062.1:0-31833 GCF_040654215.1 Nonomuraea sp. NPDC050733 | reverse complement strand
TCTTCTGTTCCGGAGGCGAGGGCGTCCATCTCGGCCCGGTGGAGGGCGCCGACCTGGGCCTCGCGGTCGTCGCAGATGACCACGGGTTCTGCCGCATCGACGACGTCCAGGACGAGGACGGAGTCGGCCAGGACGAGCCATTCCAGCAAGTCGTCGGTGTGTCGGAGCATCATGACGGTGGCCGAGGGGGAGCCGGGGTGGTTCAGGTCGCAGGTGCCGTCATGGAGTGAGGTCACCGTCTTGATTCCTTGGGCGAGCAGTTCGGCCAAGGTGCCTGCGCCCTGAATCATGGAGGTCGACGTACAACGAGGATGCCGCCAGGCGAGGTGGCGGACGCCGGTGAACGCCCATGAAGATTGTTTGGGGACCTAAGGATCAGAAGGTTCAGGTCAAGGATCGCTCGGCTGAAGCTATGGACTGAACAGGCACAATCAGACCGTGGATTCCCAGGATTCTCCCCTTCTGAAGGCGGCTCGTCTCTGTCGTGCCGACATTCGGACCGAGCTCGACATCGGCGTGGCTGATGTGCTGGAGCACCTGGGACACGACGAGTGGGAGATGGCCCTTCTCCTTCTTGAGGAACTCGGTGATGCTCATCCGCAGTCGCCGGAGTTCTGGGGTCTGCTGGTCGATGCCGCTCGGCTGATGGGGCTGGAGTCGGATGCCACTTGGTGCGGATGGCGGCGCAGTGAGACTCGCACCGGCGCCTTCTTGGCCGAACTTCGTCTGTTGCCCGTCGAGGACGGAGGCCGTGCGGCGCCGATACCTCCAGGCGGACTCCTCCGGCCCATGTGGGACATTGGCCACCGTATGCCTGAGGGGGAACCTCTGCTCAGCGTCGCCGGCCTCTGGGTTGAGGGTCACGACACCCTCGAGCCGGGAGAGTGCGCACCTGTGCGACTCGTTCCTCTGATGCCTGAACACTGGCGGCACCTCAAAGTGGGCCAGGTGATCACCATGCATGAGATGCGACCACCCGCCGGAACCGCGCGCATCACTGAGGTCATGCCGCCTATGGCGGCTACTTTCCGCGAGGTTAACGTGCCTCACCTGACATACAGGCCTGCCGCGAACTCGACTCCACAGCGACCATTACCTATCGCAACTCATACGAATGACCCACGGCTTGACAGCAGCATGAAGAGTGGATAGATCAATACGATGCAGCGCAAAATAGGCCTCAGCGACCTTCCACTTGCTCCGTGTCCCCATGATGCCACGTGTCCCGGACACCCTGCAGAGAAGCCGAAGGTTTCGGCCTTAGCAGTTGTCGGACTCGCTCTGGTCTTGTTGTCACCTGCAGTTCCCCGAGAATGGGGCCTGTTGACCGCAGTCATGGGTTTTCTCGTCAGTTTGGCCGGTATTTTTGCGACGCGACGGAAGCGACAAGCAATCGGATTCAGTCTGGCAATCACTGGGGTGGCACTTGCGCCCATTTGTTTTCTGCTTGTATTTGCGTCTGCCTCACTGCACTCCGAGGAGATCGACCGACTCGAAGGGAGGATCGGGAATCTTGATGACCGCATTCAGTCAGTGTGCGAACAGGTTGAGGTCCAATACTGTTGATTAAGAGGGTGTCAGCCCTCGGAGATCTGAACACGGCGCGCATGTGTGCTGTCCACAACACCGTAAGCCAATGGACCATCAGTTGCAGTCCACGTTGCAGTTCCAGCCCATGCTAGGCCGTTCAGGCGGGAACAGGCATGCCTACCGACCTGGCTCGAACTGGATCTTTTAATCCGCATGTTGATCGTTGTCGTCGATTGGCGGCGCACTGCATGCGCTTTAAAGCTCTCCAAGCGCGATCATGTCTCGTACGGCGTCAGCCATCGAGACGAAGCCAGGCTTGCGGATGATGACCAGGTCCGAACACCAGAAGTACCGGCCGTTGAGACATTCTCCCGTCTCCTGCCAGCGCTCCATGGTCCCGGCGATGGCCCCAAGGGTCATGAAGGTGGCATAGCGCCGAGTTCCGTCAGGAAGCGTGATGGTTGCGTCGGCCTGATCGGCGGTCTCGGGATCATGCCCTTCCCAGCAGGGGATCAGTATCTCGAAGCTAGGGTCGCTGATGCGATAGAAGGGGCGGTCGATCTCGATCACGCGGTGAGTCTGCCAGCCGTGCCCGTCGCGTGCCCGATGGGACGGGCAACAAAGGGAAACAGCGGGAAGTCACGGGGAACGCGATCAGGTGCGCTGAGCTGCGTCTTCGCAGGTCGAGGAAGATCGACATCCGTTTTGCAAGCAGGATGTCAGGAGTTCGAATCTCCTAGGCTCCACGTACGTACGCACGGGCACCCACCCGTTACCCGATTCGGTGGGTGCCCGTCTGCTTCCCGCCCCTGGTCAAAGGGCCTCGCTCCGCTCGGGCGTTCTTTTTGAGGGCGCTTTCGCGCCGGGGCTTCGCCGTGGGGCGCTTCGCGCGATGGGCTTCGCTTGGGGGCGCTTTCGCGCCGTGGAGCTCAGGCGTTGCTTCCAGTCGGGCCGTAGGCCCGACCCCTGTCGGGCCTTTTAACGTGGTTGACCACCCCTGCCTTGTACCGCCTGGACGGAGCCTTTGGCTGGGACGCTCAGGTTCCGGGATTGTCAGGCAGGTTCGAGGTGGTCGGCGAGGCGGCGGAGGGTGATCGCGAACTTGCCGCGTAGGCGGGGAAGAACAGGCTGGCGCGAACGCTGCGGGATCATGCGTAGCTGTGCGGCCTCGGCTCGCTGCTCAGCCAGGTCCGCACGGACGAGCTCTTCATACATGTGATGCATGGAAGGCTCCTCAGGGTTCCTCGGGGAATGCGTGGTAGAAGAGGAAGATCGGGCGGGTGTCCGGCGGAGCCTCGCTCGATTCGACGCGCGATTTGGTCAGCTCGCGCCACGGCTGCAACACGGCATTGAGCTGATCGTCGAGCTGCGCGAGCTCATCCTTGGTGAGCCGTAGGTAGCGGCTGCTTCCGAAGCCCGCGTTCTGCCAGTCCTCGGGAAGCGTCATGTGGGTGCGTTCGTAGTCGCGCAGCCGCTCGAACTGGTCGATCACCCACTGTGATGTCCACGCCTGCACCACGGCTCTGGCTTGCGGGGCTTCGAAGTCTTTCACCACTGCCAAGCCGCCCATGGCTGACCGCACCCAGCGTTCCCGGCTGTCGCGGGCGAGCTCCGGCACGTCTTCGATCAAGTCATGTTTCTGCAGCTGCCGCAGGTGATAGCTCACCTGGCCGGGGTCGGCATCCATCCGTCTGGCGAGTTCGCTCACTGTGACCGGGCCGATCCGGTAGAGGAGGCTGAAGAGTTTCCATCGAAACCGGCTGGTCAAGACCTTGAGCACGTCCGGGTCATCAATCTGTCGCATGGCCACGACGGTAAGACCAGCAGGTGAGAATACTCAAGACGTCTACTGGATCTTGAAATCACGCGGGAGCGAGCTGCAGCGCCTGCTGTTGCAGGCCCACCTTGACCTGCGCGCGCTGCGCGAGCTGGAGCAGGTACGCCACGCCCGCCATCAGGACGGTGGCGCCGCGGGGGTGATCGGCGCGGACGGGGTGCCGCGGCGGCGGGTGGAGCTCGGGCACCACCGCCTGCTCGCCACGGTGAGGGTCACCCGGTGCGCGTGGCGGCCCCGGGCGTCGGCAACGTGTATCCGGCGGACGCGGCGTTATCGCTGCCGGCGGTGCGGCACTCGGCCGGGCTGGCCAAACTCGCGGTCATCGAGACGGTGCGCGGCTCGTTCGACGCCGCCCTGGCGGCGATCACCACACGGTGCGGTCAGGTGATCGGCAAGCGGCAGATCGAGCAGCTGGTCGCCCAGGCCGCGGCCGATGTCGACGCCTTCTACGCCGCGCGAACCGTGCTGCCGTGCACGGCGTCCACGGTGCTGGCGATCAGCGTGGACGGCAAGGGCATCGCGATGCGCCCCGAAGCGCTGCGGCCCGCGACCGCGAAGGCCGCCGCCCGCGCCCGGGCCACGTTCCGGACGCGGCTGGCGGCTGGGGAGAAACCGGCGCGCAAGCGGATGGCGACGCTGGGGGTGGTCTACGACGCCGAACCGGCGCCGCGTCGGCCGCACGATGTGATCGCCGTCCCGGGCGGGCGATCCGGCCGGCGCCTGCTACGGGCCCGGCCGAACGCGACGCGCAAGTGGCTGTGCGGCTCGGTCATCACCGGCCCCGGCCCTGTGATCGCCAAGGTGTTCGATCATGCCGAGGCCCGTGATCCCGCGCACGCCCGTCCCTGGGTCGTGCTCGTCGACGGGGCCCGCCACCAGCTCGACCTGATCATCGCCGAAGCCGCCCGGCGCCGCATCCGCGTCCACATCGTGATCGATTTCGTGCACGTGCTGGAGAAGTTATGGGCTGCTGCGTGGAGTTTGCACCCGCCCGCGGCGCCGGCCGCGGAGGACTGGGTCGCCGGGCATGCCCTGGCCCTGCTGGCCGGGCACACCGGCCAGGTCATCACCACGCTGACCGCGCAGGCCGCCACAGCCGGCGCGCAGCACCGTGACGGCATCGACGCGTGCATCCGCTATCTGTCCAACAACGCCGAGCATCTGCGGTATGACCAGGCGCTAGAGGCGGGATGGCCGATCGCGACCGGGGTGGTCGAGGGCGCGTGCCGTCATCTGATCGCCGACAAGTTCGACCTGGCCGGGGCACGGTGGGGCCTGACCGGGGCCGAGGCGGTGCTGAAGCTCCGCGCGCTGGTCGCCAACGGCCATCTGGAAGAGTACTGGACTTTCCATCTCGCCCGGCAACACGAGCGCGTCCACCAGACCGGCTACCAGGACGGATACGCCCTTACGGCCTGATCGCTTCAGTCACTCAGGAGGAGTCGCACCCATCTCGATTCGCACCCTGGCTCTGCCCTGCCTGGAAATGTCAGGGCGACTGGGCGTCCGCAGGACTTGACGTCTGCGGGGCATCCCACGACGATCAGCGACTATGGCCGATGGGCTCCCGCGAACGATAGATCCCACACCCGGACGGTGGCGTCGGCATGGCCTGTCACCAGGACGGGCACGCCACCGACCTCCGCCACTGTCAGCGACATCGCCGACATCAGCGGTTCGCCGATCTGCTCCCCGCTCGCCAGATCCCAGACGCGGGTGGTGTCGTCGTCGCTTCCACTGACGACGATCGCGCGTCCCCTCACCCAGGCGGTCGTCAGGTCGGTGACTCCGGAGGTGTGACCAGCCAGAGCAAGCCCGATGGGCTCCTCCTGGCCAACCTCCCAGACCTGGATCGTCGGGTCGTCGCCACCGACCACGGCGACCGCACGGCCCTCCAGTTCGATGACGGCGATAGCTTGGGCCGCGGGCCTGACGCCTTGCATGAGCGCTCCAAAACGTTCACCACTGAGAAGGTCCCAGGCCTCAAGCGTGCGGCTCTCGCCACCGGTCACGGCGATCGGGCGCCCCCCGATCGTCGCGGCTCCCATCACCCCGTTTTCCCCGGTGGTCACGGCGTAGGCGCCGAGTTCATTGGTCAGGAGGTTCCAGGCCTGCAACAGGCCGGACTCGCTGCTGCTCACCGCGATGGGCCCAGCCTTGGACGGGACGACCGCCAGCGAGCAGACGGCCCCGACAGCCCCGTCGGCGGGGTCGTCCCCCGCCATCACTTTCCCGACCTTGCGGCCCGTCCGCAGGTCCCAGACCCGTACCGCGCCCGCGTACATGTCGGCGTCGCCAGTGTGACTGGACAGGTCATGCTCGTTGCCACCGGTGACGACGACCGGACGGCCGTCAAGTCGCGTCACCGTCATGACCGCGACGATGTGGCCCGCAGGAACCTTGGCATTCGGGTCCCCGAAGTCATCGCCCTCCTCCCAGCCCTGCTCGTAGTACCACTCGTCCTCAGGAGCCGCGGCCGGCAAATCCAACGGGACCACGGCACTTTCCCCGTCCGGGAGGGCCCACTTCTGAACGACTCCCCGGTCGTTCAGCCCCACCACGTGTGGGACACCGTCCAGCTCCGTCACGGCCGCACCGGTGATATACCGCTGTTCGTCGCCCGCGAAGCAATGCATCATGTGATCTTCGGTCATGGGGCGGCATCCTAGACATCCGACCCGACAAACAAGTTGCTTTCGGGCATCGACGCCCCGGTACCACGAAGAGCAGCCCAGTCCACAACAAGCGATCCGTGGCGGTCCAGCATCCTGCTGGTCGCAGGTGACAAGGCCGGACAGTGGAATGCCTGATGAAGGAACGGCAGGCGGAGGAGGGCAGATCATGACGGGGTATGCGCGCTGGAAGGATATTCGTTCTGAGCATGTCGAACGTGCCGGCGGCGAAGATGTCGTTGAGGTGGGCAAGCAGGAGCTCCTCGCCAAGGTACAAGGACACCGGCTTGCTGAGATCCGCCGTAGTCGCGGGTTGACCCAACAGGCCATCGCGCAGCGCATGGGGGTCACCAAGGGCCGTATTTCGCAGATCGAGCAAGGAAAGATCTCCGGGCAGGACGTGCTCGCCCGGTACGCCACCGCTCTGGGTGGTCGGCTCCATCAGTCGATCTACTTTGACGACGGTGACATCGCTGCCATCGCCTGAGACGGTGGCGAGAAGGTTCATATCGTCTGGTATCTCGGATGCGGCGGGGGCTATCTGGAAGGGTGAGCAGGTCACCAAACGTCACGTCTACCCGGGGACTTCCCCCTTGACCTGGACATCGGGTGATGGGAGCGCCGGTCCTGGGTGTCGCGTACAGCAACGCGGCTTACGTGATCACACGTCGTCAGCCCGCACCTGCCGCCTGATCAGGTCAGGGACCTTCCTGTGTGGCCACCAGCTCCCGTTTGCAAGCAGGATGTCAGGAGTTCGAATCTCCTGGGCTCCACGTAAGTACGCACGGGCACCCACCCGTTACCCGATTCGGTGGGTGCCCGTCTGCTTCCCGCCCCTGGTCAAAGGGCCTTGCTTCGCCGCGCCGGGGTTTCGCCGTGGGACGCTTCGCGCGATGGGCTTCGCTTGGAGGGCGCTGCGCGCTGGGGGGCTCAGGCGTGGCAGACGCCGCACGAGCCGCCAACACGCACCTCACTGGGCCTTCCAGACGACGCCGTCATCACCGACTCTGGCCCCGAACTCATGACGTCCTGGCCCGGCTGAGGGGCGGGCGGTGCGCCCAGGTGGCCCAGCGCCAGAGCCACTCGATGGGGCCCTGACGGTAACGGTGCAGCCAAAGGGTGCAGAACAGCCACTGGGCCGTGAGGATGGCCCCCGCGGTCCAGTACGCCGCTTCCAAGGACTGGCCGATCGGCAGGCCGATGATGCCACTGGCCACCAGAACGAGGAGTGTGGCGGTCAGATAATTGGTCAGCGCCATCCGGCCCAGTGGCGCGAAGACGAACTGGAGCGCCGGTCGCAGCGGCGTTCTGAGCAGGACCAGCAAGCCACAGACATACACGCCGACGAGCAGCAGATCGGCAAGGCTGGACGTGGAAGACAGGTACGTCGTGGCCCCCACGGCCCGCATGCTGGCCTGTACCCACAGGGCAGCGGCCAGTCCTGCCGCGAAGACCAGGCCCAGCAGGAGCGGCCCTCGGGTGGACCGCTCGATCTTCTCGATCACCCCGTAGCGGACCAGTGCCGAGCCCAGCAGGAACAGTCCGGCGATCAGCAGGGGCCCGCCCCCGCCGAAGATCAGCGCCGCCGGGATGAGTGCGGCGGCGAGAACGGCCATGGCCCACCGCGGCAGCCAGGTCGAGGGCAGCAGCACCAGCATGCCGACGACGGCGTAGTCGGTCAGGATCTCGCCCGGCCACAGCAGCATGTGCACGAGGCCGATCGCGAGCAGCGCCCCAAGCCGGCGCAGCAGGACCAGGCGTGGGCGGGGGACGCGGCGCGCAGCGGACTCCAACAGCAGCGCGAACCCGATGCCGAACAGCAGGGAGAAGACCGGCAGTCCGAGCCAGGGGTCCCAGTCGCCCATGGGCTGCACCACGACGGCGGAGGTGCCGGTGGCCATGAGCTGGATGTTGGCGAGCAGGATCTCGCACAGCGCGAACCCGCGCAGCACGTCGAGCGCGATGATCCTGGGCCGGCCCGCGGAGAGCACCGCGGTCTCGGGCCGGCCGGACGCAAGCGCGGCGGTTCGAGGCCGATCGGGGGAGACGGCGGGCCGGTCTTGCGGGAGACGGTGGCCGGGGTGGTCGGCAGGCTCCTTGGGAGGCGATTCCTGGGGGGATTCTTCGCGTGGCATGAGGCCTCATCCTGGAGGGCCACCCAGGGGCACGGCACCGGTCGAAAGCAGGGTCCGTAGCGTCCGAGATCATACTTTCGGCCGGTTCATCGGCGAGGGCGGGCCGCCGCCCCATCGAACGCAGGAAAGCCGCCCCATCGAACGCAGGCAAATCGCGCGTAGAACATCCACCGGCATCATGCGGGATGTCGGCTCCGGCGGAGTTGAGAGGTCAATGCATGTCTCCGGTGGGAGCGCTCCGCCGGCGAAGGCGATGTGGGCGGCCAACCGCTCCTGCCAGAGCCGCTCTTCTCGCGCGGACCGGAAGACGCTACGCTGATCATGATGAATACCTCCTACATCAGATTGGGGGCCCCGTTCACGCAAGGTGAGTGCTGATGCCGCACTCGACCTCGAACGAGGATCCCCGCCTGACTCTCTGGCTGCGTGTGCGCGAGTTCGCCGTGCCGCCCCCCATGATCGAGTCAGCGACCGCCCGCCGTACCACCGGAGACTGGGCAGCAGCGTGTGCAGCGGCACACGTGGACGTCGATCTCAACCTGCGCCACATAGCGCGCCTCCACGGCCAG
This sequence comes from Nonomuraea sp. NPDC050733, assembly GCF_040654215.1. NCBI lineage: Bacteria > Bacillati > Actinomycetota > Actinomycetes > Streptosporangiales > Streptosporangiaceae > Nonomuraea > Nonomuraea sp. NPDC050733. Next base: position 23,090 of record NZ_JBFAHO010000062.1, on the reverse strand, counting down.
GAACTGGCCACCCACCTCCGAACCGACCTCCGCCACCTGGCACCTGATCTGCTGCGCTGGCACATGCCGAGGATCGCCCCCGACGGCCTGATACGTCCGGGCCTGACTCTCTCGCTGGCCCGGTACCCCGAGAGGGACAACACGGTTCACCTCGTGGCCCGGACTCCGCCGGCCTGGGCGGATGCCGGTCAGCGGATCAGCCTGGCGCTCTGGGACGGTTCCCGGTCCGGACCGCATCCGCACCCCCGTCCGAATCGACGTTTCCGTCTCGACCTGCATCGCCACCTGTGGGACGCGCGCAGGGCCGGTGAGCTGCGTGCACGTTCCGAAACGGCGCCGCACGCACGAGGCTGGGCCGTCGATCGGTGGCCGGCCGAGGCCCGATTGCTGCTCTGTGCCGAGGGACAGGACAGGGGTACGGTCGCCGTCCGGGTGGGCGGGCGGCGTCAGGTGATCCTCGATGTGGACGCGTCCCGAATCAGCAACGAAGGACCGGCGCCGCCGCCGATCTTGCCTGACGCGGCGACCTGGGTGCTACCCGACCTGGCGTTGCTGCGTGCCGGGCTGATCGAGGCCGACAGGCTGCACCCGCTCGTCGCGGCGGCGCTCGTACCCGGCCGTTCGCCGGATGCCGAGCCACACAAGGAGGCATTCCACCCGCCGCAGCCGTGGCGGGAACTGCTCGGGACGGCCGTCCGCTCGGCGGTGTCAGGACCCGGTGTGGGCGAGGACTACACCTACGGCCGGCCGCCGCGGCGCTCGGCCGGCCTGCCCGGCGTCATCCTGCCGAGCCTGCGACGCAGGCCGCCGCGGATCAGCGTGGTCATCGACACCTCCGCGTCGGTCAGCGACGCCGAACTGGGAAGCGCGTTGCTGGAGGTCGCCGCGATCGTCCGCGCCGTGGGCGGCCGGCGCGACCTGGTCAGCGTTCTGTCGTGCGACGCGGCGGCCCGGGTCGCGCAACCGCTGTGCCGGGCCGAGGGGATGACGCTGGTGGGCGGCGGCGGCACGGACCTGCGTGCGGGCATCGCCAAGGCGCTGCGGGCGAGCCCGCGGCCGGACGTCATCGTGGTCCTGACCGACGGGCAGACCCCGTGGCCGCAGGAACGTCCGGCGTCCCGCATCGTGGTGGGGCTGTTCTCCCGGACCAGGCGGTCGTACGACGAGAGCGATCCCGACTACGTGCCGGACACGCCGCCCTCATGGGCACGGGTGGTCGACATCGGCTAGGCAAGTCGGCTCGCCGACCTGCCGGCCGGCAGCCTGCTCGGGGCCCGGGGTGGGCGCTGTCGGCGTACACCCATGACCACAGAGGTCGGTACGGACAAACGTGCAGAGGTAGGCCGCCGCTTGAAGAAGGGCTGCCTGGTCATCGGCGGCCGTCCGGGATGGTGACGAGCCCGCCTTCGTAGGCCGCGATGACGAGCTGGGCCCGGTCACGGGCGTGCAGTTTGGCCAGGAGGCGGCCGACGTGCGTCTTGACCGTGCCGACGGTGAGGTGGAGGTGCTCGGCGATCTCGGAGTTGGACATGCCGTTGCCGATGAGGGTGAGCACGTCGCGCTCGCGTTGCGTGATGTCGTTGAGGTCTCGCACGGCCGGAGCGGGGTGAGGACCCCGCAGGAACTCGGCGATGAGCCGGCGAGTCACGGAGGGGGCGAGCAGTGCTTCGCCGGCGGCGACGACGCGGATGGCGGCCAGGAGCTCGGCCGCCGTGGCGTTCTTGACGAGGAAGCCGCTTGCGCCGGCCCGCAGCGACGCGTACACGTACTCTTCCAGGTCAAAGGTGGTGAGGATCAGCACGCGGACGCCGGCGCTGTCCGGGTGCGCGCAGATGCGCCTGGTCGCCTCGATGCCGTCCATGTCCGGCATGCGCACGTCCATGAGGACGACGTCGGGTCGCCGCCGGCGGGCCAGGAGCACGGCTTCGGCGCCGGTGCCCGCCTCGCCCACGGTGGCCAGCCCTGGCGTGGTGTCGATGAGGACCTTGAGGCTGTCGCGTACCAGCACCTGGTCCTCGGCGAGCAGGACCCGGATGGGCGGGGACGGGTCGTGCGGAGCGGCGTCGACGGTCATGTCATGGTGCCGCTCTGGTCGTAAGGCAGTCGAGCCGTCACGCGAAAACCTCCCTCGGGCCGGCGCCCCGCGCTGAAGGTGCCCCCGTACATCTTGGCCCGTTCGCGCATGCCGATCAGGCCGTGCCCGCCGTGGCCGGCTCGTGGCGGCCGGCCGTGGCGGGGGCCGTCGTCGACGACCTCGATCGCGGCCTCCCGCCCGTCGACGTCCACGGTCACCGAGCAGCGGGTGGGCGCCGCGTGGGTGACGACATTGGTCAGAGCCTGCTGCACGATGCGGTACACCGACATCGCGACCGCAGGAGGCAGTTCGGCCTCCTGGCGGACGGTCAGGTCAACCTCGACCCCGGCGGAACGGGCGTGGGCGGCCAGCTCGGGGAGGTCCGCCATGCCGGGAACGGGCAGATGGGCCTCCCCGGGGTCGCCGTCGGAGCGCAGGAGGCCGAGGACCCGGTGGATCTCGGTGAGCGTGCTTCGGCTGGTCTGCTCGATGACGGCCAGCGCGGCGCGTGCCTCGTGCGGCCGGGCGTCGGCGACGTGGTTGGCCACGGTGGCCTTGACGGCGATCAGGCTCAGGCTGTGGCCGATGACATCGTGCAGTTCGCGGGCTATGCGCCTGCGCTCGTCGGTCACGGCCGCCTCGGCGAGGTGACGGACGAGGCGGGCGGTCGTGTCCCGTTTCCAGCGGACGACCGTTCCGACGGCCCATGCGGCGGCCAGGAGCACAGAGATCACACCGATCTCGACCGGCCAGGCCGGCGGCACCTCGCTGGGCCCCGCCGCGGGCTCGAGGCCCGGGAACACCCGCTCGTAGAAGATCAGGACCGCGGTGACCACACCGAACGCGCACGCCGCCAACCCCGCGGCCGACCAGGCGACCGAGGTGGTGGACGCCACCAGGTACAGCACGAGCACGGTCGGCACGAACGTCAGCCAGATGGCGCCCGCCGCGACGGCACCGGCCACGGTCGCCAGCACGCCCGCGGCGCACGCGAGGGCGAGCACGGCGCGCGGCCGGCGCCGCCGTACGGCGACCGGCAAGCTCACGACCACCGCGACCGGCCAAGCCGACCAGGCGGGCCACCACGACGACGGCCCCGGCGGATCGACGATGGCGTATCTGATGATCAGCGCCACGATGACCGCCGTCGCCGCGTCGGCGACACCCCGCCCGTCGAGCCGCCGCCCAGCCCATTCCATGACGGGACGTTATCGCCCCACCGGATCGCCCGGCATCTGCCCACGGTAGGACACCAGCATCCGTCTGGGGTCGTACCACCGGCTCGTGCCTGGCGACCCAAGATGCGACCTGAGCCGGACGCGCCCCCATCACAGCGCCCATCACCATGCTGGTGCGCCCGGCATACCAAGCCGAGACGCGCCGACACCGACGAGACGGGCAGGAACTCATGAAGTTTGATCTTCAGGGGCGATTCACACGATGGCGACAGGCCGCCGCGGACCGGTACGCCGCCAACGCCACGGCCAACCTGGGCCGGCAACACCCGTTTCCCGGACGATGGGTGAGCGCCATCTCGCTGATCGGCGGCCCCATGCTGATCATGACTGGAACTCTCCTGCGCTCCCAGTTCCACTTCTTCGTCCCTCACCAACTCGCCGCCTACGCCCGGCACCCCGCCCTCATCACCGCCGCCTATACCTGCTTCGCCGCCGGGTTCGTCCTGCTGTGGCCGGCGGTCATGACGCTGGCGCAACGGATCGCTGCCACCAGCCCGCTGTGGGGACTGTGGGGCGGCTGTCTGGTGATCGTCGGCCTGTTCACCCGGACCTTCCAGTTCGGCAATGATCACCTGGCCTTCCACCTGACTGACAGCCTCGGCCTGCAGACAATGCTCAAGGGCATCGACGACTACTACACAGCTTGGGGAAACACGCGCTGGCATCCGTTCAGGGCCATATCCGGACCGGCGTTCTTCGGCTGGGTCGTGCTGGCCATCGGCGCCTATCGCTCCGGCGCCCTGGGGCTGGGCCGCTCGGTCGCGCTCGGCCTGATGTCGATGCTCGCGCTCGGGCCGCTCAAAGGCACCCAAATCCCGCAGTCCTTCATCGCCGTGGGCGGCCTCTGCGTCGCTCTCATCCCCCTGGGCATCTCCCTGCTGCGCAGCGGTCCCCCGCCGACCAGACGCGCCATGGTCTGGGTCGTCGTCCTCATCGTCGTGCACATCCTCATGACGGCCTACGGCCCAAGGGGATGACGCTCCGGACCAGTGGTACCTAGCCAGACCTGCGGCAAGGGGAAAGCTCCTCGATCGACCGTTGCCCGGATCCGTCCGACCGTGGCCGGCTGGAGACTCCTTGCTCACCAACAACGGGGGCATTCTTACTCTGCGTGACGTTCTTGTAGGAGATGATGCGGCGGCGCTGCGCGCCGGCGGTCAGGACCGGCGCTTAACGATCGGCGCTCCGGTGTGATCGAATAACACGTGGGGCGTCTCTGGATGCAGGTATCAGACTGGCCTCATGTCCCCAGCCGAACTATCGATGCCTCAGGCGAAAGCACTCCGGCTCCGGGATGATCGTCGCGGCTCTGCGACCGACCCCACCCAGCGGGACCACCGGCCGCGCGCCGTCGCCGTCCACGCACAGGAGGCGACCGCCGGGCAGTACGCGTCCATGGCGTACGGTCCGGCGGTCGCCGTCTGCTCCTCGCGGGGCGCCTACGGCTGGGGACGGGCCCCCGGCTTGTCGACGATCTTCGTCTCCAGTTGCGCGCTCCACACCAGGGGAGCGCCGGCCTTGACGGTTCCGGCGGTCCCGCTGGGGAGTGCCGGAGAGGCCGGTCCGCCCTCGTTGGGGAACGGGTGGTCGGCGAGGTTCTCGCCGTATAGGCCCAGGAAGCGGTAGTCCTTGGCGTCGACGATGATCTCGGAACGTTCCCGCGGCCCGGTGTAGGCGAACGCGACACCGTGGCGGCCCGCGGCGTCCACGGCGTCCTGCTTGACCGAGACACCGTCGATCTTCGGCAGGGCCCGGAACAGCGCCGCGCGGACCTGCGGGGTGAGCGGCTGCCCGCCCATGAGGGTGCTGATCGTGTGGAAGGCGCGCTCCTGCTCGGACATCCCGCTCGCCTGTTCGAACGGCGAGGCGGGGGTCGCGGCGACGGACGCCTTGACCTTGGCGAGCACCGCGTCGGGCGTGACGGGCTCCTGGGCCAGGTCGGCACCCTTGAGACCGGTGTTCACCTCCTCGATGGCCAGCTTGCCCACGCCGTCGTCGATCGCCATCTGCTTGCCGTCCAGGCTGTACCAGGTCTCCAGGGTCTCGCGCCTGTCACGATCCACCTCGGGCCGGGGCTCGGCGAGCAGCGGGGCGATCGACTCCTTCACGTACAGCCACTGCCCCGGAGAAGGGGTTCGCGTGTAGGCGTCGCCGGGGCCGCGCTCGGCTGCCTTGGCGGCCCGCTCGCCGAGCTCCTTGACATCGGCGTACGCGGCCGACTGGTCGTCACCGCGTACCACGCCGTACCCGACCAGCAGGGCAGAGGCCGCCACGGCGGCGATCCCGAACCGCCAGGCCGGGCGAGGGATGCGGAACGTGCGCCGCCTCGCCGGCTGGGGGAGCGGTTCGCTCATCGCCTGCAGGAGCTGGGCGCGTGCCGCGTCCTTCGCCTCACGGGTGATCACCGGGGTGGACCCGAGGAACTGCTTGATCTCGTCCATCATGCGACCTCTCTTGTTGGATCGTCGCCCCCGAGGGCGATCCGTGCCTTCTTGCGCGCTCGGTGGAGACGCGAGCGGACCGTTCCGATCGGTACCTTGAGCACCGCCGCGACCTCCTCGTACGTCAGCTCGCCCCACGCCACCAACAGCAACACGTCGCGGTCGCCGGAGGACATGGACGCCAGCGCCCCCGCGAGCCGGCGGTCCACCTCCTGTGCGGCCACGCGGCCGACGACCGTGTCGGCCATCGGCGGCTCGGGCAGCGGGTTCGTGCCGGTACGGCTCAAGGCGCGCAGGAACCGCTCCTCGCCGCGTCGATGCTTGGCGATGAGGTTGGTCGCGATGCCGTAGAGCCAAGGGCCGGCGAGCCGGTGGGCAGGGTCGTAGGAAGCGCGGCCGCGGAAAGCGGTCAGGAACGTCTCGGCCGCGATGTCGTCGGCCGCCTGGGTGCCGAGCCGCCTGGCGACGAAGCGGTGGATCTGCTCGATGTAGCGGTCGAACAGGCCGGCGAACTGTTCCGGGTCGTCACGTGACCAGCGGATCAGCTCGGCGTCGTCCACCTCGGCTGCCTCCGCCGGGTGCGTTTGTGTCATGCCTGTCTTTTCCCGACGTGACGGATCGAGTTCTCAGAGGGCGATACTTGGGCAGATATCCGTGACGCCGTAGTGCGACCGTGCGGATATGTAGCGTTATCGCCCGTGGGCGGGTACGCGTCTGTTGAGATGGCCGGGCGAGCGAGCGCAAGCCGTACCCGAGCGACTCATCCGATGAGCCGCCGCACATGAACTCCGCGAAACGTCACGCGTCAGCAAGATTCCTCAGCCGGCGGTCCTGCGCATGAGGGCAGCCCGCAAGGGTTCAACCTCCGTCAACAGCGATCGACCACCATCGACGTCTTCCCACAGCTGCCAGAGCTCGGAATCCTCACCGAGGACACGATCCAGCGCACGCAGCGCAAGTGGCGCAAGGGCATCGGAAAGCCCGACCCTGCCGCCCTCCAGCAGGAAGTCCGGCGCGTACGCCGAAGTGACCGGCGGACCACCACAGCACTCAGCCGCGACAATGGCCGTCGCCGCCACCGCTGCGGACCCCTCGTCCACTTCCAGATAGTCCACGGACTCCACGACGCCGAGCAATGCCTCCCGGACCATGCCCGCCCGCTCTTCCGGATCGGCATCGTCCAAGTCCCCGCACCAGTCGGCGGCCGAGTCATTGTCGAAAGGACCGCTGCCCCAAGCACCCACGCCGCTCCACTCCTCGCCCAAAGGATCACGTGCCGACGAGGCGTCAACGTACAGGCCAGGACCGACATCTCCGGCGGGGTGCTCCGGCGCCGGGGTGATCGCTGAGGACGTGCTGTTCAGGTGCGCTCCTGCCGGCGGCCCTCGGCCGTGCGGCGGCGGCTCAGCGTCGCCGTGATCGGGAGGCTGGCCGCCAGGCCGCTCAGCAGGAGGGCCGCGAGTGCTCCCAGGATGGCCGGCTCGTTGCCGAAGGCGATGCCGACGGCGGCGAGCGCTGGTCCCGCGTTGCGCACGGCCGCGACTCCGCCCATGGTGGTGCGGCGTGTCCATGGCCCGGTGGCCAGGGCTGTGCCCAGGGCGAAGGCGACGATGGCGAAGACGAAGCCCGCGAGCAGGGTGAGTGAGCCGACCAGCGCGACGACGTCACGCCAGTTGCCGACGAGCATGCCCGCCAGCACGACGAGGAACGTCACGTTGGACACCATGACGGCCACGGGGTGCCACGACACCGCCGTGGGCACGGAGAAGTGGCGCACGATCAGTCCGACGGCGAACGGGACGAGCTGGAGCACTGCCACGGTCAGCACCAGTGTCGCGACGTCGAGGGAGACCCCGCCCCCCACGTTCGCGGCCTTGAGGAGGACGTTCGCCGTCGGACCGAAGGTGAGGCTGCCGATCGCGGCCAGCAGCGCCTGCATCGCCGCTCCCGCGACGACGTCGCCGTTCTGCACCATGGCGAGTTTCGCCCCGAACGGCCCGCCGGGTGAGGACGCGACCAGGAGGAGTGCGACGAACGCAGCCGTGGGCAGCCCGAACAGCGCGGCGACGCCCCAGCCGAGGAGCGGGACGGCCACCAGGTTGGCGAGGAGCACCAGCAGGAGCAGCGGAAGGTTCGCGAGGACGGTGAGCAGGGCCGTCAGTGTCGTTCCGAGGCCGGCGGCGAACATGGTGGCCGCTATGAAGATGACGGTGACGGCGTTGAACAGCAGGTGAAGCGTGTTCATGTGGATCTCCGGTCATCGTGCCAGAGCGGCGTCGTCCTGGTCAGGTCGCCATGATCAGTCGGTGAGATCGCCGAGCCAGCGCAGTGCGGTGAGTCCCGGCATGAAGCAGTATTCGCCGCCGCGTGTGACGACGAACCGCGGCAGCGAGCACAGGCGTCGCCGTACCGGCCGGCGGGGGACGATGAAGTCGCCGGAGCCGTCGTGGGAGCCGGCGACCGGATCCTTCGCGTGGCCCGCGCCGAAGAAGACGCCGTCGTTCATCCATTCGGACTGGACGAACTCGAACTGCCGCCCCAGGTGTGCCCCGACGAAGGCGAACATCAGCCCGCGGTCGGCTCCGTCGTCCTCCAGGACCCCTTCGGGCAGCGGCGGGCCGTAGGCGGTGCCGCGTCTGATCATCCGGTGCAGCCTCGGCACGCCCGCGACGGCCGCGTCCCGGGGGTTGCCCCGGCGGACGTGGCTGCCGCCGGGGGTGGTGAAGCCCGCCGGGTCGTCCTGCGCGTACAGGAAGGTGTTGTTGCGGTACGGATCGGCGCCGAGGCCGGGGTCGTCGCGCAGGGGGCTGAGCGCCAGCGGTGCGCCGCTGCGCCAGCGGCCCATGATCTTCGCCGCCAGCAGATCTTCGTCCTCGGGGCTGGTGGCGTTGTCCTTCAGGTACCGCCGGTAGGCGGCGACCCGCTGGTGGAGTTTGCGGAAGACCACGTAGGTGCCGTTGCGCCCGAGTACGTCGGGCTGGGGGGTCTGGACGCCGCCGAGCTCGTCGGGGTATCCGAGCACGAACTCGCCGGCCTTGAGCGGCGCCTCCAGCCTGTTGGATCCGGCGATGACGCTGCCCTCGACGGCCGGATGGCTGATGCCGTCGCGGTAGCCGAAGGGTTCGGTCTCGGTGGGCAGCGCGTGGCAGTTCTGGCGCCAGATCGCCGTCACGCCGGTCAGCGCCTCGTAGGCGGGACGGGCACGGTCGACGGCGGCCTCCAACCGTGCGCTGTCGGGCGCGAGCGCCACCAGGACCACGTGGACGTCCGGCGCGCCGAGCGGGGGCTCCCAGTTCTCGGGGCCGCTCTCCCCGATGTCGCCCAGCGCGGCGGCCCGTGCTGCCATGCCCTGCCGGAACTCCCAGGAGAAGGTGTCCAGCGACTCCTGCGCGACACCGAGCGCCTTGAGCCCGTGGTAGGTGAGCGCGACGCTGACCCAGGTCTCACCCAGCGGGCTGACCGTGTCGGCGGCCGAGGTCACCACGGCGCTCGCCCGCCGCATCAGCTCCCGCCCGTGGTCGCGGTCGTCGATGCGGAACAGGATGTACGTCGCCGCGTACGGTGTCGGCCGGGGGCTGAGAGCCCCGCGCTGGATGTCGTCGAGATCGAGCTTGACCTGGGCCTGGGTGTGCTCACTCACCGGAACCCGCCTCCCCGCCACGCTACTTCGCCGTGACGATGTTGTGCCAGAAGGTGCGCAGGCTCTCGTCGACGCCGAACAGCGAGCTGAAGATCGTGGTGTCGGCGAAGATGACGTCCCCTGCCCGGTCGCCGGCGGGCGGCATCCACAGGAACATGTTGAACTCGGTGTTCCCGGCCTCGGTGAACGGGTGCGGCGGTCTGGACATGTCGATGGGCTGCCTGCCCAGCACGTGGACGACGTTCGGGTCATCCGTGGTCACGGCGTAGTGCGGCAGGTGCTTGTGGAAGTTGAAGCTGGACACGCCTTTCAGCCACCCCTTGGTGTCCAGGTCCCTGGCGATGGACAGGGGTGCGCTCTTGCTCCCTTCCGTCACGGCGGGGCGCAGCCCGTAGCGGTTCTCGACGGGGATTCCCAGCCCCGCCATCAGCGATCGGGTGTACCTGCCGAAGCGTTGCCGGCGGGGGACCAGCGCGTCGCCGTGATGGTGGTACTCCATGTTCCGCACCGTCATGTCGTCCGTCGCGCCGACGTCGTGATGGGGCCCCAGGGCCAGGCAGGTTCCCTCACGGGTGAGGAAGTCACGCAACGCCTCGATCTCGGCGGGTGTGGCGTCCTGGCCGGTGATCATGTGGTCCAGTCCCCACACGAACAGGGTGTCGGTGTCCGCCAGCACCCGCTCGTCCAGCGGGGTGTGGAAACCCGCCTGGTCGACGCGCTGGTACACGGGCACCTGATGTCCGGTGGTCTCCTGGACGAACTGCTGGAACGGCAGCCAGCCCCAGAAGAACAGCTCCAGCCCGCCGGCGATGCCTTGCTGGAAGCGCATCGGGTCCGACCATTTCGGGTCCTCGTAGGCGGGCCACGTGACGCGGCGCACCTCGGTCATCGTGGAGAACCGGTCGTCCAGGTCGGCCGGGTTGCGGCCCGCCTCGGCGGGGAAGCTCCAGGCCACGTAGATGCTCAGCCGGCGCCGGCCGGGGTCGTACGCGCGGGGCACGTGGTTCTGGTTGTAGGTGCGCGCGGTTCTGGGCTCGTTCATCTCGTCTCCCGGTGGCGCCTGCGGGTGTCACTGCAGTTGGTCGAGCATCTCCGACAGAGCGCTCTTGACTTTCAGAGCTTTCTTGATCTCGTCAGCGGTGACGTACGGGTACTCGCCGTACTCGATGAAGCTCGGGCAGTGATGCTCGCGGACGAACCTGACGAACGCCTCGGGGTTGGTCTTCCAGTCCTCGGGGAAGCCTTCGAGATGCTCGAAGGCCGTGTTCACCCCCGCCTGGCTGAACAGGGCGATCGCGTCCTCGGTGTACTTGTCGAAGTCCGTGTCGAAGATCCCCTGGTACATGAAGCGCGTGTCCTCGTCGAAGAGCACCCAGCGCAGGTAGTGCAGCTTGAGGGGCGCGAGGAGATACGGGTCGCCTTCAAGGGCCTTGGCGAGTGTCTGGCCGTAGGCGCGTATGGCGTCGGCCCGGCCGGGCTTGACCTTCGCGATGATGGTGAACCCGTAGCAGGCCGGGGTCCGCGGGTAGACGGGGCCGTACTTGCCCTGCTCCAGATGGTCGGTCTCCTTGGGGATGGCGACCGCCTGCGGCCTGATCTCCATGATCGTCCCTCTCCCTCGTCCTGCTCGCGGGGGGGACTGAAGCCGCCTGACTGTGCCAATTCTCCCACGATGTGGCGCCGAAAGGCAGCCCAAACCGCAGGTCAGCGCAGGTGTGACGGCTTCAGCAGGGCGGCTCGTACGGAGATCCGTCGGCGTCCGAACCCAGGCGTCGGGTGGCGATGTAGGCGGCACGGCCCACGACGGCGGCGTAGGTGGGAAAGGAGAGGGGAATCCGGGCGAGGTCCTGGACCCGCATACGAGCCGTCATCGCCACGGCGGCCACCTGGGTGGTCTCCACGGCGCGCTCGCCCACGACATGGCAGCCGAGGATCTGATGACTGATCCGGTCGACGACGAGCTTGCAGAATCCGACGGTCCGGCCGTCGATGATGGGGCGCGCGGCCGCATCGAGGCGGACGGTCGCCACGACCACGTCGTGTTCCTGGCGGGCCTTCCTCTCCGTCAGCCCGACCTGCGCGTACTCGGGGTCGGTGAAGCTGCCGATGGGGCTGACCTGCTCCCACAGGGGGAGTTCCGGACCTCGTACCGCGTTCGTCGCCGCCACGAACCCGGACTGGGCCGCCTGCGGGACCAGCATGAGCCGGCCGGTGACGTCGCCCGCGGCGAAGACGTGCGGGACGGACGTCCGCTGGTAGGCGTCGACGCGTATGAAGCCGCGTTCGTCTGTCGTGACGCCCGCCGCCGGGAGGTCGAGCCCCGCGGTGTCAGCGGACCAGCCGGTCGCCACGACGGCGATGGCCGCCTCGGCGCTGTCGGCTGTGCCGTTCTGCGAGAAACGCATGCGCACACCGTCGGGCGTCTTCTCGACGGACTCGACGGCGTCCAGGTTGTCCCGGATCACCATGCCGTGCTCGCGGAAAGCCTCCGCCACGACCGCGGACACGTCGTCGTCCTCCGACGGAAGGATACGAGGTCCGGCTTCGAACAACTGGACACGCGAACCGAACGCGGCGAAGACGGAGGCCACCTGCACACCCGTCGCGCCACTGCCGATCACGAGCATGGACGGCGGGACCTCGCGCAGCGTCCAGGCATCGCTGTGGGTATGGGTCAGCTCGGCGCCCGGAACGGCGAGCGGCCGGTTGACACCCCCGGTGCACAAGATGATGCTCTCGCCCTGGAATCGCAGCCCGTGGCCGGTCTCGACCGTGTGCGGATCGACGAAACGGACCGTGCCCGCGTGCTCGTGGACCGTCACCCCCAGGCCGTCGACGCGGCCGCGCAGAGCCTCATGGGTCCGGATCTCGTGGATGACCTCGCGGACACGGTCGAGAAGCCGCGGGTAGTCCAGCCGGAACGCGTCCGCGGTGATGCCGTACCGGTCGAGCTGGCGGGCCTCCCGCAGCAGCCGAGCCGCGTGTGCGAGCGTACGCACCGGTACGGGGCCGTCGTTGGCCGCCATCCCACCGAACTCTTCGCGCGTCACCAGAGTGGTACGAGCGCCCAGGTCCGCGGCACGATGGGCGGCGAAGGCGCCTGCCGGTCCGGCGCCGATGACGAGGACATCGGTCATGTCCAGTCCTCTGGTCGAGGTGGAACGAAGGTGACAGGTGGCCGCGGCCCAAGGCCGGCCGGGACTGTCCACCGGTCTGTCTACCCACTGTAAGCGATCGAGCACAAGCTGCACCGACCTGAGCAGGCCGAGGCCTGGGCCACGCGATCACGGCGCTGGTGGCTGCGGGCACCTGCGGCTCGACCGGCCGCTCGGCAACGCGGCGGCCGGCGTGAACGCAGTAATGGGCGTCTCCGTAGTTGCCGCCCCACTGGATACAGCTTCCTGCGGCGGAGCCGCTGCTCTCTGCTGCTCGAAACTGAGGGGTGCCGTTTTCCCGGGGTCCCATCTCCCCGGTCGTGCCGCGAAGGCCGATAGGCGCCATCCACTTCTCATGAGCCGTTCAGAGCAGCGCCAGCAGGGAGCGGGCGTTCGCGCCGCCCTGGCGGTCGCCGGTCTCCTCGAAGACCTCCAGCGCCGCGCGGGCCAGCTCGCGCGAGCGTACGGCCGCGCCCTCGGCCCGGTTGACCTTCGCCAGGGCCAGCAGGGCTTGTGCGTCGAGCAGCCGGTCGCCGAGCCGTACGGCGATGCCCCTGGCCCGCTCGGCGGCGGCACGCGCGTCCGGCTTCGAACCCTGCGCCAGGTGTACCGCCGACAGCTCCAGCAGCGTGTCGGCCTGCCGGTGCCGGTCGCCGAGCTCGGCCAGGCGGCCGACGGCGGACAGCAGCCGGTCGGCGGCCTCGTCCAGCCGGCCAGCGCGGCGCAACATGACGCCGAGCACCTGCTCGGCGTCGGCGGCGTCACGCTGGTTCTCCGCCACCTCCAGGCAGGCCAGCAGCGCCCGCTCCGCCTCCTCCAGGCGGCCCAGCTCCAGGTGCACGCGGCCGAGCCGGCGCGTGGCGTGCGCGACCTCGCGGGCGTGTCCCCGGCTACGGAACGTCTCCAGCGCCAGCCGAAGCCGCTCCTCCGCCCCCTGCCAGTCCCGCTCGGCCAGGTGCAGGTCGCCCTGGTCCAGCAGGATGAGCGCCTCGCCCAGGCTGTCGCCCGCCCGCCGCGCCGCCTCCATCGCGGGGCCCGCCAAGGCCCGCCAGTCATCCAGGAACCGGTGCCGCTCCAGGTAGGGCGCCAGCAGGTGGGCCAGCCGCCAGCAGGCGCCGTCCAGCCCGGCGGCGCCCAGGTCGGCGACCAGGCTCACCAGGAACGCCCGCTCGGCCGCCAGCCATTCGACCGACTCCTTGATGTCCCTGGTCGCCACGGCGGTGGCCGGATCTCCCGACACCAGCGGGAACCGCGACGCCTGCACGCGCGACAGCGCCATGTCCGCCAGCTTCGCCAGCGCCCCCGGCACCGGCTGCTCGCGCGCGAACAGCCGGGTCAGGTCGTGCAGCCGGTAGCGCACCTGCCCGGCCACGTCCACGCCGTGCGTCTCCAGCAGCCCCGCGTCCACCAACGCCTCCGCCTGCCCGCCGAGCAGCTCGGTCACCCAGTCGGCGAAGTCCGGCGCGGACAGCGCGCCCAGCCCGCGCAACGTCAGCCTCGCCGCCTCCGGCAGCCCGTCGAACCCGATCGCGAACACGCTGCGCACCGTCAGGTCGCCCGCGTGCAGCCGGTCGAGCCGCTGGTGCTCGTCCTCCAGCAGACCCACCAGATAGTCGGCGGTCCACTCGGGGCGGGCCGCCAGCCGGGAACCCGCGATGCGCAAGGCGATCGGCAGGCCGCCGCAGAAGCGCGCGAGCCGCCGCAAGGCGTCGTCCGGCGCCTGGCCCGAGCTCTTGACCAGCAGCTCCAGCGCCTCCCCGTCGTCCAGCACGCCCACCGGCAGCCGTCGCGCGCCGAGCAGGCCGCCCAGCGGGGAACGGCTGGTGACGACGGTCGGGCACGAGGTCACCAGCGGCCGCACCTGCGCCTCGCCGGCGGCGTTGTCCAGCACCACCAGGAGCCTGCGGTTGGCGGTGTAGGTGCGGAACAGCCGCTCGCGCTGCTCCGGCGCAGCCGGGATCGCCTGGGCCGGGCAGCCGAGCCAGCGCAGGAAGTCCTCCAGCACGGCCGCCGGGGCCGTGGTCTCGCGCAGGTCGGCGTACAGGATGCCGTCGGGGAAGTCGGGGCGCCGCCGCCATGCCGCGTGCACGGCCAGCGCCGACTTGCCCGCCCCCGCCTGCCCGTGCACCACGACGAGGCCGCCGGTCACCTCATTCAGCAGCTCGGCCCGGCCCGTGAAGTCGGCCACGTCGGGCGGCAGCAGCACCGGCGGCCCGGCCGACACGTGCAGCGAGGCGTCGTCGTGCAACATGCGGTGGTAGAGCAGTTGCAGCTCCGGGTCCGGCTCGATGGCGTGGCCGCCGTCGAGCTGGTCGCGCAGCACCGCGTAGGCGGCCAGCGCGTCCACCCGGCGCCCGCTGCGGTAGAGCGCCAGCATGTACTGGCCGCGGAACCGCTGCCACATCGGGTGCTGCCTGGTCAGCCGGCGCAGCTCGGCCAGCAGCTCGCGATGGCGTCCGGCGTCCAGGTCGGCCTGCACCCGACGCTCCAGCGCCAGCAGCCGCAGCTCCTCCAGCTCCTCTCGCAGCCGCCGGGTCTCCACCCACCGCTCGCCCTCGGGGTCCACGTCCTCCAGCGCCTCGCCGCGCCACAGGGCCAGCGCCTCCTCGTACGCGCCCCGGTCCACCAGCAGCCGGAACCGATCGACGTCGAGCTGACCGTCGCCGAGGTTCAGCGTGTACGCGCCGGACACGGTCGTGATCGTCCCGTGCCCGATCAGCCGCCGGAGCTGTCCCACATACCCGCGGACGAGGGAGTCGGACCGGTCGCCGTCCTCGTGCGGCCACAGCAGTCGGCGCAGCCGCTCGGCCGTCAGCGGCCGGCCCGCGTTGAGCAGGAACATCGCCAACAGGTCGCGATGCTTGCGCACGGTCGGGGTGCGGTCCTTGCCGTCGGTGTCGCGGACCTCCAGCCGGCCCATGATGCGGAACTCCACGGCTCCTCCCTATCAGGAAGCCCGTCCGCCCGCCCGGACGATGACGAACTTCATGATCACGGTGAAGCGTCACCGCAATGGCGGGTTGGCCAGTTTCGCCCGTTCGAGGGCCAGCTCGGCCCACCACTCGCCCGCCTCCGGCGCCACGACGCCGCGCTCCGGGTCCTTCTCGCCGTCGGTGCCACGCCGGCACCGGCCTCCGGACGTGCCCGCCCGCGCGATCCACAGGTAGGCGTCCACCAGCTCCTCGCCCGTCGCCGTGGTCGGCCGGTCGCCGACGCCCCTGCCCGGCGGGTTGCACCAGGTCTGTGGGTCGGAGTAGTGCTTGTCCGGAGTCCAGGAGCCCCGGCCGTTCCGGCCGGTGTCGACGACGAAGTGCGGCATGGTGGCCGGGTCCGCTTTCACGTCCAAGGGGCAGCCCTTGCGGCCGGTGGCGCGCCGGACGGCGATGCAGGCCGACAGCCTCTTGCCGTACGCGACCGCCTTCTCGGTGCTCTGGTAGGCGGCCGTGTTGACGAAGAAGCCGTCCGCCCGTTCGATGCTCGCGCCGATCAGGCGGTCGGCCATGAGCTCGGTGCCCGGCCAGAGGTCCTGGCTGCCGTCGAGGTAGACGGCGGTGTTCGGGTTGGACTTGAGGGTCTGGACGGCCTGGCGCAGGTCTTTGTAGCGCTGGTCAGGGGAGCCCTGGGGGTCGCAGTCGGGGGTGCCGGGCATCTTGGCCAGGCTGCCGGGCTCCAGGATGACCGCTGCCCGCGCGTCGCCGATCTGGGCGGCTATGCCCTTGATCCAGTCGTGGTAGGCGGTGAGGTCGGCGGGGGCCGCCGAGTGGCACTCGCTGCCCGGTAGGCGGTTGATCAGGAACACGGGCACGGCGTCCTGCTGCCCGGCGCCTGTGACGGCGCTGTCCAGCTTGGCGCGGATCTCGGGCTCGCCGAGGCGGATGGCGTAGGGGACGGCGGCCAGCTTCGTCATGAGCTCGGCGTCCTTCGGTCGGTCCTCGGCCCAGAGCCTCGCCTGGCGGCTGGCCGCCGGCTCGGGTGGGGCGTAGAACCGGACGTCCTGCCCTGCCCGCAGGGGATTCCGCGCGGCGGCGGGCCGAGAGGCCGCCGGAGAGGTGCCTTTGGCCGCCGGATCCCGGGCGTCGGGGGACCCCCACCCCTGCGACGCGAACGCGATCGCCCCGGCCGCCGCGACGACCACGGCGGCCGCCCCGGCCACCCACATGCGCGGCCCGCCGACCCTCCGGCCGCGTCCACCCGCGACTGGGTCCGTCTCTCCGCCTACGACGCCCGCCGCTTGCGCCGGCGCGTTTTCGAGGGAGGAGAACCGGCGTGGCTCGGTGCTTCCGCCCGCCTCACTCTCGGGAGCGGCAGGTAGCGGGATGGACGTGCTGAGGTGGTCCAGGATGTCCTGGGCGGTGGGGCGGTCGGCGGGCTTCTTGAGCAGGGCGGCCGCGACCAGGTCGTGCAACTGGCCGGAGAGCCCGTGCAGGGCCGGGGGCTCGTTGACGATGCGGAGGAGGATCGTGGGCACCGAGCCGGAGCCGAAGGGCGACGCCCCGGCCGCGGCGAAGGCCACCGTGGAGCCCCACGAGAAGATGTCCGACGCGGGACCCACCTGCGAACCCGCGACCTGCTCGGGAGACATGTACGCCGGCGTCCCCACGATCGCGCTGCTCATCTCCGCGTCGGCGAGACGCGCGATGCCGAAGTCGATGACCTTGGGCCCCACCTGGGACAGCAGCACGTTGGCCGGTTTGAGGTCGCGGTGCACCACCCCTGCCCCGTGGATGGCCCGCAGCGCCACCGCCATGGACGCCGCCAGCCCGTCCAGCGCCGAGCCCTTCAGCGGCCCCGACCGGCGCACGACGTCCTCGAGGTTCGGCCCCTCGACGTACTCGGTGACCAGGTAGGCCATCTCGCCCTCGACGTCGGCGTCCAGCACCGGGGCCGTGCAGAAGCGGGCGACTCGCCGGGCGGCGGCGACCTCGCGGGCGAAGCGGCGGCGGAAGTCGGCATCCGCGCTCATCCTGTGGTGGATGAGCTTGACGGCCACCCGTGTGCCGTCCGGCCCCTGACCCAGGTAGACGACCCCCATCCCGCCCTCGCCCAGCCGGCCCAGCAGGGTGTACGGCCCGGCCTGGCGTGGATCCCCGTCGCGCAACGCCTCCAAGGTCATGGATCGTCAGGTTAGCCTGCGGCCGTCGGGCCTTCCAGACCTACGAGCGACGCGCCCAGGGTGGCGGCCACGGTTCGCCGAGCGGGTGGGTCGAGCACTACGTCTCCGGCGCCGGCCTGCCGCGCATCGGCTGAAACCCAGCCCGGGTCGGCTATTTTGATCCACCATGACCGAAGCCGGCTTCCTCGAAACGACCCGCGACGCCTACACCGAGAGGGCGGCAGAGTACAACCAGCTGTTCCGCGATCCTCTCGCGGAACAGCCGTTGGACCGAGCCCTCATCGACACCTTCACCGACCTGGTGAAGGCGACGGGTGCCGGGCCGATCGCCGATCTCGGGTGCGGGCCAGGACACTACACGGCCTACCTCCAGGCGCGGGGAGTCCCCGCGATCGGGATCGACCTGTCGCCGGGGATGATCGAGCAGGCCCGCCAGGAGCATCCCGGCCTCCGGTTCGAGGTCGGCTCCATGTTCGCCCTGGACCTGGCGGACGCCGGCGTCGGTGGCGTCTTCAGCCACTACTCGATCATCCACACCCCGCCGGAGCGGGTGCACGAGCTGTTCGACGAGTTCGCCCGCGTCCTCGCACCCGGCGGGCACCTGCTGCTCTCCTTCTCGGCGACCGACGACCCGTCGCAGTCGTCCGAGCCGTACGACCACGTCGTCTCGCTGGCCTACCGATGGTCCACCGACCTGATCTCCGCCATGCTCCGCGAGCGGAACATCGTCGAGACCGCCCGCCTGATCTTCCCCGGGGAGCAGGATCTGAGGCGCGGCTTCCCGAGAGTGTTCCTGCTGGCCGGCAAGGCCGGCTGACGCCGTTCGCGTTGATCATGGTGGCCGAAGCCAGTCGCTGACCCAGGAGTGGGTCTGGCCCCACCCTCCCGTACGGCCAAGCCCATATCGGCCTGGCCAGGCGCTTCATAGCATCGCTACCACAGCGACACGGAGGAGAAAGATCATGGCGAACGCCGGCGACATCACGACCACGACGGCGCGGCTCGGCGACGCCCGCACCCAGGAAGCCCTCACCACGGTGAAGAAGTGCGTCATGCTCTTCGGCGCCGTCAGCGCCATCGTCCTCGCGGTGGTCGCCGTGATGGCGTTCACCGGCCACGAGGCGACCTCGTTCATGTGGATCCGGGGAGCCATCCTGCTCGCGGTCACCCCGCTGATCTACCGGATGACCGTGCGCGCTTCGGAGGGGTCGTACAAGGCTTTCGACCGCGTGCGCACCCTGTCCACCATCATGCCGATCGCGATCATCGGCGTCGACCTGATCCCCGGCCTCTGCCCGGCGTGGTACGCCGTGCTCCAGGGTCTGTCCGCGCCGGCCCTGATCGGCGTCGCCTTCATCACCCGCGGTTCCGCGCTGAGCGCCGCCTTCCCCAAGCAGAAGTGAGAGCCTGAGAGGCGATCGGGTCGGTCCGGCGGCGGCTCAACCCCCGGCGGGCAGGCCTTGCCGGTGCTGGTCCACCTGCGCGAGGGCGAGACCCATGCCAGGCGCCTTGTGCGGCCGTCAACGGCAAGTCTGTGGGCTGTGCGTCGACGCATCCGCGACGCGTTCGCCGAGCAGTAGTGCGGCGACCGCCTCCGGGGCCTCATGCATGGCGTCGTGGCCGGTCGGGAGGTCGTGGACCTGCCACTCGGGATCGGCTTGGAGTCGGGTGCGGAGGTCGGCGAACGGCGTCCGGTCTTCCCATCCCGAGCAGTAGACGAACTCCCGACGGGGGACCTGGGTGAGCGTGCCTGTGAGCCGGATCGTCTGCAGGAACGAGGCGAGGGGATGGGGACGGCGGCGGGGATCGCCGCCGTCCGGCGGTCGGACGGCGTAGCCGGTGGTCGCAGCGCCCGCAGCGAACGCCTCCCGGTAGCGCTCGGTCGTCGACGACCAGCACGACTCGCCGTCGCGCGGTACGTAGGCGTCGAGATGCACCAGTCGTGAGATCCGGCCGCCGGCGCGATCGGCGGCGGCGGCGATCACCATCCCGCCGTAGCTGTGGCCGACCAGCGTCGCGCCGGTGAGGTGGGCGCGATCGAGGAGCCGCAATACGTCGTCGGCGTGCGTGTCGAGGTTGGCGGTCGCGACCGTCGCGATGTCGTCGTCCGGCCGCAGACCGGTCAGGGTCAGGGCGTGAACGGCATGACCGGCACGCTCCAGCAGCGGAACCACCGCCTCGAACGACCAGGAGCCGTGCCAACCGCCGGGCACCAGGACGAACGTCGCCATGCGTTTCTCCTTCTCTCTCAAGCCGCGGCATCGAGGCGCGCTGCCTCGGTGACATGTGGTCCGGTCGGGCGCTGGGCGCCACTGAAGACCATCCGCATGGAGGCAATGTCACCAGAGCAAGGGGTGGCTGACCACCGATAGAATGCCAACTGATGCCTGTTCGCCGCCAATCTCGCCCGGCCGCCGGTGTGACGTCACATATATGGCCGTCCGGTGGGCGTCACCTCTGGCCATCCGGCGGGACAAGCGCGGTGCAGTCGCACGCACGGGGACACCTGGTGTACGCAGCCGGCGGCGTCTTGGCGGTTCACACCGAGCTCGGCACGTCGATCGTTCCCGCCAACCGGGTCGCCTGGACCCCCGCAGGGTTCACGCACTACCACCGCGCCCACGGCGACACCGACATGCGGATCGTCTTTCTCGCGCCATCCCTCGCCCGGCTCATACCAGACCATCCCGCCGTGTTCCTGGCCTCCGGCCTCGCCCGCGAGGTCCTGCTCGCCCTGACCGGCCCCCGCAACCACGACGATGCCGCGCCTGACTACAGCCGCTCCGCGCGCTCGCGCCTCCATCGAGTCCTCGTCGATGAACTCCGCGAAACACCCGAACAGCCATTGCACCTGCCGGAGCCACGGGACGACCGACTGCAGGCCATCGCCCGGATGCTGTACGAGACGCCGGCGGACAACGCCACGCTGGCCGAACTCGGGAAGACGATCGGAGCCAGCACGCGCACCCTCAGCCGACTGTTCCGCAACGAACTAGGCATGACCTTCTACGAGTGGCGCACGCAGCTACGCATCTACCACGCGCTCGTGCTCCTCGCCGATGGTCACGACACCACCCAGACCGCTCACGCCTGCGGATGGGCCAACCCCAGCAGCTTCATCGCGGCGTTCACCGACATCATCGGAAAAACCCCGGGCCGCTACCGAACCTCGAACGCCTGAGCCGGCCGTGTTCTGCCCGGCGAACCAGACCTGTGTACGACCGCTCAGCCGGAGAGGCGCGCGCTGTGCAGGTCCACCGGGTTGGCGGCGTCACCGGTGGAGACGCCGTACACGGCCGTGAAGGCGTTGCCGGCCGAGACGAGGGCGGTTGTGGACGGACAGCCGCTCTACGAGGAGTGCGTGGCGGGGGCTGTGCTGCGCCGACGGAACCAATGCCGGTGGCCCCGGATGAAGGTCACTACGAAGAGGACCTGGATGCCGCCTTCGATGAGCACCAGGAGCGCGGAGTCCAGCGCCAGGAGCACCGGTCCGCCGTTGAGACCGTCGGCGATGGCGAGGAGGGCGCGCACCAGCGCCGCGATCGCGATCGGAACGCCGAACAGGGCGAGGAAGCTGAGGCTGATGGTGGCACCGAGTACGAGGAAGACGGAGTAGACGCGGGTCGCCCGCCGCTCATGGGGGGCCAGCCCGGTCGTCGGGTCCGCGACAGGAGCGGGCCGGCGGCGCAGGCCTGCGACGGTTCTCGCGAGCAGATACCTGGCGTAGGCGAGCCCGTCGTCGAAAAGGTTCCGGGTCCGCAGCAGATCGCGAAGAACGTAGTACAGGTCGGTGCGCATGTAGACCTGGAGCTGGAACGGAAGGCTCAGGAGGACGCAGACGACGAGTGCCTGAAGTAGGGCCTTCACCGGCTGAGGCATGGCCACGTGGGCGACCAGCAGGGTCAGGGACGCCATGAGGAACAGATCCCAGGCCATCCCCGCCAGATACACGCGATAGCGGGATCGCCTCGGCACGCCCCACACCGCCGTGACGTCGGTCTGTACCACCAGGTTGTGGAGGCGGGTGCCGAAGCCGATCCTCCCGGGAACGCCGAGTGACCGGGCCGCCGTCAGGTGCATGAGCTCGTGCATGCTGATGCTGACCGACATCATCACCGTGTTGACCAGCACCGTCAGGCCGACGTAGTCGCCCCAGAAGAAGTTTGTGTAGTTCGGCAGCAGATCGGGTCGCATGGCGAGGGTGACCAGTGCCGCGCCCATGACCAGCAGCCAGAGGAGTTTCATCGGCCGGCTGAAGAGCCACGCCACATGCCGCTCGGTCAGTCGGCTGAAATGGCTGCGCGGAGTGCTCGCCTCCGGATCCGGTAGTGGCTGTCCGTTGACCGAACGGACGAATCCCAGGTCCGCCAGGGCTTCCACGAGCTCCGCGACGTCGAGCTCCACCTCCTGCTCGGCTGCTATCCGCTCCTCGGTGGCGCTTATGGAGAGCCCTGCGCCCAGGAGACTGATCGCGTCGCCGTAGACCGCCGGCAGCTCGATGAACTCCCCGATCTCTGACCGGCCGACGACCACGACTTCCGGGTCGTCGTCGTCCGGGCGGACGATCAGTGGGTGGAAGCCGACGTTGCTGCCGGCGGTGAGCGGTGCGGCACTCACGACGTTGCGGGCCCGCAGGCGGGGCAGTCGTCGTCGTGCGGAACGTCGATGTAGTAGGAGTGGTCCCACATGGCGTAGTTCCAGTGGAAGACCCGGCCGCGCGCCTGTGTGGGCAGGCCGCCGAGGTGATACAGGACTTCCAGCGCGCAGAGGTGCCCGCTGATGTTGGCGCTGGCCGCGACCACGGCGTTCGGGCGCTCCTCGGTGAGTGAGCGGCCGTGGGCGTGGATCTCGCGACGGTTCTCCTGACGCTGCAGGCACGCCCAGCACCCGGTCTCGCCTGGGATCAGGGATCCGACGACGGCCATCGGCCCTGTGTAGAAGCTGACGAACCATGGCGTGCCGGTGCGCAGCGCCGCCTCGTTGGTCCAGAACATGATGTCCGGGTGCGGCTTGTCCGCGCAGAGGACGAACACGTCGCAGTCTTCCATCAGGGCGGCGATGTCATGGGACGCGCCTGCCTTGACGGTGCTGCCCGTCACCGTGACGAGACTGTTCATGTCACGTAGCCGGTCCACCGCGCTGTCGACCTTGGGGCGGTCGATGTCCTGCTCGGTGTACAGGAGCTGGCGCGTGAGGTTCGGTTCCTCGACGGTGTCGAAGTCGGCGATGTGCAGGGCTCCGATTCCGCTGGAGACCAGTCCGGCCGCCACCGCGGAGCCCGTGCCGCCGATGCCGAGCAGGCATACCTTGGCAGCTTTGATCTTGGACTGGATTTCGTACGGAGAGCTGCGCGGAGTGGAGTCGATCCACGCGAAGAAGTTCCTGGCCGGTTCGTATCTCGTCGCCTCACGCGGGGTGAGATTGCCGGG
>NZ_JBFAHO010000061.1:0-31966 GCF_040654215.1 Nonomuraea sp. NPDC050733 | reverse complement strand
GCCTCGCGCGCCTGCGCGATGACGGCTCCCAAAACTCCCGGATCGTGCATGTGCACGCGTGCATGGCCCTCGGTGCAGGCGCGCGCGTGCGCGCATGATGCCTCGCGAAAGTCGCCGACCTGCGGTGGTTCCTGTTTTTCGACCGGGGATGAGGCGGGCGGTCATGACGCTGTGGTGCCGGTGGCGGCCAGGTCGAGGTGGTCGGGTGGCACGCCGCGGCGGGCACAGCGCGCACCAGGGCTGGCCGGAGTGCGGGTTGATCTGGTTCGCCGCCGGGTTCGCCGTGTGGGCAGGGTGGGGCGGTGCGGCGGTTGTCGGCGGCCTGGCCGGCGTGGCGGCGGTCGGCCTGTTCGCGGACGTGGCCCTGCCAGTCGGCCAGGTTGTGCGGCTTCACGGCTTGCTCGACGGCGGCCGCGATCGCCTCGGCTTCGCCGGCGTCGACGCCGAGCTCGTTGCGGACGATGTCGGCCGGCGCAGATGCCGGACAGGATGTGCAGGTTGATCCCGCGCGGGGCGAGCTCGTCTTCGAGAAAGACCAGCAGCTCCTTTATGCTGCGGGCGATCGGTCAGGCTTGGTGATGATCAGCGTGTTGCCGGTCTTGAGGGACGCCACGGTGGCGGCCAGCTTGGGCCGGTCGCGGCGGTGCAAAAACACGATCAGCGGGCGGACAGCGTCACCCCGTCCCGGAACGACCGTTTCCGAGACGGGCATCAGCACGCCGTTCCGGCCCGATCGGCAGCTCCGGCCCCGGCATAAAGGCGAAAGCGGTCACGCTCATGGCGAGTCCGTGCATTGGCATGGCAGCGCGCTTGCGTGCGGGAGACCATCGGGGGATACCCCGCACCCCCCACCTTCGGTGAAGGAGATCTCCGCATGGTTGAAGTGGCCAATTGGATCGCTGACCGCTACCAACGCCTCCAGGAGTGGGCGCGAGAGCGGTTCGCTGATGATCCACGCGAGGCTGAGATCGCCAAGTACTCGATCCTGGTCGTCTGCGTCGCGGCCGTGCTTCTCCTGGCGGCCGTGCTGATGTGGCTGGCTGTCACGGTGCTCGGCGCCCTCATTCAGGGTGTCGCCAACGGCCTGATCACCGGCGGGACCTGGACACTGGAACGGGTCGCCGACTGGCACCTGACCGCGGTCGTCACCACGCCAGTCCATGCCTACATCACTGCCCACGCCGCTGGCCTGCCGACGGGAGCGGAGGTCATCTGGTCGGCCTGGGCGGTGACCGGACCGATCCTGTGGCTGCTCTGCTGGCTGACGGGCTCCTCCTGGAGCGCCCGCTTGGCCTGGCTCCTGTACGGCGCCGGCACCGTCGCCATGGTCTACAGCGCCAGCCCCGCCAGCGGGCGCATGCTCGCCGCGGGCACTTCCGTCCTGTACTGGGGCGTGCTGTCGGTGTTCGCCTTGCGAGGCATGCGCCGCCAACCCACCATGCATGTCCACCCGGCCCCGCCACCCACCACCGCGCTGGAACAGCTGCGAGCACGCCTGGACGAACAGTTCGGCGAAGTCCAAACGCGCTTGACCAGCATGGAGGAAGCACTCAACGACCAGCTCGCCGCCCGCAGAGCAGAACAACGCGATCGCTGACTCGTAGGCCCTCAAACGACCTTGAAAACACGAACGCCCGTCGGCGTTACGGCCGGCCCCGCTTCCACTGGACACATCGCTCGTTCGGATGCGCCGCACCGAGCTGGCGCTCGGGCCGCGCCCGAGGTTGATCAACTTACGCCAAGTGCTGACGCCACCCCTCGCGCGAGGGTCTCAATAATGTTGGGGACGTAGAAGATCACTCCGATGACCACGGCCACAACGACGAACTGCACGAACCGCGTGATCTCCTTGGTGAAGAGGAAGAACAACGCCACCACGGAGACCGTCACGAGGAACAGAGGTCCGAAGAACCCGCGCAGAAAGTCCGCCAGCCCTTGCGTGTCGAGCTCCGCTGGTGCGGGGCTCGGGCTGGTCAGCAGGAAGAACAGGATGCCCGCATCGTGGCTCACGTGGATGTCTCCCTGTGATCGTGATGGTTGCGGTACCTGGAAGGCAGTGCCTGGGCCCTGATCGGAGGAGTGAAGCCTCGGCGGCCAGCCCCTTCACTCCTCTGATCAAGGCCCAGGAACGATCCTCATGACTGGTTCGGGTCCTGCCAATGGTGGGTGACCGCAGGACGGTCGCTGTCATCCTCCGTATAACTGGCCCAGCGGTATGGCAGCCGCGCTACCGCTCCGTACACGCCGGCGATGTGCGGTTCCCAGGGCACCGATGGGGTGATGGTGGGGCGCCAGTGTGAGATCGGCACGATGCCGGGCTCCAGCAAGTCCAAGCCGGTTAGCAAGGGGGTGAGCTCGTGGCAGTGGCGCGGGCTGCGGATGCCGGCGACGACCTCGATCAGTTCGTGGCCTGTGGCGCATCCCCAAGGGTGCAGCTGGTCGAGGGTGACCTGCAGGATGGTCAGGTAGCTGCCGGGGCACATCAGGCGGCGAAGTCGCGTAAGGGTGTGCAGGGCTTCATCGTCCTCCAGCTCGTGGAGGTTGCCGAGGATGAGCCCAACAGGCTGACGCCAGTCGATGAAGGTGTTCAGCACCGGATCGGCCAGCACGAGGTCTGGCTGGCGGGCGTCGCCATTCAGGAGGCGGATCAAGTCAGTGGAGGGTTCGACGGTGGCCCGGGCGGTGGCCAGCACCAGCGGGTCGGTCTCGATGTAGACGACACGGGTGCTCGGCGCGCTCTCACGGGCGATGTCGTGCAGCTGCTGGCCGGGAGGCAGTCCGGTGGGAACTCCAGTGCCGATGATGACGAACTGGTCGATCCCTAGCTGGGAGAGCTCGGCGATGACGCGTTGGTAGTAGCAGGGGATGGCTTGCAGGGCGTGAAGGGCGGGCACGCCGGCGATGTCCATGAGATCGATGAGTCGGTCCCGGTCCGCGGTGAAGTTGTTCTTGCCGCCGAGTGCGGCGTCCACGATCCGCTCAAGCCGAGGTCGTTCGGGGTCGAGCCGCAGGAGGTCTTGAACGGCTCGTTCGGTTCCTGGAGTGGTGCATCGTGATCGATGGGCCCTGCGGTAGGTCGATGTCGGAGAGATCATGGGGGATTGCCTCGTTCGCGTACTGGGCCGGCGTGGTGGTGAATCGGCGTCTGGGCATCGATCCGCGCGGTGAGCCGTCTGCGTCATGTCCGCTCTCCGTGCTCTTGCTGGCCGTGGCTGGAGCGGCCGCAGGGGGTGCTGTGGCCAAGCACCGTTGGGCGAACTCCATGGCCGACCACACATGATGACGCGAATTGTGATCGGCACCGGCCCCGTAGAGAGGCAGTACGGCGTTGTGCATGGATGCGTAGGAGCACCCCGAATGTGCGTGCTCATAGTGCACCCCGAGGAGATTGGGACATTTGGGATCCTTGCGTTCCCAAGACTTGCGCCCAGATGATCTATTGTCAACTAGTTGACAATAGATCATCTGGGTTCTTGAATCGATCTCAGAAACACTGCCCGCCCCTTCTGCTGCGCCGCAGGCAGGGTGTTGTGCGGGGTGATGAAGGAGGCTAGGTGACGACTCATGACGATGTCACGCTGCTCACTCTGCCCTCGCTTACCTGCCCATTTCCTCTCCAGGTCAGCCCTCATGCGGATGCGGTGCAGTCGGGTACCCAAGAGTGGATCCGCCGCTTCGGTGTTCTCACCCCGCAGCAGCTACGTCACTTCGATCGGGCGGCCTATGGCCAGCTCGCCGCGCGTGTCTACCCCTATGCACGCCAGCCTCTCCTGCAACTGGCCAGCGATTGGTGCGGCTGGTTGTTCGCTATCGACGACGTGATCTACGAAGAAGACGATGCCAGCACGGCGGCCGTGGGCATGATTCCGGAGCTACGCCGAGTCCTGGCCGGGCTTCATGCCGGTACTACAGGTTTCGGGCGAGCTCTGGCCGACATTCGCGCCCGCATCGCCGCCCAGGTCAACGCCGACCAGCTTCACCGATGGACGGCAGCGACAGGAGAGTACCTGTTCGCGCAGACGTGGGAGAAGGCCAACCGCTCCGGTCATCAGGTTCCTGCGTTGGATGCCTATGTGACGATGCGGCGATTCACCGGCGCGATGTACACGGTCTACGCGCTGATTGACGTTGTGGCCGAGCAGCCGCTCACGGCTGAGCTCTGGGCCGATCCTCAGGTGCGTGCTATCTGCCGTCATGCGGGCGATGTGGTCGTCTGGGACAACGACTTGATCAGCTGGCCGAAGGAGCGGCTGTCGAGCAATGGGCTCAACAACCTAGTCATGGTGCTGACCACGCACGCGAGCCTGTCAGTTCCCCAGGCGGTTGAGCGGATCGTCGAGATGCGTGAGGAGGCCGTGGGCCAGGTCGCGGCGCTGGGGGAGCTGCTCATCGCTCGCCGGCAGGAGAACGTCATCGCTTTCGTACGCGGCTTGCAAAGCTGGATTAGCGGTTCGGTGGCCTACTCGCTGCGCAGCTCCCGATATCTGGCGACGGCAGTACAGGAGTAGGGCGTCAGCTGCCCGCCGCGATGAGGTCCAGCACGTCCATGGCCAGGCCCGGAGCACCGCCTTCGCCGAGGGCAAAGCCGATCGCGTCCGGCAGGCTTAGGGAAAGGCCGTGGGCGAAGGCTTGCTTGTAGCGCTGCTCGCCGATCATCTCCTGGACCTGCTGAGCGCACTGTGCGTGCTCGTCAGCGAAGCGGGGTGATCCCATCATGGGAAGCCCGTACTCCCGCCACGACACCTCTGCTGCCCCCTGCAGCACCGCGGCCGCCGACGCGGGGTAGCCGGCCCGCACGACGAGCTGGGACAAGGCTTCCAAGCACAACACAATGCCGAGGACATCGTGGAAATGACGTTTGATCTTCAAGGACGCGTGCAGAGACGTGATCGCGTCCTGGATCCGATCAAGGGCTCGGAAGGCTAGGGCCTGGACGTACAAGGCATAGGAGCGCAGCCACAACTCGCCGTTGGCGTGGCAGTGCTCCAAGCACTCGCTCAGCAGCCCCAGCGCCTGCTGCGGCTGTCCTTGCATGATGATCACGAGGGCTAGTTCCACGATGGCAGGCAGGAGGCCGGGGTTGAGGTAGGTGGGATCGCCGCGCAGGTATTCCAGCGCCTGGCCGAGGTATCGGCCTGCCCCTTGGAGATCGCCGCCGAGGAAGGCGGCCGTCCCCAGCATTTTGGTGGCGACCACGACCCCCTCGGGGTACCCAATGGCGATGGCCTCATCCCGACAGGTGGTGGCGGTCGAGGTGGCCCTGGTCAGGTCGCCCTGGGCGTTGGCTAGGTAAGCCTCCATCCATAGCGCCTTGCAGCGTGTTGTGGAGGGCGTGGTGTTGATGGTCAGGGCTCGTCGAAGGTGATGACGTCCTTCGGCGCTAAAGCCGCAGGCTACCCAGAGGAACCACAGCGCTCCGGCCAGTTCCAGGCCGTGGTGGATTTCCTCCGGGTGGCTGAGACTCCACTCGAGCGCCGCGCGAATGTTCGGCAGTTCGTCGCGCATTCGCAGGTACCAGTGCACCTGTCCGCTGCCGGACCAGGCAGCTTCACCGCAGCGGGCCAATGTCAGGTAGTGGTCGCGGTGGCGGCGGCGCAGGCGTTCTGTCTCGCCGAGTTCGGCCAGCCACATCGCGCCGTATTCGCGCAAGGTGTCCAACATGCGGTAGCGCCGGTTGTGGGCGTCGTCGCGGGTGAGGATCGACTTGCGGACCAATGAATCAAGAAGGGCCGGCGTGTCGGTGATTTGAGCATCGCTGCACACCTGCTGCACCGCGTCCTCATCGAAGTCGCCAGCGAACACCGACAGCCGTGCCCACAGGAGTCTCTCGGTGGGTTCGCACAGCTGGTGACTCCAGCCGATGGCCGCATACAACGTGCGATGCCGCTGGGGGAGACCCTCGAGGGTCGCGTTTGCGTGCAGGGCACGCGTCTCGTTGATCTGTTCCAGGATCTGCGCGAGCGAGAGGTGTCTTAGGCCAGCGGCAGCCAACTCCAGGGCCAGGGGGATTCCCTCCAGCTTTTGGCATACCTCTTGGGCCAGGGCTAGGTGATGGGGGTGCGCCTCGAATTGAGCCGCCTGGCGCGCCCGGCGGAAGAAGAGCTCTAATCCCTCTACCGTCTCGCCGGCCATATCCGGGGCATCTGCATCCGTGACCTGCATCGGGCCGACGTGAATGACGTATTCATCTTCCAGGCCCAGAGGCACCCTGCTGGTGGTGAGAACGTGCAGCATCGGCGCCGCACGCAGGAGAGCGGAGATCAGCGTACCGATTGGCTGCGGAAGGCGCTCACAGGTGTCCAGGATCAGCAGCAGGTGCCGGTTGGCGAGGTGTTCGCCCAGCACCTCGGCCTCATCACGGGCCGACACATCCGCTAGTCCGAAAGCATTGATTACCGCGCTGGGCAGGACGTCGGGATCCTCTAGTCCGGACAGCTCCACCATCCACACGCCGTCAGGGAAATCGGCTCGCAGTTGACGTGCGACGTGCAGCGCGATCCGAGTCTTGCCCATTCCTCCGCCGCCACACGCTGTGACCAGCCGTGTTTGACCAATGGCGCGGGCCATGCGCGCGCACACCTCGGCGCGGCCGACGAAGGCTGTTGTGGGCGCCGCGAGGTTCCCTTCGTGAGCGGTCAGCCAGCGAAAGCTCATAGCCAGCACCTTCCTGGGGCAGCAGACGAATGGGGTGGGGGTTCCTCAGCAGCACACTTGGATGCCGTGCATCACTGCGTCATCCATCCGCCAGAGTCCTGCGGATTCTGGGTCGGCGGCCGGCTTACGGGGATCGTGAGCATCCCATTCGCGCCACCAGCGTTGAGCGAGCGGTGTGTTCGCCAGCCGGGTGGTGTCGTTCAGCCACGCGCCCATGGCGCCCCCCTGCGGCTGCTGACTCTCACCGACTTCCAGCGATCTGCGTACTGACAGCGGCGGTTCTATCCCACCTGCTGGCCGGAGGGCCCACCACCTTCGGGTGCTCCCGTGCTTGTCTGACGCAGACGAGGTGTACTTCACGAACTATCGCTCCTTTCCGCCAGTGCGACCGAGGCCAACCACGAGTTGGGCTGGGGTGGTGACTATGCCGCAGGCGCGGCTGAGGAGAAATGGCCATTTCGCCCGTAATGGCTGCTGGGCTGGGCATCTCGCACTCGGCGACGGCATTTCGGTAGGGAGTCGTTCCCGATGATGGGTCGGCGGTGCGGGTGAATCAGCAAAGATGCGGCGGTGAGCACCGACTGTCTCGCCCGGCTGGATCGGTCTATCCCCAGGTCGGGCAGGGTATGGCGAACGGGGCCGCGCTCTGGCGGGATTTGCCGGCGCTAGCGACTTGGCGCCTTCGCTTCTGTGCATAATGCACTTTGGGGTGGTGATCGTGTGCAATCCGCCTCTTCTCGTGTACTCCCCTTTATCTCTAACGTCGCACTGTCAACTGGCACATCACCGGGAAAGGGACGCAACGTGTCGCAACCCCCCACCGTCACCGCCTTACCCTCCGGCGCAGGCCTCGCCCGAGATGACTACGCTCTCGAGCGCGTCCCGGCTTCCGCTCGCTACGGCTGGACCACCATCGCGGTGCAGCGTTTCGGCCTGCTGTCGGCTCTGTCGCAGTTCCTCCTTGGCGCGACCCTTGGCATGGGCATGACCTTCTGGCAAGCCGTCCTGGCCGTCACCCTCGGGTCGGTCATCCTCGAGGTGGTCGCCATCGCGCTCGGGATCGCCGGCATGCGCGAGGGCCTGTCCACCAGCCTGTTGGCCCGTTGGGCCGGCTTCGGCAGGTACGGCTCCGGCCTGGTTGGCCTGGTCATCGCCGTCTGCCTGCTCGGCTGGTTCGGCGTGCAGACCGCTGTGCTTGCCCAGGGCGTCTCCTCCCTACTCGGCGGCTCACCCGCCTGGATCTGGGCGATTGTCGGCGGCCTGGCCATCACCGCAATCGTCGTGCACGGCTTCGCCGGCATGGCCTGGACAGCATGGATCACCGTCCCAGCCTTCCTGGCGCTGGCCGGCTGGGCGATCGCTGCCGAACTCGCCCAGCGGCCCATCGGCGAACTGATCACCTCCGCCCCGGCCGGGCCGGCGATGAGCCTGGCCCAGGGGGCCACATTGGTCGCTGGCGGCTTCATTGTCGGCGCCGTGATCTCGCCCGACATGTGCCGCTTCAACCGCAGCGCCGCCGACGTCGTCAAGCAGACCGTCATCGGCATCTCCCTCGGCGAGTACGTGCTCGCCCTGATCGGCGTCCTGCTCGCGCATGCCCTGCGCACCGGCGATGTCGTCACCATCGTCACCACCACCTCCGGCACCCTCGGCGTCCTGGTCCTCATCACCGCCACCGCCAAGGTCAACGACTGGAACCTGTACGCCGCCAGCCTCGGTGTGACCAACACCCTGCACACCGCCTTCGGCCTGCGCGCCGGCCGCGCCACCATCACCGTGGCACTCGGCGTCGTCGGCACCGCGCTGGCCGCCCTCGGCATGGCCGACCACCTGGTGGACTTCCTCATCGTGCTGGGCGTGGCCATCCCGCCGATCGCCGGCATCATGGTCGCCGAGTACTTCGTGGTGCGCTCCTGGGGGGCCGAGCTCGAAGCCTCCCGCGAGCGCGGCGAGTTGCCTGCGCGGGCACCCGGCTGGATCCCGGCGTCGCTGGTGGTGTGGGTGGCCGCGGCGCTGGTCGGCCACTTCGTCACCTGGGGCATCCCCGCCCTCAACGCCCTGTTGGCAGCGTTCGTGCTCTACATCCTCGTGGGCAAGGCCGGGCTGACCGGCGCAGCTCGCACGCCGACATCATGAACTTCGCTTGCTGCCCCGGGTGTGCCGGCGCCCGGTGAGTACGGGCACGTCCTCAGGGCTTCACCATCACTTCCCTTCCCCTTCCCGGACTCGGGACCATCCCGACCGCATCCTCACCCGGAGACAGGAGCACACTGCCTTGCGTATAGGGATCGACGTGGGCGGCACCCACACCGACGCCGTCCTTCTCGACCACGCCATGACTGTTGTGGCTGAGGTAAAAACCGCGACGACAGCCGATCGCACCCATGGCATCGTCAACGCGCTGACGGGGCTATTGGAACGCAGCAGACTTGATCGAAGCCTGGTGTCCGCCGTCATGATCGGCACCACCCACTTCACCAATGCGCTGGTTACCCGCCGACGCCTGGCGCGCACCGGCGTCGTACGGCTGGCGCTGCCGGCCACGGCTGCCCTGCCACCCGCCTCCGCCTGGCCCCCTGAACTCGTCGAGGCCATCCGCCCAGCCGTGCACTTATGTCATGGCGGCCACGAATTCGACGGCCGCCCCATCTCTCCGCTCGACCCTGACGAGCTCAAACGCGTGGCTGCCGACCTGGCCGCGCAAGACATCACCACGGTGGCGATCAGCTCGGTCTTCTCTCCTGTCACCGCCGAGGCTGAGCTTGCCGCGGCCGACATCCTGCGGGCCGAACTGCCGCACCTTCGCGTCAGCCTGTCCCACCAGATCGGCCGCATCCGCATGCTGGAGCGGGAGAACGCCACCATCATCAACGCCTGCCTGCTCGATCTGGCCGACGAGATCGTCGACGCCTTCACCGGCGCGCTGCAGGCCGTCGGGGTGCGCGCCCCGCTGTTCCTGTCGCAGAACGACGGCACTCTCATGGACGCCGAATACACCCGTCGCTACCCGGTGCGTACCTTCGCCTCCGGGCCGACCAACAGCATGCGCGGTGCCGCCTTCCTGGCTGGCCTCACCGACGCTGCCGTGGTCGACATCGGCGGCACCACCGCCGACGTCGGCGTGCTCGCCGGCGGCTACCCGCGTCAGGCCAGCACCGATGTGGACATCGCCGGCGTGCGGACCAACTTCCGCATGCCGGACGTGGTCTCCATCGGTTTGGGCGGCGGCAGCCGCGTCATCCGCCAGCCCACCCTGCAGGTCGGCCCCGACTCGGTCGGCTACCGGCTGACCGAGGAGGCGCTGGTCTTCGGCGGGAGCACGCTGACCGCCACCGATCTGGCCGTGGCCGCCGGCCTGGCCGACCTCGGCGACCCCGCGCTGGTCCGCCACCTGGACCGCGACCTAGTCCGTCGCGGCACCGCGTGGATGGCCGACCGAGTCTCCGCCCTGGTCGACCAGATGCGCTTGACCGCCGAGCCGCTGCCCGTCGTCATCGTCGGCGGCGGCAGCGTCCTCATGCCGCCTACGCTGCCCGGCGTGCCCGAGGTGCGCATCCCCGAGCACCACGGCGTCGCCAACGCCATCGGCGCGGCCATTGGCCAGATCGGCGGCGAGGTTGACCGACTGTTCGTCACCAGCCCTCAGCACACTCGCGACGACGTCCTGGACCAGGCCAGGGTCGAGGCGGTGGATCTGGCCATATCCGCCGGAGCGGTGCCGCAGAGCGTCGAGATCGTCCACGTCGACGAGATCCACGTCAATTACCTGCCCGGCAACGCTGTACGCGTCATCGCCCGTGCCGTGGGAGACCTCGACCTCGGCCGCACACCCACCAGGGAGGAGAACGGCCAGTGGGCCACGACCTAACCCGCAGGACCTGCGCAACCAGGCCGAACACGCGGCCCCCCACAGCACGTGGCGGCGGCCACTCCAGCAGCGGCCACATTCACACTCCGAAGGAGACCGGCCAGTGGGCTACGACCTGACCCTGCAGGGCCTACACGATCTGGCCGAAGGCGCCGCCGTCCTCGGCACCGGAGGCGGCGGCGACCCCTACATCGGCCGGTTGCTGGTCGAGAAGGAGATGGCCGCAGGCCGTCGTGTGCACATCATCGGCGTGGACGAATTGCCCGATGATGCGCTCGTGTTGCCGTCCTCGATGATGGGCGCACCGACGGTGTTCGTCGAGAAGTTGCCGTCCGGCGGCGGCAACGTGGCCGCCTTCCGCGCGCTTGAAGCGCACCTCGGCCGCGCTGCCCACGCCGTCATGCCGACCGAGTGCGGCGGACTGAACAGCATGATCCCGCTCATGCTCGGCGCCCAGCTCGACCTGCCCGTGGTCGACGCCGACGGCATGGGCCGGGCCTTCCCCGAGCTGCAGATGCAGACGTTCGGCGTGCTCGGCATCTCCGGCTCGCCGATGGCCATCGCCTCCGACCATGGAGACACCTGCATCATCTCTGCCACCGACAACAAACGCATGGAGCAACTGGCCCGCGCGCTGACCATCCAGATGGGCGGCGCCTCCTACATCAGCGACTACCCCATGAACACCGCCGAGGTCCGCCGCACCTCCGTCCACGGCACGCTGTCACTGTGCCGCCAGATCGGCGAGACGCTCCGCCACGCCCGCGCCAGCCACGCCGACCCCTTCGACAAGGTGACCGCCATGCTGGCCGACACCATCTACAGCCTCGGCGTAGTCTTGTTCCGCGGCAAGATCGTCGATGTCGAGCGCCGCACCGTCGACGGCTTCGCCCGCGGCAAGGCGCGGCTGCAATCCACCACAGATCCGGACGACATCCTGGAGATCACCTTCCAGAACGAGCACCTCGTCGCCCGCCGCAACGGCACGGTCATCGCTATCGTGCCCGATCTCATCTGCACCCTCAACAGCGAGAACGGTGCGCCCATCCCGACCGAGTCGCTCGCCTACGGCCAGCGCCTGACCGTCTACGGCATCTCCACCCCGCCCATCATGCGCACCCCCGAGGCGCTGGCATGCTTCGGCCCAGCCGGCTTCGGCCTGCCCGACCCCTACACCCCGCTGGAGGATCTCCTCCCCGTCGCCCGACTCTGACCCACCCAAGCGGGCTGGTCCCTGGGCACGGCGCCCTGCCCGGGGACCAGCCGACACGCTTCCGCACCGACCGAGGGGAACATGCAGACACGAATCAGCCACGAACACGTCGACGCGCTCGCCGCCGGAGCCACCCTGCTGGGATCCGGAGGCGGCGGCGACACCGCCATCGTGGCCGACATGCTGCGCCACGTGCTGATCCGACACGGCGCCGTCTCCCTCATCACCGCTGCCGACCTGCCCCCTGACGCACTCGTGGTACCGGTCGCTGCAACCGGCTCCATCACCGTGATGCTCGAACGCCTACCATCCGGCCACGAGTTCGTCCACGCCGTGCAAGCGGTCGGTCGCCACCTCGACCAGCAGCCCGCCGCGGTGCTCGGATTTGAGGTCGGCGGCGCCAACCTGCTGTTCAGTGTCGCGGCGGCCGCCTGGACCGGCCTGCCCTTGATCGACGGCGACGGTATGGGCCGCGCCTTCCCTCGGATCGACCAGGTCCTTTTCAACGTGGTCCGCGACGGCACGAGTGCGATCAGCGCAGTACCCGCCGCCCTGGCCGACCCGTCCGGCAACCATCTGCTGCTGACCGGTGCGGTCACCAACGCCGACGCCGAGCGGCTACTGCGCGCGGCACTGACCGCACTCGGCGGCTGGGCCGCAACGGCTATCTACCCCATGCGCGCCGAGCAGGCCGATCGGCACGCCATCCGCGGAAGCATCAGCAACGCCCTCACCCTGGGACGCGATTTTCTCGAGGTCCAGCGCACCCCACGCTCCCGAGCCGGCATGCTCGCCACCCACCAGGCCAACCTAGTCTTCTCAGGCACCATCAACCAGATCTTGCGCCATGCCCGACCAAGCACCGGAGCCACCCTCGTCGTTGCCCACGACCAGGACCCCTTCCGCACGCTGCGCATCGAGGTCGCCGACGAGTACATGCTGGCTATCGACGACGGCGATGTCATCGCCCAGGTGCCCGACATCATCGCTCTGCTCGACACCCGAACCTGGCAGCCCATCACCGCCGAACATGCAGCCACCGGCCGCCACGTCGACGTCCTGCGCTTCCCCGCCCCTAGCGCATGGAACCCTCTGCACGCCCGCCACCTCGTGGCCCCGTCAGCCTTCGGCCTTCGCGTCCTCGACGACAACGCCACCTCTGACGCCCGAGAAAGTCGCCCATGATCACAGCCCGGGACCTGCTGAACGACCCCGCCCTGGCCGGCCACATCATCGTCGGTGGCCAGGCAGGGCTCGACGCCGTGCTGCGCACCGCCGCCTTCGTCCACAGCCACGCCGACCTGACCAACCTGCCCGGCGGTGCCGCTGCGGTCATCGACGTCTCCGACGATGCCGGCCTCAGCAGCCAGCACCTGATCGAAGTCTTCTGCCGCCGCCTGCACGGCCGCGGCGGCCGGCTGCTCATCGTGGTTGGCCACCGCCAAACCATCGCCGACTCCACCGTCCGTCTGGCCAACCAGTTCGCCCTCCCCGTGATCGTCCTTACCCCGACCCCGGAATCCAGCTCAGCTCCCGCGCTCGCCGCCCGCATCATGGCAATCATCCAGACACCCGGCATTGCCCACGCCCGGGCCCTGACCACCGCCGCCGCCAAACTCGCCGTCAGCCCGTCCCTCCCCCGCGTCCTGGCGATCGTGAACGACGTACTGAACGGGACCTCAGCGCTCGTCACCGCCGACGGTGTCGTCACCGCCGGCAGGCTGCATTGGACGTCACCCGAAACGGTGACGCGCCAGCCCGCGGTCACATCCGAACGACTGCAGCACCATGTGTGGGCCTCGTGCCCCATCTTCCACACCGATCACATGCTGTGGTTGGCCTGTGAGGCTCGCCACGGCGGCCCCGCCTG
Organism: Nonomuraea sp. NPDC050733; assembly: GCF_040654215.1. Classification (NCBI taxonomy): domain Bacteria; kingdom Bacillati; phylum Actinomycetota; class Actinomycetes; order Streptosporangiales; family Streptosporangiaceae; genus Nonomuraea; species Nonomuraea sp. NPDC050733. Next base: position 18,361 of record NZ_JBFAHO010000061.1, on the reverse strand, counting down.
GCATGAAGCAGCTCGCGCCATCCTTCAGATCGCCGCCCACACCGTTGCCGTCCAGTTGCTCACCCAGCGCTTGAAAGCCGAGCGCGATCACCACCTGCTTCACAACCTGTTCACCGAACTGCTCCACCTCGATCGCCACGATCGTGTCCCTGAGCACATCGTCACCCGCGCAGCGACGGCGGGGATCCCGCTCGATGGCTGGCATCAAGGCATTCACTTCACCTGGCCTAACGGCACGCCAACACCGGAAGGCGACCTCTTCACCGAGATCGCCACACACCTGGTGAACATTCTGGCTACCAAGCACATCACCAAGCCGCTGTTCACCCGCGCCGACGGCTGGTCACTGTGGCAATCCTGGTCGGCCCGCCCAACCACTCAGCAGGAGAACGAGCTGCTGAACCGCATCCAGGACGCCACCCGCAGCTTCAACTCCGCCTACCCTCGCTACGCCCTTGTCGCAGGCTTAGGCAGCTCCGCCATCGGCCCACACGCCATCGCCCTCACCCTTGGCCAGGCCCACCAAGCCGCCTCCGCCGCGGCGCAACGCCAGCCCGGCACGGTGGAAACCATTGACGCCCTCGGCCCCCAGCGCCTGCTGTCCACCTGGTACGCCGACCCTGCCTTCCGCGAACATGCCCGACAACTCCTAGCTCCGGTGCTCGCTCACCCGGACGCCGATGCTTTGTTGAAGACCCTCAGTGCCTATCTGGACAACGGCTCCTCTGCAACCGCCACCGCCAAGAGCACCGGCATGCACCGCAACACGGTCAGCCATCGCATCATGACCATTGAGCGACTTCTTGGCCCCCTCCACGAAAGCGACCGCCTCACCATCCACCTGGCCTGCCGCTCACTCGGACACGGTGACCATCAGCCCGCCGCCAGCTTCTGATCAGGAGCCAGCCGGGCCAGGCCCTGGCCCTACACCATCGGGACACTGACCTCCTCCTGCGCGCTCAGTATCCACTGCCGGAGGTTACGGTATGCACGCCTCAATGTGCGCGCGGCTGCCGTAGCCGGTGGGCGAGAGCCAGAGATGATCTACTAGCGCGCTCGAAGGTGACACGCTATGTTGCCGAGCAGATGCCGACGCGGGAGGAGCCGTGTGATGGCCGAGCCCGAGCCGAACGCTCGCGTGGCATGGCTGGAAGGTCTCATGGGCGAGCACTGGGGTGTTCGGCAACTGGAGCGCGCCATCAAGGAGAGCAACGGGGGCGAAGGCCCCTCCCGTCAAACGCTCAGCAACCTTTTGGATCCGAATCGGCCCAGCAAGGTCGAAGAGTACACGATCACACAGATAGCTTCGTTCTTCCAACAGGATCCCGCCGATGTTGAGCGACAACTGAACATCACGCTCAGCCCGAGTGCGCGATTGATGCTCCTGGCGTTCAAGACCGAGGGCTTGCGTGAAGCTGCCGTGCAACTGGCGGCACTTCCTGAGGCGCAACGAGAAGCCTTCCAGGAGATGATCAGACAGGCCGCCGCCAACTCTCCTGCCGCGCCAGTCTCCTTGACGCAGCCGGAGACCTCCAAGTCCAGTTGACCGTCTAGCGCGTATGAGTATGAGCGACCGGCGCGTTAACCGGCCGACGACCCTGCTGCGCCTCTCCCCGTCAACTCTCCTCATCACGGCGCCGGCCGGCCGACATCGTCCGCAACGAGCTCGGCGTCGACGCCGGTGAAGCCGAGGCGATCGCGGCCGCCATCGAGCAAGCCGTGAAGCCGCACAACGTGACCGGCTACATCACCACCCTGGCCCGCAACGGCGACCTGGCCGACTGGCAGGGCCACGTCCGCGAACAGGCCGCCCGCCGCCACGCCAGCCAGGCTGCCGACAACCGCCGCACCGCCCCACCCTGCCCACACGGCGAACCCGGCGGCGACCAGCTCAACCCACGCTCCGGCCAACCCTGGTGCCCGTTGTGCCGCAACGGCGTGCCACCCGACCACCTCGACCTGGCCGCAACCGGCGCCAGAGCCTCATGATCGCCCGCCTCATCTCCGGTCGAAGACCAGGAACCACCACCGGCCGGCGACTTTCGCGAGGCATCACGCGCGCACACGCGCGAGCACCAGGCCCTCGCCGACAAGACCCGGGCATCGAGAGTTTTCGGACTTTTCCGGCCGGTCTACGCGCGCGTGAAGGCGCCCGTGGACGGCCGCGTGTGATCTGCAACGCAGGTTGGCCGGGAGTCTGCAACATTATTTGGCCGCATGTCACCCCTAATGACGGCTCCTGGTCGTCTCGATTCCATGCTTTCGAGACGAGCCCCGGACGTACCTGCGGCAGCGACATTTCCGCAGGTCGGCCAGTCTCATAAGTTGGTCTCGAAAGCGGTTCTCGTAACCCTTGTCAGGGCGTCAGCTTTCGATACCGTGAGGTTCGTGGACTTCGGCTATGCCCGGGTCAGCACCACTGCTCAAGATCTCACCCGGCAGATCGACACCCTCAAGGCCGCCGGCATCCCCGAAGAGCTCATCTGGTCCGATCGGCGTACCGGCGCCACGATGGCCCGTGACGACCTGGAGGACCTGCTGCGCCGCGTCCCGCCGCACGCCGGTCACCGGATCACCGTCGTGACCTTGGACCGGCTCGGGCGCAACATGCGCGAGTGCCTCAACCTGGCCCACGACCTGACCGAGCGCGGCATCTGGACCTGCTGCTGCTCACCGTGGCAAAGCCCCGCAAGGTCCACCCCGACGGCATCCACGCGTTCGGCCTGCGCTATCTGGACCCCACGCTGGCCGCGTTCGTCGGAGAAAGCGTCGTCATCCGGTACGACCCCCGCGACCTGGCCGAACTGCGAATCTTCCACCGCGGCGTCTTCATCTGCCGGGCGATCTGCGCCGAGCTGGCCGGCACCACCATCAGCATGCGGGAGATCATCGCGGCCCGACGCGCCCGCCGCCGTCAGCTCACCCAGGATCTGGCCGAACGCACCACCCTGGTCGACCAGCTGCTGGCCTACCGCACCGGCCTTCCGCGACCGCCCGCGAGCTCGCCCCACCGGCACCCGCGCAACGCCGGTTGAAGATCTACACCGAGGAGTAGAGGAGCATGACCCGTGACCACCACGCGCTCCAACCCCAACCGGAAAGCCATGCGGCGCGGATCACGCCATACCCCGTCGATGCCGAACCTGATCTCCACCAAGGAGCACCGCAGGTTCTGCGAGTTCGCCGACACCGTGCGCACCTCCCGCTACATCGGCCTGTGCTACGGCCCCGCCGGCGTCGGCAAGACCCTGTCGGCCCACTCCTACGCGCGCTGGCCGGAACAACGCCCGCTGCTGGAGATGCCCCACGCCCTGGCCGACTGGTTCCATGCCGGCGCCAACCGGTCCGACTGGCACACCGTGCTCTACACGCCGCTGATCAACACTCCGCCCCCGGGGGGCCTTACGGACCTGACCGATCTGACCAACCGGCACGCCATGGTCCGCGCCCGCGAAATCGACGACCCCAAGCGCGAGACCAACCTCCACGGTGCCAGCCTCTACACCGAACTCGTCATCATCGATGAGTCCGAACGGCTCACCACCCCGCGCCATTGAGCAGGTCCGCGACTTCTATGATCGCAGCAGCCTCGGGCTGATCCTCATCGGCATGCCCGGCATCGAAAAGCGCCTGGCCCGCTACCCCCAGCTCTACAGCCGCATCGGCTTCGTCCACCACTACCGCGCCCTGGCCGCCGACGAACTCGCCATCGTCCTGACCACAGCCTTCGCCCACCTGGGCCTGGGCATCCCCGACGCCGTCACGACCGAGGCCATCGCCGCGATCAACCGCACCACCGCGGGCAACTTCCGGCTGGTCACCCGGCTGCTGGAACAAGCCGAACGGGTGATGAAGCTCAACGACGGCGTCGACAGGATCACCGCCGAAGTCATCGACGCCGCCCGCGATGCTCTGGTCATCGGCATCAGCTGACTGGCCGCCGCTGTCCGTGACGCGATCCTGGCCCGCCGCGAGCGCGGGGAGTCCCTCCGCCCATCGCCGACGGAGTCAGGGTCTCCGTCGGCGTCGTCTACAAGGCCCTCACAGATGCCCAGCTCGCTGCCGCAGATGACACCCCCCGACGACCAGCCCAAGAACGTCGTGACGCTGCCCCGGATCCCGACCGGCGACCCGCGCGCACTGGCTGTGTCGTGCACCGATCGCTAGCGGGGAGCCCCGTCGCGCTCGCTTCCGTGGGGGAGGCGCTGGAGTTGCCCTTCGTGCACGTCCCTCACCCACTCCCAGCCGGGCTTGGCTGATGGGCCGACCCGTGGGTCGGCGGCGACTTGGCCGTTCCGCAACGCGAGCACATACACCCGATCCTGGTCAATCCGTGCCTGTACCTGGTCGGTTCCACCGACGGAACCGTGGCCCGGGACGACGACATCGACCCCGTTCGCCACGCCCTCGAGCAGCCGCAGCGCGGTGAGGTAGTCCTCGATCGGGTCCTCGGTGTCCAGGTCGAACATCGGAACCAGGACATCAGAAAGCATGTCGCCAGCGATGAGAACCCCGCGCTCCTCGATCAACAGAGCCGCGTGGCCCGGGGCATGCGCTTGATGCTCGATGATACGGACTTCAGGGCCATCCCAAGGAATCTGTGCCGTCCCGGCGGGCAGGCCGACGATGAGGCCGAGCAGGTCCAGCGGTACCTGCCCGGCGACTTCCGTCTCGAGCAGGTGGGCAGCGATGCGGGCTTTCGCACCCGGGTCCGACAGCTCCTGTCCGATAGTGTCCGCGCAGCGCGCCGTGCCGTAACGGGGGGCCTCGCCGAACTGGGCGTGCCAGAGCAGATGATCCCAATCCGGATGCGTGGAAAACCCCGCCACAACGGACTGACCCAACCCACGGAGGTCGTTCGCCAGGCAGTCGATCTCGGGGCCGGTTACCCCAGGGTCGATGAGCAACACACCGGCCCGACCCCGCACCACAACGGTGTTGCTCTGCACGAACTCACTCTCGTGTACCAGTACACCCTCCGCGACCTGCCTCAACACGAGCTCGCCTCCTGCGCATCCCGGAGGACGTCGCGATGAGTCGTGACGCCCTGTTGGAACGATCGGTACTCGAACAAGCCGAGCTCGATCGGCATTTCACAGTCGTCGAACAGTGGCCTGCCGAAGCGGCCGTCCGGCCCGACGATGCCGCCGCCAGGCGAGACGCTCATCGAATGGGTAACGCTGCGCATCAAGAGTTCTCCTCGGTCACGGGTACGACGCTTAAGACCACCGGACACCGCAGAACTCATCGCGGCCCGCGAGGGAGACCCAGAACCGCTTCCAACTGGATACCGACAGCCGCAGGTACGTCTGGAGCTCGTCTCGAAAGCATGGAATCGAGACCGAGCAGGAGCGTCACAAGTGACATCCGGCCAAATAATGTTGCAGATTCCCGGCCAAGCTGCGTTGCCGGTCACAGCCACCCGTTTGCCCTCCAGGCCCGGCGCCTACCGGCGATCGGCGACACGGGACCACGGGGCGGCCGTGGTCCCCTTGGCACCTGTGCGGCACGGCCGTCGGCGAGCCCGCTGCCGGCAGCGACCCGCCCCGCTTCCGGAAGCACTCCCGCTAGCAGTGCGAAACTGCCTCCTCCTCGTGCCCGGTGAACGTGACGGCCAGCCGATCATCGGCCATGGCGGCACTGCAGACCAGCCCGCCTCATGCGAACAGCGCGGTTTCCAGCATCGCGATGAGCGTTTCCGCCGCGTCCCGGGCGTCGAAGTCGCCGTCCTGCATGTGCGCTCCCATGATGCCGTCGATCGCCCCGCCTGTGATGACGGCGAGCGTGCGCAGGTCGGGGCCAGGGGGCAGGCCACGGGCCTGGCGGGCGTCATGGAGGAGGGACGCGAGGGGGTTCCAGCGGGCCGGCGCGTCGGGGATGTCTCCGATGATCACCGCCCCCATGATCACGCGCATGCGGTCGGGTCGTTCGGCGAGGTGCCCGACCATCCGCCGTACGTACGCGGCCGGGGCCTGATCGGCCGGCACCATGTCGACCGCCGCGCCGACGGCGGCCACGAGTTCGCCGAGGACGCGTTCGTGAGCCGCCGCCACGACCGCGTCCTTGGAGGCGAAGTGGTACAGCACGGCGCCCTTGGTGATCCCGGCGGTCTGCGCGATGCGCGTCAGCGAGGCGGCGGCGTATCCGTGCTCGGCCACGAGGTCGATCGTGATCTGGATGAGCTGATCGCGACGCGCCCTTTCGATGAGGCTGAGCTGCCTGTCGCCACTGTCCGACGCGGTACGCCTTGCTGCCATGGTCCCGACCGTACCGCATCGCCGCGTATGCTTCTGAACATCGGTCAAAAAATTGACCGATGTTCAGTGCGGAGGTTCCGATGAGTGTTGACATCGAGCAGGCGGAGGTCAGGCACCGGCGTAAGGCGCGTCGCCGCCGGGTGTTGAAGATCGCGGGCGGTGCCGTCGCCGTCGCCGCCGTGGCCCTCACCTTCGCCCTGCGCGCGCCGTCGCCTGTCGGGCATTGGAACAGCGCCCAGGGCCAGGCGGACTACCTGGCCGCCTACGACGAGGCGATGGCGGACATGCCCCGGGCGGCGGGCACGATCGACGTACGCACCGGCTTCGGGATCGTGCGCGTCTACCGGTACGAGGGCCAGTCGGATCGCGCCGAGCCGCTGGTGCTCCTGCCCGGCAGGGCGTCGGCGTCACCGGTCTGGGCCGGCAACCTTCCCTCCCTGCTCAAGGTCGGCGACGTCTACACGATCGACCTGCTGGGCGAGCCGGGCAGGAGCGTGCAGGAGGTGCCGATCACCTCCGATGCGGACCAGGCGGCGTGGCTGGACGAGGTGCTCGCGCAGCTGCCCGAGAAGTCCTTCCACGTGGTCGGCCTGTCGATCGGCGGATGGACGGCGGCCAACCTGGCCGTCCACCGGCCGGCGCGCGTCGCCACCCTGACGCTGATCGACCCGGTGTACACCTTCTCCGACATCCCGGCCGGCACGGCGATCCGCGCGATCCCCGCCTCCGTGCCGTGGCTGCCGAAGTCCTGGCGCGACTCGTTCAACTCCTACACGGCGGGCGGCGCGCCGGTGGCGGACGTGCCGGTGGCGGACATGATCGAGTCCGGGATGAAGAACTACACCCTGCGCCTGCCGCAACCCGCGCGCATCGGCGAGGGCGCACTGGGCGCGCTGAAGATCCCGGTGCTGGCGATCCTGGCGGGCAACTCGGTGATGCACGATGCCGGGTCATCCCGCGGGGTCGCCGAGCGCGTGCTGCGATCGGGGACGGTGAAGGTCTACCCCGGCGCCTCGCACGCGATCAACGGCGAGCACCCGGACGAGATCGCCGCCGACCTCGCCGCGTTCCTGGCCGCGAGCTGACACGATCACGCCGGTCCAGACAAATACGAAACTGCGGATTGTTCAGCCGACGGAGCCGCTAAGGCTGCTAGTGCCGCCGCCGGTTGATCCTGAACCTGCGGTGCGAGTGATGAGCTGGCCGTCGACGTAGGCAACGGCACTCACCGAGCCAGCGTCCAGGCGCCGTATGGAAAGGCTCCAGGTGTCCTCGCCCTGTTCAGCGAGGGTGATGTCCTTCCGCCAGGGAAGCCTCACCTGGGGCTCGGTCGTGGAACGGCCGTTGATGACGTACGTGATGGCGAAACTTCCTTCGCCCGTGACATCGAAGGTGAGCGTGTGCGGCTCGTCAGAGGAGCAGGCGGCCAGCAGCACGATGGCGGCGACCGGCGCCAGCGAGCGCGTCCATCTGCCTGATGCGGTCATCCGATCACTAAACCACAGCAGAACACCGCAATGCTCGTCGTTGTCGGCCGTCCGCTCGGGTCCGTGCCACCAGACGCAAAGTAGCTGTGAGTAACTGGGAGCTCTCGGACGATTTGACGCAAGAGTCATGAGCAACCAGCGCGACCTGCGCATGTCGAATATCCAGTTGAGAGATCTTGGATGGGAGACTCGAGGCGATTCGTCCAGCGAGCCAGGGGGGGCTTCGTGACCACAGAGACCACTATCGAGGCGCGGGTAAAGAGGATCGTCGCCGAAAAGCTCGACCTCACGAGAGAGCCGGACCTCGTGGCCGGGCTCATTGAGGAGCTCGGGGCCGACGATCTGGCCATGGCTGAGATCGTCGCGGCCCTGGAGGAGGAGTTCAGCCTGGAGATCCCCGAGGGGGACGCCGAGAGGATCCGCACTACCAACGATGCGATCACATACGTCCAACTGCGAGCACAGCGCTAGGAGTGGCAGCGGTCCGCGTGCTCCGGAATCCGGGATTCCGCGAGCACCGGCCTTGGCCGCTGCCGCCGGAGTGGCTGGCGGCAGCGGGGCCGGCTTGGGTGTGGTCTAGGACTTAGAGCCGCGGTGGACGCACAGGAGTTGGTCCTCGGTGCCGTTCTTGTCGCGGTAGGTGATCAAGGCTGGGCCTTGGGTGCTGTGATGGCCGGGGAATTTAATGTCCCGGGTCCAATTCCGGCCGTCGAAGGCGATCCCCCACAGACTTGTGTCGGCGCCTCCCCGGTGGACGCAGTGCAGGAGATTGTTGAATACCGCGAGCGCCGGTCCCTCCCGGGTGGCGGCGTTAGGAATCTGGGCGTCTGGGGTCCAGTTTCTGCCGTCGCCGGTGGAGGTCCACCACATGCTGCTGCTGCCGTTGCCGCGGTGAACGCAGTACAGGCGGTTCTGGTAGACCGCCAGTGCCGGGTTGGAGTCGGTGAGGTGGCCTGGGAAGCGTTGGTCGGCACTCCAGTTGACGCCGTCGGAGGTGCTGGTCCACCACAGGTAGTTGTCTCCGCCACTGCCGGTGTTGCCGCGGTGCACGCAGTACAGCTTGTTCTGGAACACCGCCAGCGCCGGGCCCGAGCCGCTCCGGTGATTCGGGAACTTGCGGTCGGCGGTCCAGTTGATGCCGTCGGAGGACTTGGTCCACCACAGGTCGTTGTCGCGGTCCCCACGGTGCACGCAGTACAGCTCGTTCTTGAACACCGCCAGCGCCGGGCCGGAGGCGGTGGCGTGGTTGGGGAGCTGCCGGTCCTCGCTCCAGCCCGTGTCCGGGTCGAAGATGGTCCACCACAGGCGGCTGTCGCTGTTGCCCCGGTGCATGCAGACCAGCTTGCCCTGGAATTCGGCCAGGGCGGGGTTGGCTGCGGTGTAGTGCGCAGCGAACCGCTGGTCCTCACTCCACCCGCCGGCCGTGCCCAGGACGGTCCACCACAGACCCGGGTCGTCCTTGGACCTCAGGCTGATGGGGATGAGCATGCCGGGCGCGATCCACGGCGAGACGAGCTTGCAGCCGTAGGTCTTTCCCACCTCCCTGATCCATTTAGCCCTGAGCTTGACGACGGCCTTGATCAACGGCGCGATCGGCTTCAGCTTGGGGACCTTGGACACGATCTTGCCGATGAGCTCGGTGATCTCGGCAGCCAGCTCGGCGGCTTCGGCGTTGAGGTGGATCTCGAACCCCCACCACTTCACCACGGGGGGAAGGACTTCAGCCCCCCTGGCCTCCAGTTGCCGCTGAGCGCCCCTGATCTCTTCTTGATCCGCCGGCGAGAGCTGGGCGATCAGTTCCTCTCCCAGTCGCCGCGCCTCCGCCAGTTCCACCTCCTCCGGGGGGACGCCGTGCCCAAGCAGGTCCTCGGCAGCGCTCACCTGCCCGTTGCCCTCCACATCGCTCTGCTCCGTGGCCGGTGTCCTGGTCTCTTCCTTGCTCATGTGCCGTGTCCCCCGTGTAACGGATTGTGCATTTGATGTCACGATAAGTGACTGTCGTTCCGGTGGGGTTCTGTGAGACACCAGGGTTGCGCCAAGACGGCCCTGCGCTCGGGTCCGGACGATGAGCCCCAAAGTAGAGCGTTTCCGCAGGCCACAGCGGGTTGTGGCTGCGGTGCCCGACCGCGAGTGTCGGTCCCGGGCGTTCGCGGATGAGTCCGGCGCTCGCCACCGCGATAACGACGACAGGGACGTTTCGCAGGTCGCATTGCTCGCAAACAGCCTTTATGTCAAGCCATCCGGTTACTCGGAGCTACTTTGCGGCTGGTGGCACGGACCCGAGTGGAGGGCCCAGGCGAGCGCCTACGGGTCACGTCAGAGGTGTGGTGCGCAAGGCGTCCGGCCCGGCGGGGTTGAAGGCGCGTTCGTCGTCGGGGTTGGGGTTGGGGTTGGGGGTGGGGTGGCCGGCGCCGAGCACGTACAGCGGGGTGCGGGAGGTGTTGTCCAGGCCGAGCAGCTCGGCGATGGCGGTGTCGTGGAAGGCGCCGGTCTGGAACGGGCCGAGGCCGAGGGCGGTGGCGGTCAGGGCGAAGGTCTGGCCCAGGTGTCCGGCATTGAGCAGGCTGACCCGGTAGCAGCGGGGGGTGGGGTATTTGATGCGCATGCGTTCGATGACGGCGACCAGGATGACCAGGAAAGCGGCTTGGCCGAAGTAGTCCTGGCCGGAGCATAGGTGGGTGGCTTCGGCGGTGGTGAAGCCCTTGGCCAGCATGTCGAGGCTGTGGTCGCGGCCGTTGTAGTGGTAGATGCCGGGGTCGAGGTCGGCGACGTTGGTGATGGCCAGGTAGGCGTCGAGTTCCTGGCGGGCGCCGCCGGCCGGGCTGGTGCGCCGGTACAGGGTGCCGAAGTAGCCGGCGTCGATGTAGTCGACGGGGGCGAAGCAGACGGCCAGCAGCGTGGCCAGGGTGGTCAGCGGGACGGGGGCGCCGGTGAAGTCGCGGTGGGTGCGGCGAGCGTGGAGCACCTGGCCGAGCGGGGCGGCCAGGCCGTCGCCGGGCAGGTTGGTGGGCAGGTTGGTGGGCAGGTCGCGGGGGTGGGGCAGCGGGATGTGCTCGGCGTCGGGGTAGTCGGTGAACAGCGGCGGGTGCGCCTCGATGTCGGGGTAGACCTCGGGGCTGTCGGCGGTGATGGCGTCTTGGGTGCTGTAGTGGAAGAACGGGGCCTCGGGCTCCCAGGAGCGCCATTGGTGGGCCAGACGGTCGTCGGTGTCGGCTTCGGCGCTGCCCTCCTCCAGCAGCAGGCTGTGCTCGCGCAGGGCGGTGATGGCTTGGCTGAGGGTCGCGCCGTTCAGATGGCCCAGCGCCGCGGCCACCTGCCCCGGGGTCGTCCAGTGCTCGAAGGCGGTCAGGATCTGCGCGGCGGTGGCGGGCAGCGAGACGGCGGATCCGCCGGGGTAGGGGTGGGCGATGAACGCGGCTTCGTGCCAGTAGCAGACCAGGCAGCGGCGGCGGCGAAGACGCATGCGTGAATCTCCAAGATGGTGGGGGCGGGTAGGCGGCGGGGTGAAAGACGACCGGGCGGGAGTCGGCGGGCCTTGGGCGTGGGGCGGCAGGCTTCAGGCGGTGGTGGGGCGGTCGCGTCGCCGCAGCGGCCGGATGTCGAACGTGGCGGTCGGCGCGCTCGCGTTGGTCGGTGCCGTGGGGTGCGTGAGCGGTGGCAGGCCGGGGAACAGGTGGGCCGCGGCGGCGGGCAGGTCGAGGTAGCCGTTCAGGCAGCGCACCGGCTCGCCGTGGGCTTGGTCTGGGGTGCAGGGGCGGGCGGTGGCCAGCAGCGCGTCGCGTACGGCGAGCGGGTCCGGGGCGTGGCCGAGGTGGCGTTGCATGCTAACCAGCAGCGCGGCGGCGCCGGTGACCAGGGCGACGGACACGCAGGTGCCTTTTTGGGCCTTGACGCCGCCACCGGGTACGGCGCCGAGGACGGCCTCGCCGAGGGCGGTGATGCCGTGCCCGTGGTAGGCGGGGCCGTGGTTGCTGAACAAGAACATCGCTTCGTCGGCGCGGTGCGCGCCGACGGCCAGCACGCCGGGCAGGATCGCGGGGGCCAGGTCGTTGCGGCCGTAGTCGTTGCCGGCCGGGGCGCAGATCAGCACGCCCGCGTCGATCGCTTGGGCGATGGCGCGTTTCAGCATCGGGTCGGCATCGGCAGAGGCGGTGGAGTGGGCGGGGGTGTACTGGATGATGTGGGCGCCGGCCTGAAGGAGCTCTTCGATGGCGCGGGCGGCCGAGTGCGGATCGTGGCTGACGTGCTCGTCGGCGCGCTGACCGAGGGCGATGAGGTGGCAGCCGGGGGCGAGGCCGGGCAGGACGGTGCCGTGCCGGCCGGCCAGCACGCTGGCGGTGAAGGTGCCGTGCTCGATCAGCTCGTTGCTGGCCGGGGTGGGCGGGAGCCACCACGGCTCGCGTGTCTCCAGGTTGGCGCCGGTCAGGCAGGGGTGGGAGGTGTCGGGCGGGCCGTCGACGACGCCGATGACGATGTCCGCATTGCCGAGGGTGTGTTGCCACAGGGCGGTGATGCCGGGCACCGCCTGGGCGGGGTAGCGGGCCGGGGGTTTGCCGTCGGGTGTCGCGGCCGGGCTGGAGGCGGCCGCCCGATCCCCTTGCTGCTGGGCGAACTCGTCCAGCGGTGACAGCGGGGGCTGGGGGGGCTGTGGTGGCGGGGTGGTGTGTGGCATCGGGCGGGCGCTCCAGGTACGCGGGGGTGCCGGGCTGCTGTGCTGGGCTAGAGGGCCGACAGCTTGGCCTGCTCATAGCTGGGCAGGTGGTAGGCGGCGGGGTCGCCTGTGTTGGCGCCGTACAGCAGCCAGTCGTGCACCCGTTGCAGGTGGGCAGGGGTGCGCGGGTGCAGGGCGATGGTGGTGTAGGGGTCGATGAGCAGGCCGCGGCGCACCGGCGGCACCTGCGGCGGGAACGCGGTCATGGTTGGCCTCCGTGCGGTGGCGGTCAGGCTTCGGGCCAGGAGCGGACCGGGCCGAGGGTGACCGGCAGCACGTCCTTGACGTCGATGGTGAAGCGGTAGACGCGCTTGGCCCGCTTGCTGTTGTCGGGGTCGAAGAAGCGCAGCTTGACGTCCCAGCAGTCGCTGTCGGGCCGGCCGTAGGGGCTTTTCTCCGTCTCGATGTCCTTGAGCGCCATCCCCTTGCCGAGCGCTTCGACCAGCGTCTGGCGGGCCTGGACGGCGTTGGTGGCGGCGAAGTTCAGCGCCCGGTCGCGGCTGGTGGCGCCGAAGTTGCGCAGGTCGTAGTAGATGCGCTGGAGGAAGTCGGCGACGGCGTCGGCGAGACGCTCGTCGTCGGGCCCGCTGCGGTCGGCCCGCTGGTTGTGCTCGGGCACGTTGCACTCGTGCACGACGGCGTGCGCCAGGCTCGCCACCGACCAGCCGTACAGGCCGCGGGTCAGGTCGATCTCGATCACCGGCACGTGCTGGCCGTTGAACAACCGCACCGTACGGCCCGGCAGCCTGCCCGGCACCGAGACGCGATCCACGAACTCGACGTCGTCCTCGGCCCGCTGCTGACGCTCCAGGAACTCCACCAGCCGCGCGTACACGCCGGGCCCGTACCCGCCGACCGGCTCGATCGCATAAATCGGGGTCAGGTCCAGGTTCAACGTCCAGATCAGCGGCGTGGCCTCTGAGGGGTTGCCGCGCAGGTAGTCCACCATCTGCCGAGGGTCATAGGGGTTGGCCGGCACGCTCACGCCGTCCACCTCCACACCCGGCATGAGCTGTTTGAAGGTGTCGCGGCGGGCCTCGGTGCCGAAGTCGTAGCCCAGCGTGCCCAGCGCGTACACCAGCCGCCGCGCCGCCGGCGCGCCCGGGTCTTCGGCAGAGGCCCGCACCCCGCCACGCTCGCCTTCGGCGGCCGGGGAAGGGGCGGAGGCGGTCATGGCCGTGCTGACCGTCACGCCCGCCCCCGGCACCGGGTCGGCGGCGCAGCCGCACCCGCCCGGCTCGGGCCCGGCGCAGGAGGCCACGACGGCGCCGGTCATGACGGAGGCTTGCGCGGCGGCCTCGATGTCGCCGACAGGCCCGGCAGACGGGGCAGGCACTGAAACAGAGGAAGAGGTGGTGGTCACAGCATTCACCGCTTTCGTGATATTGAGAGTTCCGTTCAGATACCGCACGCATCCATCACTCGCCGTGTCCGGCAGGTCGCACGCATCAGCGGTGGCGACCAGCAGCTCCCCGACGGCCAGCGGGTCGGGTTTGCGTCCCTGCCGCAGCTGCAGGCTGAGCAGCAACGCCGCCACCCCGGCCACAACGGGAGCGGCCAGGCTGGTGCCGCTCATCCGCCCGGTACCGCCGCCAGGGACCGCCACCAGCACGTTGTCGCCGGGCGCCAGCAAACCCTGGCGGCGGCTGCCCGGCCCGAAGTTGCTCATCGCCAGCGGCCGGCCGGCCTCGTCGCAGGCGCCGACCGCCAGCACGCCCTCCAGCGCGGCGGGCACGTGATCGCACAGGCAGCCGTCGTTGCCGGCGGCGGCCACGATCAGCACGTTCTGCTCACGGCAGCGGCGCACCGCCCGGGCCAGCGCGTCCTCGGCCTCGGCCGCGTCGGCCAGCTGCCCGCCGCTGACATTGATCACATGGGCGCCGGCGTCGGCGGCCAGCTCGATCGCACGGGCCAGATCCAGCTGCGCGACGCGCCGCTCCTCGGCGAACACCGGCACGCTGACCCCCCGGCAACCGGACGCCACCCCGGGGGCAGGGCCGTCGTGCCGCCCGAACAGCACGCCTGCCACCGCCGTACCGTGCGCCGCCGCCCGCCCCGACGCCGGCCCGCCCGGCCACACCTCGCGCAGCTCGGTCAGCTTCGCCCCGGCCAAGGCCGGATGATCCCGCTCGACCAGGCCGTCCACCACGGCCACCGTCACCCGCTCGTCCCCGGTGGTCAGCCGCCACAATCTTGGCAGTCCCGCGATCGCCGCCACCTCGCCCATCCGCGCCCCGCTCCCGTGCAATCCGGCGTACCTGTCGTCGGAGGGTGAGCGTCGGCGCACCGATCGCGCGCCGACGCTCACTGCCTCATCGGCTACTCGTCGCCCTCGTCAGCGAACGGGATGTCGCCAGCCATGATGTGCCTGGACTGATCGACGCCCGCGGTCGGCACCGCGGCGGCTCCGGTGATGGTGCGCTCGACCGGGGCGGCCAGGCGCGGCATGTACGTCTGCGACATGGTGGGATGTCCTTTCCTGCTCGTGGCAGTGGAATGGGGTGTCCTGTGCGGGGGAAGGCACGGGCCATACCGGCGCCCACCCCGTCGGGGTGATCGGTTACTCGTCGCCCTCGTCAGCGAAGGGAATCGAGGGGGCCCAGATGCTGGACTGGTCGACGCCCGCGGTCTGGATGGCGGCGGCTCCGGTGATGGTGCGCTCGACCGGGGCGGCCAGGCGCGGCATGTACGTCTGCGACATGGTGACGGGTCCTTCCTGTTTGGCGGATCTTCTCGATCCACACCATCAATGCATACTGAACGTAATTATTTGATTGCTGTGTGTGATGTAGCGTGGGGGTGAGGTCCGTCTGTCCTGCGATAGGGAATTGGCATTACCTGTCGCACATGCGCACCTCGTCCCGGCGAGGCCCAGCTCAGCACCTGCCAGACGCGAGCCGACTCGGTAGCGTTATCTGTCACATCGATCCCGGGAGGGAGACTCCCGTGCCCGTCGTCGCGTTCCCCGGCTCGCCCGCCGACCCGGACGGCCCGGCCTCGGACCTAAGCGTCGAGGCCGCTGTCGACCGCTTCCTGGGCTCCCTGCAGACCACGACCACCCGCCGCAGCTACGCCAAGACCCTCACCCGCCTGGCCGCCCTGGCCGGCGCTCGGCCCGCCGCCGGCCTGTCCCCTGAGGACTACGCCGCGGTCATGGACCGGTGGTCGAGCGCGGCGGCCGCCACCTGGAACCGGCACCTGTCGGCGCTGGTCTCCTTCACCACCTGGGCCCAGCGCCAGGACCTGCTGGCCACCAACCCGGCCCGCCGGCTGACCCGCCGCACCACCGTGCGCCGCGGCGACCGCGCCATCCCCGCCGCCCGGCTGGAGGCGCTGTTCACCGGCGACCGCCACCCGCTGCGCGAACGCCTTCTCTGGCGGATGCTGTATGAGACGGCGGCCAGGGCCGAGGAGATCTTGTCGCTGAACGTCGAGGACCTCGACACCGAGTTCCGCCGCGCCCGCGTCGTCTCCAAGGGCGGCGCCATCGAATACGTGCACTGGGCCACCGCCACCGCCCGCCTGCTGCCCCGCCTGCTGGCAGGCCGCACCAGCGGACCGGTCTTCCTGGCCGACCGGCGCGCACCCACCGCCGGACCCCGCGCGCCCGCGGCCGCCGATGTCTGCCCCATCACCGGACGCGGCCGCCTGTCCTACCCGCGCGCCGAGTACCTGTTCAAGACCGCCTCCGCCGAACTCGACCCGCACGGCGAAGGCTGGACCCTGCATCAGCTCCGGCACAGTGCGCTGACCCACCTGGCCGCCGCCGGCCGCACCGCCCCCGAGCTCCAGGCCAAATCCCGCCACCAGCACCTGTCCAGCCTCGGTCACTACGTCCGCCTGGGCGAGGAGACCTCCGCTCGCATCACCGCCGAGCATGACACCGCGGCCCGGCGGCGCAAGCGCTGACACCAGGCGCTCCACCACGCGGTGTGTTTCTGGCGTACTCCGTCCGTACCCGCATAAGAGCCCGCATGCGATCATGCTCGGGCGATCCATCGACAGGAACGACGATCGCGTCCGTGCGCTGGGCTCCCAGGTCTCGAACGCCGCCCCGTAGGCGCTGGAATAGAGGCGAGCGTCGCGGAACGCGGTGCGCACATCGTGATATCGACTCAGCGCCCAGAAGTCGAGCTGGCCGTCTGCGCGCCGGTAGAGCGGTCCCTCCTGGCGCATTGGCCAACACGGGGCGTCAGAAAGGCACACGTCCCGCTCCCAGCTCTCTCACCGCATGCCCACGCGTTCCTTGGCAGCACGCCGTACGGTCCGGCCAGGGTCGGCTCTGGCCACCACGTCGGCCAGCTCGAGCTGCACACAGAGATCGGCCGACTGCCCCTCACGGCCTTCCACTCCCGAACGTGTCCCCAGCCGCCAGGTAGCCGAGTGATCGATCGCAAGCCCTGCGAACCACTCCGCGGCACCCTGAGCGAGGAGTCGTTTCAGTGCCTGATCTCGGCCCTGACCGTCGTGGTCGGCTGGGAGGCGCAGATCGCCCTGCGTGACGTCCGCGGCCTGGACCCCCAGGCCGAACAGGGGCCATCATCTGGGGCCGCACGCAGCCTGGTCACAGCAGCGATCAAGGACCACGAAGCGACGCTGCTGTCAGGGTGAACCCCGGAGATCGAGCGGAAGAGCCGGGAGTTCTTGTTGGTGGGCATGGGGTTGATGATGGCCGGTGTGGGAGGGTCATTCCGAGGCGGCAGCTTTGCGCGGGTGGCTCATCGCAGGGTGGCGTGCTGCGCCGGCGGGCGACGAAGCCGGCCATGCGACGTCGTCGACCGCGAGCCACGGCGCGACCGCCAGGGCTGGGCGTGAGCCCGGCAAACGTCGCGACCTCGCGGTGAAGGTGGGACTGGTCGACGTAGCCGTTCTCGGCGGCAACGCGGGCGGCGGCGTGGCCCGCCGCGAGAAGGTGGGCGGCGTGGTCGAAGCGCACCAGCCGGGCGGCGTGTTTGGGTGTGATGCCGAGCTGGGACCGGAAGCGGGACCACAGGCGCTTGCGGCTCCAGCCGACCTCGTCCGCCAGGCCGTCGACCCGCACCCGCCCCCGGCTGGACAGCGTCCGCCGCCAGGCGTGGGCGACCTGGGGGTCGACCGGTGGGTGGGCGCCCAGCCGTCGGCCGAGGATGTCCACCGCGATCGTGAAGCGTTCGTCCCACGACGTGGCGGTGCGCAGCCTGTCCTCGGCTTGCCCGGCGTCGCGGCCCCAGACGTCCTCAAGGGCTGCCACCGTCCCGCTGAGCTCGGTCGATGCGCCGAACAACGCAGCCGCCGCGACCGGCTCCAGCCGGATCTGGAGCAACCGTCCGGCTCCCCGGCCAGTTGCCTGCAGATCGCCGGGGAGTAGCCCGGCGACGACGCTGCCGCGCTCGTGCCGGCCCTGGGTTTCGTAGACGACGCCTTCTCCCTCGCTCAGATCGACGAGCAGGGTGACGGACGGGTAGGCGATCATGGCGATGTCCACCGAGGCCGGGGCACGATGGCGGAACCCGGCCATGCTGACCCCCGGCAGCCGAACCGACGGGCGTGGGACTGCGATGTCCACCCACGCCTGGTCAGATGGCATTCCGGCAGGCAACACATGGCCAGTCTAGGCATCAGGGATCACGGGTCGTCGTCGGCCCCGCCGCCGTGAAGTCCAGCAGCAGTTTGCCGATCGTCTCGGGCGCTTCCAGCATGGGTAGGTGCCCGACACCGGGCAGCAGCTCGACCCGCGCGCCCGGCACCGCGTCGTATCGGCGCGCCGACGACGGCTCCCAACGGGGATCGGCAGCACCGAAGATCACCTGCACGGGGACCCCGAGGGCGGCGAGACGCTCGGGTACGCTCCGTTCGGCGATGTAGGCGGTGTTCCGGCGCAGCACCGTTCTCATCACGCGGTAGGTGATGCTCCGTACGTCGGCGAC
>NZ_JBFAHO010000060.1:0-32170 GCF_040654215.1 Nonomuraea sp. NPDC050733 | reverse complement strand
TACAATAATATATATTTTTTTTTTTTTTTGGTCGCCCCCCCCCCCCCGCCCCCCGGGGCGGCCGGGGGGGGGGGGGGGGGGGGGGGGGGCCCCCCCCCCCCCCCCCCTGGGGCGTAGCCCCTGGTAGGGCGTCCGAGCGGAGCGAGGGCCATGCCTTCGGGGTCGAAGGGGCGGAGCCCCTGGGGGGCGCTGTCCGAGACGAGAGCGCGAAGCGCCCCCTGGAGCGAGGGCCTTGCTTTGAGGGCCCCCGTCAGTGAGGGCCCTGCCCTTCAGAGCCAGCCGTTGCGGCGGAAGCCGCGGTGGAGGAGGACGCAGGCGGTGATCATGATGGCCAGGACCGCCGGGTAGCCCCACACCTGCTTGGTCTCGGGCATGAAGTCGAAGTTCATGCCGTAGATGCCGGCGATCATCGTGGGGACGGCCAGGATGGCGACCCAGGAGGAGATCTTGCGCATGTCCTCGTTGGCGAGGGCGTTCGAGCGGGCCAGGGCGGCCTGGAGGATGGAGCTGCACAGCTCGTTCGAGGACTCGACCTGCTCGCAGACGCGGGACAGGTGGTCGCCGACGTCGCGGAAGTACTCGCGCATCTCCGAGGGGATGACGCGCCGCTGGGGCAGTGCCGCCAGCGGGTGCTGCAGCGGCGTGACCGCGCGCTTGAGCTCCAGCATCTCCCGCTTGAGCTGGTAGATGCGGTTGATGTCGCGGGAGCTGACGTCGGCGAAGACCGTGGCCTCGACCTCCTCCAGCTCCATCTGCATGAGGTCGGCCACCTGGAGGTAGCGGTCGACGACGTGGTCGGAGATGGCGTGCAGCACGCCGGCCGGGCCGCGGGTGATGAGCTCGGGGCGCTCTTCGAGGCGCTCGCGCACCTCGGCGAGGGGGCAGTGCTCGCCGTGCCGGACGGTCACCACGAAGTCGGCGCCCAGGAACACCATGATCTCGCCCGTCGCGATGATCTCGCTGGTGGCGGTCAGCTCGTCGTGGTCGAGGTACGCGATCGTCTTGAGCACCATGAACAGGGAGTCGCCGTAGCGCTCGACCTTGGGACGCTGGTGGGCCTTGACGGCGTCCTCGACGGCCAGCGGGTGCAGTCCGAACACCCCGGCCAGCCACTCGACCTCGGGCGCCTCCGGCTCGTGCAGGCCGACCCAGAGGAAGGCGCTGGGCTTGGCGGCGCCGGCGTTGTGCTCGCGGACGAGGCGCAGCGACTCGGGGATGCCGATGGCCCCGGTCTTCTTGCCGTCGATGTAGGCCCCGTACTCGACGATGGAATCGGGCACGCGGACCTCAGGCAGCAGCTTGGAGAGCTGGCGCTGGGGGTGCGGCTGAACCGGGTGACGGTTGATGCGACGGAAAAGCGTGGACGAGCGCATGGCAGTCCCTTTCCGCCCGACCTGGCACGCTCCACGCGCGACGAAAAGTCACCTCAATCAACACAAATGCGTGGAGGCACGATCAGGCTGCCGGATTGGAGTGGTCGGGGGCATTGACGGTGTACGTGAACGAGCACGTACTGCTGGGATCACCAGGATTCATCCCGGACCACCTCCAATCACACGAGACGCACATAGCCGCCCTAAGCTACCACAGGCGGCGAGAACCAAACCGACGATACCCGCGTGGCGGTCCCGCCATCAGGCGGAAGTCCGTCAAGGCTCGATCCGGCATCCCATGCCGCCGGTGCCGGGCGGGCGGGTCCATGTGGATGCGGGGCGGACGCCGGTAGCTGCGAGAATGGGCGCGTGCGCGTTCTAGTCATCGGATCCGGCGGGCGTGAGCACGCCCTGTGCCGCTCACTCAAACTCGACCCCCAGGTCACCGACCTCCACTGCGCTCCGGGCAATCCGGGCATCGAGGAGGTCGCCACCCTGCACGCCGTCACCCCCACCGACCCGGAGCAGGTGGCCGCCCTGGCCACCCGGCTCGGCGCCGACCTCGTGGTCGTGGGTCCCGAGGCTCCGCTCGTGGCCGGGGTGGGCGACGCCGTGCGCGCCGCCGGGATCCCGTGCTTCGGGCCGTCCGGGGAAGCCGCGATGATCGAGGGCTCCAAGTCGTTCGCCAAGGACGTCATGGCCGCCGCCGGCGTTCCCACGGCGCGGGCCCGTACGTGCTCGACGCCCGAGGAGGCGGCCGCGGCGCTCGACGAGTTCGGGGCGCCGTACGTGGTCAAGGACGACGGGCTGGCCGCCGGCAAGGGCGTGGTCGTGACGGGCGACCGCGACCAGGCGCTGGAGCACGCGCGGGCCTGCGAGCGGGTGGTGGTCGAGGAGTTCCTCGACGGGCCCGAGGTGTCGCTGTTCGCGCTGTGCGACGGCACGACCGCGGTGGCGTTGCAGCCCGCCCAGGACTTCAAGCGCGCCTACGACGGCGACCAGGGCCCCAACACCGGCGGCATGGGCGCCTACACGCCGTTGCCCTGGGCGCCCGAGGGGCTGACCGAGCAGGTGATGCGCGAGGTCGTCCACCCGACGATCGGCGAGCTGGCCCGGCGCGGCCTGCCGTACCAGGGCGTGCTGTACGTCGGCCTGGCGCTGACCGCCAAGGGCCCGAAGGTCGTGGAGTTCAACGCGCGCTTCGGCGACCCGGAGGCGCAGGTGCTGCTCGACCGGTTGGAGACGCCGCTCGGCGCGCTGCTGCTGGCCTGCGCGACCGGCACGCTGGCCGAGCACGCCCCGCCTGCCTTCCGTGAGGGGTCCGCGGTGACCGTGGTGGTCGCGGCCGAGGGCTACCCGGAGTCGCCGGTCAAGGGCGACCCGATCAAGGGGCTGGAGCCCACGGACGGCGCGTACGTGATCCACGCGGGCACCCGGCGGGTGGACGGCGAGGTGGTATCCGACGGCGGTCGCGTGCTCAGCGTCGTCGGCACCGGTCCCGACCAGCGCACCGCGCGGCGCAACGCCTACGACCTGGTGGCCCGCATCGAGCTGCGCGGCTCCTTCCACCGCAGCGACATCGCCCGCACGGGCGCGGAGGACGTGTGATGAGGCATCTGCACTCCGGCAAGGTCCGCGACCTGTACGAGGCGCCCGACGGGCTGCTCCTCATGGTCGCCTCGGACCGGATCTCGGCCTTCGACTATGTGCTGGAGCCCGGCATCCCGGACAAGGGCGCCGTGCTCACGCAGCTCTCCCTGTGGTGGTTCGAGCAGCTCACGGACGTGGTCCCCAACCACATCGCGGGGCCGGGCCCCGACGCGCGCAGCGTGCTGTGCCGGCCGCTGCGGATGGTCCCGATCGAGTGCGTGGCCCGCGGCTACCTCGCGGGCGGCGGCCTGGCCGAGTACCGGCGCGACGGGACGGTGTCGGGCGTGCCGCTGCCCGAGGGCCTGGAGGACGGCTCGCGGCTGCCCGAGCCGATCTTCACTCCGTCGACCAAGGCCCCGATGGGCGAGCACGACGAGCCGATCTCGTACGAGCAGGTCGTCGAGCAGGTGGGCGAGGAGACGGCGGCGGAGCTGCGCCGCATCACGCTGGCCGTCTACACGCGCGGCGCGGAGATCGCGCGGGAGCGCGGCATCATCCTGGCCGACACCAAGATCGAGCTGGGCTGGGACTCCGACGGCGTGCTGACGCTCGGGGACGAGGTGCTCACCCCCGACTCGTCGCGGTTCTGGCCGGCCGACGGATGGACGCCCGGGCGTGCGCAGCCGTCATTCGATAAGCAATTTGTCCGCGATTGGCTAATGTCGCCCGAATCAGGATGGGACAAATCCTCGGGTAACCCGCCGCCGCCTCTTCCGGACAAGGTGGTCGAGCAGACGAGGCAGCGCTACCTGGAGGCGTACGAACGCATCACAGGCAGTTCCTTTAACGGGTGATTCGGCTGGGGCACGTGGTGCGAGCGGCTACTGTTGGCCCGATCCCCCGCCCCCACCGATGACTTCCGAGGAGCCGCCGGAAATGGTCCGTTACCGCGTGCGCGGTGGCAACGCCCTGCGTGGAACCGCCTTCATCCAGGGCGCGAAGAACGCCGTGCTGCCCATGATCGGCGCCGCTCTTCTCGTGCCGCAGGGCCGCACGGTCCTGCGCAACGTGCCGATCATCGAGGACGTGCGCCGGGCCGTCGAGCTGGCCGAGGCCGTGGGCGCCCACGTGGAGCTGCACGAGGCGGAGCGGACGCTGGTCATCGACGCCTCCAGGCTCGACAAGGCCGTGCTGCCGGCCCGGATCGCCCGGCGGTTCCGCGGCTCCGTGCTGTTCACGCCCGCGCTGCTGCACCGGCTGGGCGAGGCGATCGTCGAGGGCGTCGGCGGCTGCAACCTGGGCAGCCGCAACCTCGACTTCCACTACCTCGGCTACAAGCGCCTCGGGGCGGTCGTGGACGAGGGCGAGACCGTCATCCACGTGAAGGCGTCGGGCCTGACGGGCGCCACCCTCTACCTCGACACGCCCTCCCACACCGGCACCGAGAACCTCCTCATGGCCGCCGCCCTGGCCAAGGGCACCACCGTGATCGAGAACGCCGCGCTGGAGCCCGAGGTCCTCGACGTCATCGACATGCTGACCAAGATGGGCGCCCGCATCAGCGGCGGCGGCACCGGCTTCATCACCGTCGAGGGCGTCGAGGAGCTGCACGCCGTCGAGCACACCGTGATGCCCGACCGGCTCGACGCGGGCGTGTTCGCGATGGCCGCGGCCATCACCGGCGGCGAGCTGAACCTCGTCGGCACCGGCCTCGACCTGGGCGTGGTCCGCTACAAGCTGGAGCAGATGGGGGTCGACTTCGCCCGGCAGGGCGCGGTGCTCAACGTGCGCTGCGACCGGCCGCTGCGCCCGATCAACATCATCACCGACACCTACCCCGGCTTCGCCACCGACCTCCAGTCGCCCATGATGACGGTCGCGGCGCTGGCCGACGGCACCAGCTACATCCACGAGCGCATCTTCGACGGCCGCTTCGCGCTGGCCGGCGAGCTGAACAAGATGGGCGCCGACGTGGAGGTCGACGGCAGCCGGGCGATCGTGCGGGGGGCGACCCCGCTGACGGGCGCGCGGGTGACCGCTCACGACCTTCGCTCCGGCATCGCGCTGGTGCTCGCGGGACTGGCGGCCGAGGGCGAGACCCTCATCGAGTCGGGATACCTCATCGACCGCGGCCACGCGCATCTCGCCGACCGAATGCGGGCTCTCGGAGCGGACATTACACGAGAGATTTCTGAAGGTTGAAAATGGCCGGGAAATCCTCTCTGAGCTGCTAGAACTTCTTCCCATGCGGCCAAGCTGAACCACTTTCCGGAAAAGTCGGGCGTGACATTACGGCCCCCGCGAGCGATCGTTCCAAAAGAGAGCACTGCAACTTACGGCAGGATGGGACGAACATTGGTCGAGAGGGCCGAAGAAACAACTCGAGTGTCGCGCCCGGGCGCCATGACACCGGACCTCACCATTGGCGTGGTCGGGCCCCACGATCTGGTCGAGCGCGTCATGTTGATGGGGCACGCCGCCGCGCCTCTGCCCTGTCGCCTCGTGGCCGCCGCGTACCGCGATGAGCAGGAGGCGCCCGACAAGGTGACACGGCTCGGTCCCGGCGTGGACGCGTGCCTGTTCGCCAGCCCGGTCCCCTATGACCTGGCCAGGCGTTCAGGCGTGCTGACGATGCCGGCGACGTACGTGCAGCTCGGCGGCGCGGCCCTGGTGGCGGCGCTGGCGAAGGCGGCACTGGATCCGCGCATCGAGCCACAGCGGGTGAGCATCGACGTGGTGTCACGTGCGGACGTGGAGGAGGCGTACACCGACCTCGGCATACCCGCGTCCGACGTGCACAGCCGCGACGAGCCGGGAGCGACCGGCACGATCGCGGCCTACCACGAGCGCCTGAACCGGCAGGGAGCCACGACGGGGGCGCTGACGTGTCTGCCGGCGGTGGCCGACCGCCTGCAGACGGCGGGCGTGCCCGCCATCAGGATCAGGCCCACGTCGGCGGCCGTGCGCAGCGCGCTGCACACGGCGGCGCTGCTCGGCGCCCACCACCGGCTGGAGGAGTCACAGCTCACGGTGGTGCTGGTGGAGGTGCCGACGCTGCGCGAGCCCGTACGCCGGGCCGCGCCGCGTTACTGGCGCGACGAGCTGCGGCTGTCCCTGCACCGGTTACTGGTGCAGGAGGCGAACCGCATCAACGCCACGGTGTGGCCGATCGACGATCACAGCTACCTGGTCACGGCGACCCGGGGCTCGATCACGGCGGCCACCGACGGGTTCAGGGTGCTGCCGTTCGCCGCCAGGATCCGCGACGAGCTGGGGCTGGCCGTCGAGGTGGGGGTCGGCATGGGCCGCACCGCGCACGACGCGGAGGCGCACGCGCGGGCCGCGCTGGCCCGCACCCAGGCGGGCAAGCAGGCCCAGGGATTCGCGGTGGACAGGGAGGGCCGAGCGCTGATCCCGGCTCCGCGGATGCCGCCCACGGGCGCCGGGACGCTCAAGCCGAAGGGCGTCGAGGTGCTGGCCCGCCTGGCGGCCAAGCTTGAGGGCGGGGACACGGTCGTGGACGCGGAGGGCGCCGGCAAGATGCTGGGCGTCACGCCGCGTACGGCTCGGCGGTTGCTGCGCACGCTGGTTGACGAGGGACTCGCGTGGCCGCTTCCGCCGAACCGCACGCCGCAGCCGGGGCGTCCGCGGCAGCTCTACCGGCTCATCGTGGAGAAGCTCGGCCCACGCTGACCCGCGCGCCGGGCACCACGCCGACCGAGCACCGCGCCGACCGAGCACCGGGCCCGCCGTCCTTCCAGGGCGGCGGGCCCGCCGCGTCTCCCCACCCATCCGTTACGGCAAAGCCACCCTGCCCCCACCCACCGCACAGGGCTGAGGGCCTCCAGGGAGACGCCCTCTGACCGGGTGGTGGCGGGTCGCCGTCACGACGTCCCGTGGGCCGTGGCCTCCGAAGAACGAGACCGGCATAACCGGACTTTGCCCCCCAATGGGATTTCTCTGGATTTTTGGGGCCTTGGTGGCAAGGTTCTTGGTTGACCGTTGCGGATCGGGGTATGTTCACGGACGCCCCCGATCGACGGGATTCGGACGGGGGCGCCAACATTTCCTGGTCCCGCCGGTCAGGGCCTTCCTGGTCAGCACGCGCAGGCGATGCCCGTGACCGGGGCCGTGAGGGCGTCCACGGGGCGCCGGGCGACCCCTGAGGCGGTCTCCACCGGGAAGCCCTCCCTCGCCCAGTACTCGAAGCCGCCGATCATCTCCTTGACCGGGTGGCCGAGCTTGGCGATCTCCAGCGCGGCCCGTGTCGCGCCGTTGCACCCGGGCCCCCAGCAGTAGGTCACGACCGTGGCGCCCGCGGGGATCACCTCCGCGGCCCGCGCGGCGATCTCCGCGGTGGGCAGGTGGACGGCGCCCTGGACGTGGCCCTGGTCCCAGCTCTCCCGGCTGCGGGAGTCGACGACGACGATGCCGGGCACGGCGGCGGCCAGGTCGGCGGCCACGTCCGAGACGTCGGTCTCGAAGGCGAGGCGGCCGGCGAAGTGGGCGAGCGCCGCGGCGTTGGCGGCGGGCGGTACGGCGGTGACGGCGGACATGGTGCCTGGGCTCCCATCGTCGGTGCGGATGCGCGGAGCCGGTTCCCGGCCGGGGGTCCGGCTCCAGCGGAATCCTCGCAACGGCCGGGTGTCCCGCGACAGTGGCGGACAGGTCCGCGACCGATGAGATCCCGCCAATTGGTTGTCCGATATCTGCGGGTTCTCTGTCGGTGTCGGCCGCTATCGTCATGACCTATGAACGAGAACACACCTGACCGCCGGGCTCCTCTCCTCATCTGGGGCGCGCTCGGCATCGTCTACGTGGTGTGGGGCTCGACCTACCTCGGCATCGCCGTGGCCGTCGAGTCCATCCCGCCCATGCTCAGCGGCGCGATGCGGTTCCTCGTCGCCGCGGTGCTCCTCGGCGGGATCGTCCTGGCCAGGTCGGGGACCGGGGCGTTCCGGATGACCCGGCGGGAGTTCCTCGGCGCGGCCGGTGTCGGGCTGCTGCTGCTCACGCTGGGCAACGGCATGCTGGCCGTCTCCGAGCAGTACATCAGCAGCGGCCTGGCCGCGCTGCTCGTGGCGTCGGTGCCGCTGTGGCTGGTCGTGTTCAGGTTCGTGGTGCGGGACCGGCCGAAGACGCTGACGCTCGCCGGCGTCCTGGTGGGGTTCGCCGGGGTGGCGGCGCTGTCGCTCACCGGCGGCCAGGCGGGCAGCACGACCGGGATCGTGATCGTCCTGGTGGCCTCGCTGTCGTGGTCGGTGGGATCGTTCCTGTCGAGCCGCATCGCGATGCCGGCCAACGCCTTCGCCACGAGCGCCGTCGAGATGCTGGCGGGCGGCGCCGGGCTCCTGCTGCTCGGCGTCGGGACGGGCGAGCGGCTGGACGTCTCGGCGGTCACCGGGAGGTCATGGGTGGCGCTGGTCTACCTGGTGCTGGTGGGGTCGCTGGTCGGCTTCACGGCGTTCTCGTGGCTGCTCGGCAACGCGCCCATCTCGCTCGTGGCGACCTACGCGTACGTGAACCCGGTGGTGGCCGTGGTGCTGGGCGCCCTCGTGCTGAGCGAGCAGGTGACGGTCCAGATCATCGCGGGCGGCCTGGTGATCCTGGTCGGGGTCGCGCTGGTCATCTCGACCGAACGCAAGGGCCGCCGGACGGAGCACGAGGACACCCCGCCGCGCGAGGACGCCGTACGGGACGCCCGGCGGCCCGCCGAGGCCCCGCACGACTGACGGGTCCGGACAGCGGACGACCCCGGCCGGAGAGGGGTCAGAGCCGGGTGTGGAAGGCCGCCGCCGCCTTCAGGAAGGCGTCGTTGGCCTCCGGGTCGCCGATCGAGACCCGGGCCCCCTCGCCCCCGAACGGCCGCACGGCGACGCCCTCCACCGCGCACGCGGCGGCGAAGTCGCGCGTGTGCTCGCCCAGCCGCAGCCAGACGAAGTTGGCCTCCGTGGGCGGCACGGTCCAGCCCTGGGCGATAAGGGCCTCCCGGACCCGGGTGCGCTCCTTGACCACCCGGTCCACCCGCTCCAGCAGCTCGTCCTCCGCCCGCAGGGAGGCGACCGCCGCGACCTGCGCCAGGTGGTTGACCGCGAACGGCACCATCGTCTTGCGCACCGCGTCGGCGACCGGCTCGTGCCCGATCAGGTAGCCGACCCGCAGCCCCGCCAGGCCGTACGCCTTGGAGAACGTGCGCAGCACGCAGACGTTGGGCCGGTCGCGGTAGAGGGTCAGGCCGTCGGGGACGTCCTCGTCGCGGACGTACTCGCGGTAGGCCTCGTCGAGCACCACCAGCACGTCATCGGGCACCCGGTCGAGGAACGCCGCCAGCTGGGCGCGGCGGATCGCGGTGCCGGTCGGGTTGTTGGGGTTGCAGACGAACACCATGCGGGTCCGGTCGGTGACGGCCTCCGCCATGGCGTCGAGGTCGTGGTCCTCGCCGGCCAGCGGCACCCGTACGGAGGTGGCGCCGGACAGGTCGGCCAGCAGGGGGTACGCCTCGAAGGAGCGCCAGGCGTAGACCACCTCGGCGCCCGGCTCGCCCACGGTCTCGAAGAGCTGCTGCGCCACGGTGACGGACCCCGCGCCGAGCGCCACGTGCCCCGTGGGGACGTCGTACCGCTCCGCGATGGCCTCGGTGAGGGCGACGGCGGCCGGGTCGGGGTAGCGGTGGACCTGGCGCGCCCCGGCGGCGATGGCCTCGACCACGGACGGCAGCGGGTCGTAGGGCGACTCGTTGGAGGACAGCTTGTACGACCGTCCGTCGGCGGTGGCCACGGCCTTGCCCGGCCGGTAGGGCGGCATGGTGTCGAGAATGGGGCGGAAACGAGGCATGCCCTCACTCTAACGACGTCCGTTCCTACTCCTTCAGGGAGCGCAGCATGGGCGGATGGAGCAGCTCGGCGGGGCCGCGCCGGTAGAGCTTGGCGGGGCGGCCGCCGTCACGCGTCGTCGTCGCGCCCGACTCCACGAGGAAGCCCTCGGCCTTGGTCACCTTGCGGTGGAAGTTGCGCGGGTCGAGGGTCCGCCCCCAGACGATCTCGTACACCCGACGCAGGTCGGCCACGGTGAACTCCGGCGGGCAGAAGGCCGCGCCGAGCGAGGTGTACTCCAGCTTGGCGCGGGCCCGCTCGATGCCGTCGAGCATGATGCGCCGGTGGTCGAAGGCCATCACGGTCAGCTCGGTGGCCGGCCGCCAGCTCATGTGGGCCTTCTCCGAGGCCGGCAGGTCGGGGGCCAGGCCGAGGTAGGCGACGCTGACGACGCGCTGGCGCGGGTCGCGGTCGGGGTAGCCGTAGGTCTGGAGCTGCTCCAGGTGGACGGGCGCGCCCGGCAGGCCGGCCCGTTCGTCCAGGATGCGCTGGGCCGCGGCCGGCAGGTCCTCGTCGAGCTGGACGAACCCGCCCGGCAGGGACCAGCGGCGCAGGAACGGCGGGTTGTCGCGCCGCCACACCAGGGCGCACAGCGCCTGGCAGCGCACGGTCAGCACGACCAGGTCGACGCTGACCGGGACGCTCGGGACCATGGCCTGCACGTTACACGCCCCCGCCCGGCCGCGTGACGGCATGACGCGGAGGGGCGGGCGTCACGAGGTGATGCGGACGTGCAGGCGTTCGCTGGTCTCCTGGCCTGACGGCAGCTTGACCCCGACCTTCACCCACGCGCCCGGCGGCACCTGCGCCCAGTCGAACGGCACCCATGCCGTCTGCATGCCCTCGGGCAGCTCCTCCAGCGGGTCGTCGTCCAGCCAGCCGACGGCGGCCACGTCCAGGTCCCGGGCTCCGCTCTCCCACTCCACGGTGACGGTGCCGCCCTTGAGGTTGTAGCCGCGCACCTCGATGCCGTCCTGGACGTCGCGCCCGCGCCGGATGGCGTCGACGGCGATCGGCCGGGCCCAGTCCTTCATGACCTCGCTCTCCAGGGACGGCGAGCCGCAGGTCATGAAGTCGCTCCACATGTACGAGACGATCTTCTGGACGTACCGGCCGGCCATGGTGACAGCCTGGTCCAGCCGCTTCTTGTCGGTCTTGCCGCGCGAGCCCTGCGCCGCGCACGGCTCCTCGCCGGAGGGCTCGAACGCCTCGACGTTGGCCCACAGGTCCACGTCCCGGCCGCCCTTGACCAGCTCCTCGCGGACGAGCGCCATCTCGCGGTAGTAGTCGCGGGTGGAGCCGTGGTACGCAGTGCCGTACGTGCTCTCGCCGACGGCGGGCCGCAGCCGCTCGTCGACCTCCTGCTCGCGCTCGTCCGGCCAGAACAGGCCGACCTTGCCGGTGCCGCGGCTGTCCTGCGGCGCGATGATGCCGACGCCCGTCAGGGCCAGCGCCTTGAAGGCCGCGGCCACCTGCTTGGGCGTCTGGCCGAAGGGGACCCGCTTGCGCGCGTCCAGGTACGGGCTGATGAGGATGGGCTTGCCGGGCAGCTCCTGCTGGACGATGTCGTGCTGGCCGGCGTACACCTGCAGGGTGGGGTTGGTGGTGAGGGTGGCGGCCATCTGCACCTCGAACGGCTGGTAGACGCCGCCGAGCGAGTCGCGACCGGCGAACCGGACGCCGTAGTCCTGCAGGATGCGGCGGGTCAGCGTGGTCAGCGTGGGGATGTGGTCCGGGTTGGCCCTCGTCTGGTTGTCCCGCTGGCGCGGCGCCAGCGGGAGCGCGGGGAAGATGCGGATGCCGAACTGGTCGCCGAGGTCCAGCAGCGTGGTCAGGCTGTCCTTGACCTCGCCGTCGCCCTTCCTGGTCGAGCCGGCGACGATGATCAGGTCGTACGGCCGGGGCTTGGTGAAGTCGCAGGTGGCGTCGTCGGAGCCGTCCATGGGGGCCAGCAGGCGGTAGTAGACGCGCTTGGCCGTCATGATCCGGTGCTCCACCGTGGCGCAGCGGAACAGGCCGTCGCCGAACGCCTCGTCGGTCCGGTAGACGTAGGTGCGGGCCACCCGGTTGCCCGCGCCGGCCTTCCTCAGGTCGCGCGCGGCCGCGTCGTGGCAGGACAGCCCGTCCTCCTCGCAGTCCCTGTAGAGGGGGTCGAGCTCGCCGTCCTTGTCGAGGACGCGGCCCTCGTCGTCCACCGTGCGGTACTGCAGGCCGTACCCGATCCTGATGACCGTGTCGCCGCCCACGTTGTGGATCTCCTGGAGCTGCTTGCGCCAGGTGCACGGGTTGGCGGTGGGCGTCACCCAGTAGCCGGTGACCGCGTACGGGGCCTTCTCGCCGGTGTCGAACGTGCCGCAGGAGTCGTTGACCGCGCTGACCTGCGGCGTCGGGAAGCTGGCTGAGGGCGTTGGCGCGGTCTGCCGGCTGACGGGCCTGGACGGCTGATCCGACGGGAGGACGATGACCACGGCCGCGACGGCCGCCAGAATCGCCGCGCCCACGAGCACGAAGAGCCAGCGCACGTTCAGGAACCTACCGCCCTCGGGATATGCCGGATGTCAGCCGCTAGCGCAGGCCCGCGGCCCAGGCTTCGAGCTGGGCGACGAATCGCTTGGCCGAGTTGGGCCAGTGGTGGTTGGACCGGGCCGCCGCGTAGCCGCGCGCGCCCTGCGCCCGCCGCTCCCTGACGTCGTCCCGGAGGGTGAGGACCGCCTGCGCCACGGCCTTGGGGTCCTCCCAGGGCACCACGACGCCGCTCTCGTACCGCTCGACCAGCTCGACGGCGCGGGGCGAGGGCGTGGTGATGACGGGGATGCCGTGGGCCATGTACTCCATGATCTTGGTGGGCATGGAGTGCCGGTAGTTGGGCTCGTCGTGCAGCAGCGACAGGCCCGCCAGGGCGCCGTCGAGCCGCTTGAGCGCCTCGTCGTTCGGCATGAAGTCGCGCCACTCCAGCAGGCCCTCGGTGACGGCCTGGTTGAGCAGCGGGCGGCTCTGCGGGTCGGCGTAGCCGATCAGCTCGACGGCCACCCGGTACGGCTGGAGCAGCCGCGCCACCTCGATGGCCTCCATGACGCCGCGCGCCCTGGACAGCCAGCCGAGGTAGACGACCCGGTCGTCGCCCGGCGGCGTGACCGAGTCGGGCACCCACGTCTCGTTGGGCACGATGAGGTGGGCGTGCTTGAACCTGCCGGCGTAGGCGGTCTCGGCCAGCAGCAGGTGCATCCGGCGCTCGGCCATGCTCTCCAGCATGCGGGCGAGGAAGCGGGCCGGCGGGCGCAGCATCGACGGCAGCCACGGCTTGAGCGACAGCGTCGCCGGGGTGTCCTCGTGCACGTCCCACACCACGGGCGGGCTGTTGCGCACCCCCCAGACCGCGAACAGCAGCTCGGGGTCGTGGATG
The DNA here is from genome assembly GCF_040654215.1 of Nonomuraea sp. NPDC050733. NCBI lineage: Bacteria > Bacillati > Actinomycetota > Actinomycetes > Streptosporangiales > Streptosporangiaceae > Nonomuraea > Nonomuraea sp. NPDC050733. Next base: position 18,932 of record NZ_JBFAHO010000060.1, on the reverse strand, counting down.
AGCACGAGGTCGACCTTGTCGCGCATCCGCTTGAACAGCCTGCGGGCCGCCCAGACGGCCGCGACGCGCTTGCGCTGCGCGGCCCGGGGCAGGTCCACGCCGTTGACCCAGGGCCGGGGCACGATGCCGTGCGCCGTGAAGGACGCCGCATACGTGACCTCATGACCGGCGTCCACGAGGGCGCGGACCTGCCGATGCAGGATCCGCGCGTCCTCGGGGTTATGCACCACCGTCATGACGAGCACGTGCACAGCGCGCAACCCTCCGTCGCTACAGCCGCTCGACGCGTTCACCCTCGGCGAGCACGCCGCGGGTGTCGAGAACGAGCCTGGCCTTCGCCTCGACCATGTCGAGGTCGAACGCGGCGTGCTGCTGGAGCAGCAGCGTCACGTCGGCGCCGACCACGGCCTCGGCCAGATCCTCTTCGCGCGGCACGGGTGTGCCGTCGACCGACCATTCCTTGACATACGGGTCCACGAACGAGAGATCGGCGCCCAGTTCCAGCAGCGCGCGGGCCACGGGGAGGGCAGGGGTCTCGCGTTCGTCGGCGATGTCCGGTTTGTAGGTGACGCCGAGCATAACCACTTTGGCGCCGTTCACGGGCTTCTTATGCCGGTTCAGCAGTCGCTGTACTCGTGCGACCACGTACGACGGCATCCGCTCGTTGATCTCCTGCGCCAGCTCGACGAACCGGAACGGGTACCCGAGCTTGCGCACGGTGTACGACAGGTACGACGGGTCGACGGGGATGCAGTGGCCGCCCACGCCGGGCCCGGGCAGGAACTTCTGGAAGCCGAACGGCTTGGTGGCCGCGGCCTCGATCGACTCCCACAGGTCGATGCCCAGCTCGTCGCAGAAGATCGCCATCTCGTTGACGAGGGCGATGTTGACGTGCCGGTAGGTGTTCTCCAGCAGCTTGGCCATCTCGGCCTCGCGGGTGCCGCTGACCGGCACGACCTGCTCGATGAAGCGGCCGTAGAAGGAGGTCGCCCGGTCGCGGCAGGTGGGCGTGTAGCCGCCGACGACCTTCGGGGTGTTGCGCAGGCCGAACTTGGGGTTGCCCGGGTCGATGCGCTCGGGCGAGAACGCCAGGTGGAAGTCCTCGCCGGCGACCAGGCCGGAGGTCTCCAGCAGCGGGCGGGCCACCTCGTCGGTGGTGCCCGGCCAGGTGGTGGACTCCAGGACGACCAGCGTGCCCTTGCTCAGGTTGCGCGCGACGGTTTTGGTGGCGCCCTCGACCGCGGACAGGTCGGGACGGTGGTCCTCGTCCAGCGGAGTCGGCACACAGATGACGATCGTGTTGCTCCTGGCCAGGACGGACTCGTCGAGCGTGGCGCTGAAGCCGTTGGCCAGCATGTGCTCGAGGTCGGCGTCGGACAGGTCGTCGATGTAGGACCGTCCGGCGTTGAGCGCGTCGACCTTGGCGGGGTCGACGTCGACGCCGACGACCTTCAGTCCGGCGGCCACCGCCTCCTTGGCGAGCGGCATGCCGACGTACCCCAGGCCGATGACAGACAAGTCTATTTCTGTCACAGCGGTGCCTTGGAAAGACGGAAACAACACTTCATGGTCGCAAAGGTTATCTCAAGTCCACCTAGCTCACGCCTAATGCCGCTGAACCTGTCGTAACAGACAGGCAATCCGGAGGGCATCATCAGGTGAGCGACCGGTAAAGGTCGCGGTAGGTCTCGGCCACGCGGCCCCAGGTCCGCTTGGCCGCGACCTCGGCGCGACCGGCCTCGCCCATCTCCGCGCGCCTGGCCGGATCGTCCCTGAGCCCGGCGATGGCCTTGGCCAGCTCCGCCGGATCGCCGGGGGGCACGAGCATCCCCGCGCCCTCGGAGCCGACCAGCTCCGACAGCGCGGGCAGGTCGCTGAGGACGACCGGCTTGCCGAGGGCCATCGCCTCGACCGGCTTGAGCGGCGTCACGAGACGGCACACGCGCAGGTCCTCGCGCGGGCAGGCGAAGATGTCGATGGCCTCCTGGGCCTGGAGCGCCTCGTCAGGGCCGACCCGGCCCGGCAGGATCGCGCTGGTCAGCGAGAGCTCCTCGACGAGCTCCAGCAGGTTGGGGCGCTCGGCGCCGTCGCCGACGATGAGCACGCGCACCGGCGCGCCCTGGTCGCGCAGCAGCGCCGCGGCCCGCAGCAGGGTGGCGAAGCCCTCGTAGGCCACGATGCTCGACACCGAGCCGACCACGATCTCGTCGTCGCCGATGCCCATGCTCCTGCGGAAGGACGCGCCGTCGTAGTGGGTGCTCAGGAGCGAGTCGTCCACCGCGTTGGGGGCCAGGAAGATCCGCTCCCTCGGCACGCCGCGCTCGACGATCTCCGCGGCCATCGTCTCGGCCAGCGTGACGACGGCGTCGGCCTCGCGCATGAGGAACGCCTCACGCTCGCGCTGGAGCACGTGCCGCTCGCTGCCGACGCGGATCGGGTCGCGGGAGGCCCAGGTCTCCTCCAGGAAGCCGCGCACCTCGTAGACGTACGGGGTGCCGGTGCGGTCGCGCACGGCGTGGGCCACCGAGCCGTTGCGGTGGTCGGTGGCGGCGTGCAGGAGCTGCGGGCGCAGCTCCTTGACCAGGTCGGTGACCGCGTCGGCGCCGCGCACCATCCGGCCGCGCATCTCGAACGGCATCTCGCCGTGCCCGTCCGGCAGCAGCCGGTGGTACGGGATGCCGTCGATCTCCTCGTACGGCGTGGCGTCGGCGTGGCCCTGGAACATCGGCCAGCCCCAGCTCGTCACCACGTGCGGGTCGAGCCCCGCCGCCTGCTGGGCGGTGACGATGCGGTGGGTGCGGACGGTGTAACCCGCCTGCGTGTACGGCAGGGCGTTGGTGACGCAGTGCAGCACCCGGCCCTCGACGCGCTCGCCGACGGACACCTTGGCGCCGGGCGGGATGGGGCCGGGGCTGATGGCGGCCAGCTCACCCCGGTAGTAGGAGGCCCGGCGCTTGACGAAGGGGTACTTGGTGTGGGCTTCGAGCACCTGCGCGGCCATGCTGACCCGGCCGGCGTTCCAGTGCTCCTTGGCCTCGTCCCACGGCGCCCTGATGACCCGCATGCCGAACTTGCGCACGGCCCGGCGGGCACGGCGGGCGGCGGGCCAGGCCACCTTGCCGACGACGGGGCGAAGGCTCGGCGGGAGGGCTTCGGCGGCGGCCTGCGCGACCCGCACCGGGTCGGACTTGACCTTGGTGTAGACGACCCTGGAGACGAGGATCGGGTGCTGGACGAAGCCCTTCAGCAGCCCACCGACACCGGCACGCGCGGACTTGGCGGAAACCTGGGAGGAGTCTGGTCGACTGGCGTCGGATACCACGCGGTGACCGTACCATAGGCAGCGTTTTTTCCCTTCCGCACCGAAAGGCGAGGTCAATGAGGGAGAACCCCCTGGTCCTGCACGTCCTGGGCGCCCGGCCCAACTTCGTGAAAGCGGCCCCGGTGGTCAGAGCGCTCGGCGAACTCGGCGTGCGGCAGGGCATCGTCCACACAGGTCAGCACTACGACGCGCTGATGTCCGACGTGTTCTTCGCCGACCTCGGGCTGCCCGAGCCGCTGGCCAACCTGGCTGTCGGCTCCGGCACCCACGCCAAGCAGACCGCGGCCCTGCTCGTCGGCCTGGAGGAGGTCGTGCTGGAGCACGCGCCGGACCTGGTCGTGGTCTACGGCGACGTCAACTCCACGCTGGCCGCGATCCTCGTCTGCGCCAAGCTCGGCGTCCGGACCGCGCACGTGGAGGCGGGGCTGCGCTCGTTCGACCGCGGGATGCCGGAGGAGGTCAACCGGGTCGTCACCGACTCCCTGTCGGACCTGCTGTTCGCCACCTCCCCCGAGGCGCTGGCGTACCTGGCGGCCGAGGGCGTGCCGGCCTCGAAGGTGCACCTGGTGGGCAACCCCATGATCGACAGCCTGTTCGCGGCGCTGCCGTCGCTGGACCCGGCGCCCGTGGTGGCGCGGCTGGGCGTGCCCGAGCGCTACGCGGTGGCGACGCTGCACCGCCCCGCCAACGTCGACACCCCGGAGGCGGCGGCCGAGCTGGTCTCGGCGGTGCTGGAGGTCTCGCGGCAGATCCCGATCGTCGTGCCGATCCACCCGAGGGGGCGCACCCGGCTGGCGGAGGCCGGGCTCGTGGACGGCCCGTCGGTCCAGGTCGTGGACCCGCTCGGCTACGTGGACTTCCTCTCCCTCGTACGCGGGGCCGCGCTGGTGGTCACCGACTCGGGCGGCGTGCAGGAGGAGACCACCATGCTGGGCGTGCCGTGCCTGACCGTGCGGCCGAACACCGAGCGGCCGGTCACGATCACCCACGGCACCAACCGGCTGGTCACGCCGGCTCTGCTGCCGGCCGCCGCGGAGAAGGCGCTGGCCGACGGCGCCTCGACGCCGTCGGGGGAGCTGCCCCCGCTGTGGGACGGCGCCGCCGGGCCGCGCATCGCCCGGGTGATCTCGGCGTGGCTCAAGGGCGACAACCTCTCGCCGGCCTCCCAGGGCATCCGGTCGGAATAGACCCTTTCGTACGGCTATTGGCCGTTTCACCGGCGCGCTCCCCCACGCTCCGCGTACCATGACATCTCTCCGCTAGCGATAGGCGAGCATCCCCATGGCCGAAACTCCCGAAGAGCCCACCTTCCAGCGGCTCGGCCCCGTCAACTGGCTCCCGGAGGAGCGCAAGCTCGTCGAGCGCTACGAGACCGAGCTGAGGGAGCTGCGCCGGCGCCTGGAGATCGCCGAGGCCAAGGCCGCCTACGCCACGTGGAAGCTGGAGGCCACCCAGGCCAAGCGGACGTTCAAGCTGGGCGAGGCGATCGGGACCAAGCGGCCCGGCAAGGTGCTGGAGGCGGTCAGGTCCAAGGACCGCGCCCCCAAGCCGCCCGTCCCGGTCAGCGAGGCGATCGAGACCGCCAACCACCGGCCGCCGCTCGTCGACGTGCCCGCCGTCAAGTGGCCCTCCGGCCCCGTCAACCGGCCCGACCTGAAGGTCGCGGTCATCCTGGACGACTTCTCCCGGATGGCGTTCCGCTACGAGTGGGACCAGATCGAGTTCGGGCTCAAGGACTGGCCGGAGATCTTCGCCGAGAAGCGGCCCGACGTGCTGTTCTGCGAGTCGGCCTGGCACGGCAACCAGGGCCGCTGGCGCTACCAGATGACCGGCACCAACGCGCCCAAGGAGCCGCTGCGCGACCTCGTGGCCTGGTGCAGGGCGGAGGGCATCCCCACGGTCTTCTGGAACAAGGAGGACCCGCCCAACTTCGACTTCTTCATCGACACGGCCAAGCTGTTCGACTACGTCTTCACCTGTGACGGCGACATGGTGCCGAAGTACCGCGAGGTGCTCGGCCACGACCGGGTGGACGTCCTTCAGTTCGCCGCCCAGCCGCGCGTGCACAACCCCGTCCAGCAGAAGGAGGGGCGGCTGCACGACGTGGTCTTCGCCGGCATGTACTTCCGCGACAAGCACCCCGAGCGGCGCGAGCAGATGGAGGTCGTGCTCGACCCGGTCCGCGAGCTGGGCCTGCACATCTTCGCCCGCAACGGCGAGGTGGACGAGAAGTACGCCTGGCCGGAGAAGTACCGGCCGCACATCGTCGGCGAACTGCCCTACGACCGGATGCTCGCCGCGTACCGGATGTACAAGGTCTTCCTCAACGTCAACTCCGTGCTGGACTCGCCGACCATGTGCGCGCGCCGCGTCTTCGAGCTGTCGGCCTGCTCCACCCCGGTCGTCTCCGGCTGGTCACGGGCCATCGAGGAGACCTTCGGCGACCTGGTGCCCATCGCCCGTGAGCCGATCGAGTCGTACAACCAGGTGCTGCACCTGATCAACAGCCCCGAGCTGCGCGCCCGGATGGGGCACCTGGCCATGCGGGAGGTGTTCGACAAGCACCTGTTCTCGCACCGGGTGGACCAGATCCTGGGCTTCCTCGGCCGGCCGGTGCCGTCGCGGTCGCGGTCGATCTCGGTGGTGCTGCCGACCAACCGCGCCGCGCAGATCGAGCACGCCATCTCGTCGGTGGCCCGACAGATCCACCGGCCGCTCCAGCTCGTCATGGTCCTGCACGGCCTCGACATCGACCCGGTCGTGGTGGCGGACAAGGCGCGCATGGCGGGCATCACCGACGTCGTGGTCCTGCCGGCGGCGCCCGAGCTGTCGCTCGGCGCCTGCATGAACCTCGGCATCGCCGCCGCCGAGGGCGAGCTGATCGCCAAGATGGACGACGACAACCTGTACGGGGAGCACTACCTGTCGGACCTGGTGCGCGCCTTCGACTACACCGACGCCGAGCTGACCGGCAAGGGCGCCCACTACTCCTACTTCGAGGGCAGCAACACCACCATGCTGCGCCTGCCCGGCCTGGAGCACCGCTATTCGTTCCTCGTGCAGGGCGGCACGTTCCTCGGCAAGGCGGACATGTTCCGCTCGTACGGCTTCGCCGACATCACGCGGGGCGAGGACACCCACCTCGTGCGGCGGCTGAAGGAGGACCGCGTCAAGATCTACTCGGCCGACCGGTTCAACTTCGTCTACTGGCGCAGCGCCGACGCGAGCATGCACACCTGGCAGGCCGACCACATCAAGCTGACCCGCAACGCCCAGTTCTCCTTCGTCGGCCGCCCGGACGACCACGTCCTCATCTGACGCCGCGCCCGTCCGAAGCCGAAGCCCGGAGCCGCGCGGCCGGCCCCGGCCGTGCGGTGGCGGGGGCCGGCTGGCGGCTCAGCCGTGCAGTTTCGCCAGACGTTCGTCGGCGAGCCGGCCGAGCTCGTACAGGCCCTTGCGTTTGACCTTGTCGCCCACCACGAGCAGGCTCATGACGGCCTTGCCCCGGCGGACCAGCACGGTGCCCACCTGGACGTCCTGACCCCCGCCCGCGGCGGTGGTGAGGTAGGCGCGCGACTGGTCGCCGCGCCGCGGCATGGACAGCTCGCGCGTGCGGTAGGTCACCTTCGTGCCGTTGACGGCCGCCGTGTAGGAGGTGCACTGCTTCGGCAGCGGCGCCGGGAACCCGGGCGTGGGCATCGACACGACGGCCTCGGTGATCGAGCCCTTGTCGGAGGCGAACGCGACGACCGCGGCGGGTGCGCTCGCCACGGTCGGCTCGGTGGCGTCGAGCTGCGCCGCCTTGGCGCACTCCGGCCGGTCCGCGCTCGCGGCACGGACCGCGGCCAGCCCCTTGCGGGTCGACTCCAGGGCGCCGAAGAACCCGGTCTCGGGCCCGTGGACGACCCGCATGCCCTGCGGCGGCGGCAGCAGGATGGCGCGGAGCCTGCCCGCCTCGGCGGTGGCGGCGGCGACCCGCGCCGGGTTGGACCCGGACGCCCCGGCGCTCTCCCCCGCGGCGCATCCCGCCACGAGCGTCACGCCCGCGCATATCCCTGAGAACACCTTGAAGGTGGACTGACGATTCGACTCTCCCAGCATATTTCCGAACGCTAGAGGAAAGGACTCGGGCCGGGCTGGGCAACAGCGCTATTCACGGAATCGCGCGGTTTCATGGCGGCCATATGCATTCACCCCCATTCCGGGGCGAGTTCCCGTCGAGTTCCCGTCGGGGGGAGTCACCGTACGGTCGCCACCAGCGACGACCGGAGCCTCCTCCCGTCACCGTGCCGGAACGGGTGCACACCCCGCAAAGCGGCAATTCACCGTGACAGGTCGCGCAAAATGTTTCTCGGAGCGCTGCGCGGCGTAGTGCCGCATTTGCCCGGCGTCATCATCATCCAGCACATGGGCGACATCGACCCGCGCCGTGCGCGCGACCTCGGGATGGACCGGCTGATTTCGCGCCGCGACTTCTTCGACGGAGTCGCCGTGACCGCGGGCGCGGCGGCGGTGGGCGCGGTCACCGGGATCCCGCTCCTGCGCGGCGGGCACGGCGGGGGCGGCCCGGAAGGGCCCGAGGAGGTCCCCTACCCGCCGGCGCTCACCGGGCTGAGAGGAGACGACCCCGACGCGCTCAGCGTGCCGCACGCGCTGCGCGACGGCCGCTTCTGGGAGCACGCGGGCGCGCCCCACCCCACGGGTGAGAGCTACGACCTGGTGGTCGTGGGCGGCGGCGTCAGCGGGGTGGCCGCGGCCCATGAGTGGCTGCGGCGCGACCCCGGCGCCCGGGTGCTCGTCCTCGACAACCACGACGAGATCGGCGGGCACGCGCGGCGCAACGAGTTCCGGGGCGGCGGGCGGCCGGGGCCGCTGATCGGGCCGGGCGGCTCGCCGTCCCTCGGGTCCCCCGAGGCGTGGACGCCCGAGGGCAAGGAGCTGCTCGCGCTCCTCGGCGTCGAGCCGGACACGCTCTCCGGCTACACCGACCGGTCGCTCTACCCGGGTCTCGGGCTGCGCAGGGGCGTGATGTGCGACAAGGAGACGTTCGGGCGCGACCGGCTGGTGCGGTTCGAGGCCGGCGTGGCGGCCGAGGAGTGGGTGGGCCGCCTGCCGATCGACGAGCGGGCCCGCCAGGACCTGGTCATGCTCTACACCGACCCGCCCGACTGGTTCGCGGGCCTGTCGCGGGAGGAGAAGGAGGGGCGGCTGGCGGAGCTGACGTACTCGGCGTTCCTGCTGGAGGTGTGCGGGGTCCACCCGGACGTGGAGCGGTTCTGCCGCACGATGCCGAGCGCCCGGTGGGGGTACGGGGCCGAGTCCTTCGGCGCGATCGACGCCTGGGGCACCGCCCGTCACTGGGAGTATCCGGGCTTCCAGGGGCTCGGGCTCGGCAGGGGCAAGCCGTCGCGGTTCAACTCGCCCACGGTCCGCAAGGAGTGGGACGCGGGGGCCCCGGTCCGCTTCCCCGAGGGAAACCAGGCGCTGGTGCGGATGCTGGTGGGCCGGATGATCCCCGGCTTCGCGGGGTCCACGACCGCGGACGGCGTCACGGCGGCCTCCTACGACTACGGCCGGCTGGACCGGCCCGGCAACCGGGTGCGCTTCCGGCTGTCCAGCCCGGTGGTCTCGGTGCGCAACGACGGCGACCATGCGGAGGCGGCCTCCTCGGCGACCGTCGGCTACTTCGACGGCTACCGGCTGAGGACCGTGAGCGCGGGGGCCGTGGTGCTCGCCTGCTGGCACACCGTCGTCCCGTACCTCGTGCCCGAGCTGCCCGAGGACCAGCTGCGCGCGCTGCGGGCCGCGGTCAAGACGCCCGTGCTGCACGCCACCGTACGGCTGCGCGACTGGCGGGCGTGGCACGCGGCGGGGCTGCGGGCGGTCCGCTGGACGGGCGCGTACTGGTGTCAGACGGAGCTGGGGAGGCCGGTGAGCACTCCCGGCTACCAGTGCCCCAAGGACCCCTCAGAGCCGATCCTGGCGCATCTGGTGGCCGCGCCGTGCCGCTCGGAGCTCGGGCCCGTCCGCGGGGCCGCCGCGGGCCGTCAGGCATTGCTGAAGACCTCGTACGAGCATCTGGAGTACACCGTGCGGGATCAGCTCACCCGGCTGCTGGAGCCGCACGGGTTCGACCCGGCCGCCGACATCGAGGCGGTCACGGTCAACCGGTGGGGGCACGGGTACGCGCCCGAGTACCGCCGGCCGTGGCACGACTTCTACCCGGACGGGCCGTTCCCGGCCGAGGCCGCCCGGCGGCCGTTCGGGCGGATCGCGATCGCGAACGCCGACGCGGTGCCGGGCGCGGGGTTCGACGCCGCGGTGACCGCCGCCCACCGGGCGGTCAGCGAACTGTCCCGCTGACCCCCACGGCCGTCAGGCTCGCCTCCCAGAGGCGCTCGGCCAGGGCCGGGTCGGCCATGGCGGCAGGCACCCGCCGGGGCGCCTCGCCGGCGAAGTAGCGGCCCGCGCGCTCCGTCCCGTCGGGGTGCGTGGCGAGGTGGACGAGGGACCGCGCGCCGTGCTCCGGTGGTTTGGCGTATCCCGGCAGGGCAAGGAAGATCCTCATGAGCAGCGAGCCGGAGGCGAACCCGGTGCGGATCACGCCCAGGTGGAAGCAGGTCGCCGCCACTCCGCGCGCCGCCAGCGCGACCGTGAACAGCGCGTTGGCCTGCTTGGTGTCGCCGTACTGGAGCCAGCCGTTCCACCGCCGCCGCTCCCGCGACAGGTCCGAGGGGTCGAGCCGGCCGGCCCTGCCGGCCCGCGACGAGGTGGTCACCACCCGGTCCACCCGGTCCGTCAGCGCCCGGGTCAGCACGAAGGGGGCCAGGTGGTTGACCTGAACCATGAGCTCGTGCCCGTCGGGGGTCACCTTCCGCTCCGTGCTCATCACCCCGGCGTTGTTGGCGAGCACCGCGATGCGCTCGTAGCGCTCGGCGAGCCGGTCCGCCAGCGCCCGCACGTCGTCGAGCGAGGTGTAGTCGCACGTCAGCACGTCGGCCTTGGGGCCTGGCAGTCCGCCTGCCACCTCGTCGAGCCGCCGCCGGTCGCGGCCGACGAGCACCACCCGGTGCCCCCGGCGGGAAAGCCCGGCCGCCGCGGCGGCCCCGATCCCGGAGCTTGCACCAGTAATCACGCTAATCATCCTGTTCCTCCCACTGCGCCGGAACCTTAAACGGTGCTAGTCTCCTGTGCGATCTTCCGGAGGTGTATTTACACAAAAGGTGGAAATGCCCCTCGACTCCGAGGTTGGGACATGGGCTCGCGTAACCGGTCAATTCGGTTCAAGATCTTCTTATTGTTGCTGCTACCCCTCCTGTCTCTGAGCGCGCTCTGGGGGTTCGCACTGAACCTCACCGTGGGCGACGGCCAGGCCCTCCTGCGGAGCAACACCGTGTACCAGACGGTCGGCCTCACCTCGACCGAGCTGGGCCTTCAGCTCCAGGCCGAGCGCGCGCGCTCCGCCGTGGCCGTCACCACCCGTAAGCTCACCCAGGACCTCGGCGCCCAGCGAGCCCGCACCGACAAGGCCGTCGCCGACTTCCGCCGCTCCACCGTCGAGGCCGGCGACGCCATCGACGGCGAGCTGCGCGGCCCCATCGACGGACTCGACCGCGCCCTGTCCCGGCTCGGCTCCATCCGCGCCGACATCGACGCCGGCCTCAGCTCCCGCCTCATGGGCATCGACGCCTACAACGCCGTCCTCGACGCGCTCTTCCGCTTCTACGACCACATGGTCTCCGTGCCCGACCTCCCCCTCTTCCAGACGGCCACGGCCATGCAGGCGATGGGCAACGCCCGCGAGGTCATCGCCCGGGAACACGCCCTGATCAGCGGCGCCCTCATCGACGGGCAGCTCACCGACCCCGAGGCCGCCGCGTTCATCGAGTACGCCGCCGCCCGCAAGTTCCTGCACGCCCGCGGCATGGCCGGGCTCGACGTCGCGCTGCGCGGGCCGTACGAGAAGGTGTTCGGCGACCAGACCTTCCGCGACTTCGCCCGGATGGAGACGCGCGTCGTCACCACCGGCGCGCCGCCCCCCGACGGCGACGCCTGGAACGCCGCCGCCGGCCAGGTGATGACCCAGCTCGACCGGATCAACGCCGACTCCACCGCCGTCCTCGCCGAGCGCGCCACCGGCGCCGCCACGGTCATCCTCCTCCGCATCGCCGTCGCCGGCGTCCTCGGCCTGATCGCCGTCCTCGCCTCGATCATCATCTCCGTGCGCCTCGGCCGCCGGCTGGGCGCCGAGCTGTCCGGGCTGCGCGCCGCCGCGGTCGAGCTGTCGGACGAGCGGCTGCCCGCGCTCGTCGAGCGCCTGCGCCGCGGCGAGGCCGTGGACGCGGCCAAGGAGGTCAAGCCGCTCAAGGTCAGCGGCTCCGCCGAGATCACCGACGTGGCCCACGCGTTCGCCTCCGTGCAGTCCACCGCCGTACGGGCCGCCGTGGGGCAGGCGGAGCTGCGCCGCGGCGTGAGCCAGGTCTTCCTCAACCTCGCCCGGCGCAAGCAGGGCCTGCTGCACCGCCAGCTCTCGCTGCTCGACAGCATGCAGCGCCGCACCCACGACCCCGACCGCCTGGAAGAGCTCTTCCGCGTCGACCACCTCACCACCCGCATGCGGCGGCACGCCGAGAGCCTCATCATCCTGTCCGGCGCCGCGCCCGGCCGGGCCTGGCGCAAGCCGGTGTCCGTGCTCGACATCGTGCGGGCCGCCGTCGCCGAGGTCGAGGAGTACACCCGGGTCACGGTCGACGCCATGCCGGCCAGCGCCATCGACGGCGGCACCGCGGCCGACCTGACCCACCTCGTGGCCGAGCTGGTCGAGAACGCCACCCTGTACTCGCCGCCCGACACCGCCGTCCACATCCGCGGCGACCTGGTGAGCAACGGGTACGCGATCGAGGTGGAGGACAGGGGCCTCGGGCTCTCGCAGACCGAGTACGCCGCGGTCAACGCGCGGCTGGCCCGGCCGCCGGAGTTCGACCTGGCCGACAGCGACAGGCTCGGCCTGTTCGTGGTCGGCAAGCTGGCCGAGCGGCACGGCATCCAGGTGCTGATGCGCCGCTCGCCCTTCGGCGGCACCACGGCGATCGTCCTGGTGCCGCGCACGCTGGTCAGCGAGCAGGCGGCGCTGACGGCCGGCGACGACGACCGTGAAGCGGCCCGCGAGACGGGCAAGGACACGGGCGGCAGCGGCCAGGGCACCGCCACCAAGCTGCCCAGCCGTACGAGGAAGAAGAAGGCCCTCGCCGTGGTGAGCGGCGGGACCCATGCCGGCCTGCCCACGCGGGTCCGGCAGGCCAACCTGGCACCCCAGCTCCGGCCGGATCCCCCGCCGGAGCCGGAGCCGGAGCAGAAGACGGAACGCTCTCCCGACGAGGTACGCGATCTGTTCTCCGCGTTCCAACGGGGAACCCAACGCGCCCGAGAAGAAGCAACAGAGGAGGGGGAGGCATGAGCGCGCCCACGACCAACACCGGTGAACTGAACTGGCTGCTCGACGACCTGACGACCAGGGTCGCCGCGGTCCGGCAGGCGGTGATCCTGTCGACCGACGGCCTCGCGGTGGGCTACTCCAAGGGCCTGAGCCGGGAGGACGCCGAGCACCTGTCCGCCGTGGCGGCCGGGTTCCAGAGCCTCGCCCGCGGCACCGGACGCCACTTCGGAGGCGGGGACGTCCGCCAGACCATCGTCGAGATGGAGTCGGCGTTCCTCTTCGTGACCGCGGCGGGCAAGGGCACCTGCCTGGCCGTGCTGGCCGAGGCGAACGTCGACGTCGGGCACATCGCCTACGAGATGGCGATGCTGGTCAAGCGGGTGGGCCAGCACATCTCGACCAACCCGCGAGCGACGGCGCCATGACGGAGACCCCCCAATGGCTGGACGAGGCGGCGGGGCCGATCGTCCGGCCCTACGCGCTCATCCGCGGCAGGACCAGGTCGTCGGGGGACGCCTTCGATCTCATCGCCACCGTGAGCGTCGTCGGAGAGCCCTCCGGCGAGGTGGCCGACGACCTGGGGCCGGAGCAGCGGCTCATCCTGCGGGCGGCGCGCGACCCCATCTCGGTGGCCGACGTGGCCGTCGAGCTCGACCTGCCCATCGGGGTCGTGCGGGTGCTGCTCGGCGATCTGCGTGACAACGGCCTCATCTCGGTGACAGCCCCCTCAGCGGCCAGGCCGCGTCCGAGCGAGGGCATTCTCAAGGAAGTGATCAATGGACTCCGGGCTCTCTGACGACCCCGTGGCGCTGAAGATCCTCATCGCGGGGGGCTTCGGCGTCGGCAAGACCACCCTGGTGGGCGCCATCAGCGAGATCAAGCCGCTGCGCACCGAGGAGGTGCTGTCCGAGCGCGGGATCGGCGTGGACGACATCGACGGCGTGGAGGCGAAGACCACCACCACCGTCGCCATGGACTTCGGCCGCATCACCATCCGCGACGGGCTGGTCGTCTACCTGTTCGGCACGCCGGGACAGGAACGGTTCTGGTTCATGTGGGACGAGCTGTCCTACGGCGCGCTGGGAGCCGTCGTCATCGCCGACACCCGGCGGCTGACCGACTGCTTCCCGTCCGTGGACTACTTCGAGCAGCGCGGCACGCCGTTCGTGGTGGCCGTCAACTGCTTCGAGGACGCCGAACGGCACAGCGTGGAAGACGTGCGGATCGCGCTCGACCTGGACCCGGACGTGCCGGTGCTGCTGTGCGACGTGCGCCGGCGCACCTCGGCGAAGGAGGTCATGGTCACGCTGGTGGAGCACTCCCTGCGGACCCTGACCGCGACAGGCTAGCGTCCCGGCGCCCCGCCCCCCGGCGCGGCGCCCTTCCGGCCCTGGCGGGCGCCTACAGCGCCCGCAGGCCGTTGATGACCTCTCTGAGCAGGTTCTCCGTCGCCCCCGTGCCCTTGGGCAGCGGCGGGCGCACCGAGACCAGCCCGTAGTGCAGCAGGTCGCCGAGGAGCACCCGTACCACCCCCACGGGCAGTTCGAGCTCCGCGGCGAGCTCGACCACCGGCCTGGCCTGCCCGGCGACGCAGCCGATCAGCCGCCGGTGCTGACCGCTCAGCTCCGCCTTGGCGGGCGCGGGCAGGCCGCTGGCGACGACGTTCGCCAGCAGGTCGATCTCGGGGGCGGAGGACCTGGTGCGTCCGCGGGCGACCGCGTAAGGCCGCACGACCGGCCCGGCCTCCTCATCCACCCATTCGGGCTCGCGGCTCACGATCGAGTTCCCCCATCCTGGTCGCTGTCCTGGCGCCCGCGCCGCCAGCCCGACTGGAGGGAGGACAGCAGGGCCCTGGCCTCCTCGGGCGAGCGCTCGTCGGCGGACTGGGCGGGCTGGTGCTGCGTACGGGTACGGGACGGCAGGCCGGAGTCCTGCTGACCGCCCTGGGCGGGCAGGCCGGCGCCCTGCTGCTGGAGCTGGGGCGGCAGGTTGGTCTGCCGGACGCGGCGCGGCAGCCCGGAGTCCTGAGGCTGCTGCTGCGGCGCCGAGGCGCGGCGGGACGTGCGGACGCGGCGCGGCAGCGCTCCCGGCCCCGTGGCGCCCGTGGCGCCTTCCAGGGCCCCGGAGAGCCGCTCGGGCCCGTCGGTGTCGTGCCGGGCCATCGGCACCGACACCGGCTCGAACTCCGGCATGTCCGCCGGCGGCGGCAGAATCTCCACCAGCATCGACGGGACGAGCACGATCGCCGTGGTCCCGCCGTACGGTGACGGCTTGAGCGTCACCGAGATGCCGTGGCGGGCCGCGAGCATGCCGACCACGGCGAAGCCGAGCTGCTCGGTCTGCGACGGGTCGAAGTCGGGCGGGCTCGCCAGCCGCAGGTTGACCGCGTCGCGCTGCTCCGGCGCCATGCCGAGGCCCCGGTCCTCGACCTCGACCGCGAAGCCGCGGCCGACCATCTCGCCGCGCACCGACACCTCGTTGCCGGGGGAGGAGAACGTGGCCGCGTTCTCGATCAGCTCGGCGAACAGGTGCATGAGGTCCGCCACCGCCGAGCCGGAGAAGCCGGCCTCGGGCATCGGGTAGACGCGGACGCGGGTGTACTCCTCGACCTGGGCGGCGGCGCCGTTCAGCACGTCCTCGACCGGGATGGTGCCGCGCCAGCGGCGGCCGGCCGAGCCGCCCGACAGCAGCACCAGGCCCTCCGCGTGGCGGCGCATGCGGGTGGTGAGGTGGTCGAGCTTGAACAGCCTCTCCAGCGCCTCCGGCTCCTCGGTCTGGCGCTGCATGTCGTCGAGCAGCCTGAGCTGGCGCTGGAGCAGCGTCTGGCTGCGCCTGGCCAGGTTACGCAGCGCCTCGGAGACGCCCTGGCGGAGCCTGGCCTGCTCGACGGCGGCGTCGACGGCGGTCCGCTGGACGCTGTCGAAGGCCGCCGCGAGGTCCTGTACCTCGCTCGTGGTCTTGTCGGCCACCGTGATGGGCGGCGCCTCGGCGTCCACGTCCACGCTGTCGCCCTTGCGCAGCCGGGTGACCACGTCGGGCAGCTTGATCTCCGCCAGGTCGAGCGCGCTGCGGCGCAGCGCCCCGAGGTCGTGGGCGATGCGCCGGCCGGCCCGGATGGAGACGACGAGGGAGAAGATGACGGCGAGCAGCCCGAGCGCGCCCGCGATGGCGGCGCGGACGATGATCGCGATGCCGGCCGGCTCGATCCGCGCGAACAGCTCGTCACCGGTGCGCCAGATGGCCTGGGTGTAGTCCTTCAGCACCGGGTCGGCCAGCTCGCGCCACATCTGCATGTTGACGGGCTCGCCCATGACGTACGACTCCAGCGCCCGCTCCATCGTCGCGAAGCGGGAGGAGGAGGCCACCTTCTGCACCCGGGCGCGCAGGTCGGCGTCCATGTTGGCCATGGCCGTCGGGAAGAGGTTCTGCCGGGCGCCGTCGATGCGGGCCAGCAGGTGCAGGTCCGTCATGGACGGCTTGCCGTTCGCGGCCACGATGAGGGCGTTCTCGCGGCTGAGCAGCTCGCGGACCTCGTCGGCGGCGATCAGGCCGTGGCTCTGCCGGGCCAGCTCCACGTCGGTGCTCACGGTGAACGTGGCGTACATGAGGTGGACGACGTCGGAGATCTCGGCGTACTGCTCGATGAGGGCCGAGGGGGTCATCCTGCCGCCGTCGACCTGGCGCCGCACCTCCGGCAGGCGCTCGATCGCCTGGTACGCCTTCTTCAGCCGGTCGCGCATCTCCGGCGTCATGGCCGACTGGGTGCTCGCGGCGGTGCCGTTCTCGACGAGCTTGGCGCGCACCCGGTCGACCTTGGCGCGGGCCTCGGTCAGCGCGGCGGGGTCGGTGACGGCGCCCGCGAGCCGCTCGGCGGAGGCCAGCCGCTCCTGCTGGAGGTTGCCGACCACACCGTCGGCGTAGTTGATCACTCCGGTCCAGAGGGTCTGGGCCTTGAGGAGGTTGACGGCCTCGCCGATGGTGGTGCTCGCGGCGAAGGCCCAGAGCGCGACGAGAGAGACCAGGGGGATGACGAGCAGTGTCGAGATCTTGAATCTTATGGATCTGCCCGATGCCATGGTACCTGCTCCCGGATAGAAGATCGCGGGAGAGAATAGCACCGATACGGGTGGGTTTAAGATCAACTAGCGATAAATCTGTGGTAAGTCACGAAATTTGCTGCTTTCCCGATCGTCCGGGCCCAGGCCAGCCGGGCCAGCCACCCGGCCAGGACCAGCAGCAACGCCACCTCGGCGCCCAGCAACAGCCGCTCCACCAGCCCGATCATCACCCGTCCGCCGGGCAGCGCCACGTAGGTGATCGCCAGCAGCCCCAGCCCCCCGGCGAGCGCCAGCCACTCCACCACCCGCGCCACCGGCTTCCACGCCGCGTCGGCCGCCAGTCTCGGCACCATGAGCGCCGCCGCCGCGGGCAGGCTCACGAACGCCGCCACCGACACATACCGGTGGATCTGCGCGGTCAGCGTCAGGTCCTGGCCGATGGGCGTGGTCGGCACCACCGCCGCGACCACCAGCGCCACCGACCACACCAGCAGCAGCCGCTCGGGTGTGCCGCGGACCGGCGCCCCCACCGCCCGCAGCCCGCCCAGCAGCGCCAGCGACCCCAGACCCATGACGGCCATCGCGACCTCCGTGACGCCCCCGCGGTCGGACACGGCGTACTCGCTGATGGTCACGTTCAAGGGGTCGAGGTACGGGTCGGGACCGAACTGGCCGGCCACGACCGCGACGACGGCGAACGCGATGGACAGGCACGCGACGAGGGCGTAGACCCCCGCCCGCCCTCCGCCGAGCCCCCTGACCCGGACCCGGACCCGGGCCGACGGCCGCGCCGTCCCCTCCGGCGCGGCCGTGGCGCGGGTCGTGGTCGCGGGGGTCCTGTCCTGCACTGCTGTCATGCCCCAACCCTCCCGCCCCGGCCGGGCCCCGGGCATCAGGCCACACCCCGAACGCGCCCCTGATCCGTTCCCGGGGTCCCCTAGGGGGCCGTCGGGGACCGGCCGGGGTCAGAGCAGGTTTCGGGGGTACGTCAGCCCGAGGGCTCACGTGACACACAGGCGAACACCCGACGAGAGGGACGTACCTCATGAGTGAGCACATCCTGGAGCCCGCGGCACAGGAGATCGCGGACGCGACCTCCAAGCCCCCGTTCCTGTACGAGTTGGGCCCCGAGGGCGCACGGAAGGTCCTCGACGACATCCAGGCCGCCCCGATCGACAAGCCCGACGTCGACGAGAAGTGGATCACCGTGCCGGCCGAGGTCGGGGACGTGCGGGTCCGCATCGTCAAGCCCGCCGGCGCCGGCGGCCCGCTGCCCGCCGTCCTGTACGTCCACGGGGGCGGCTGGATCCTCGGCAACGCCGGGACGCACGACCGGCTCGTCCGCGAGCTGGCCGTCGGCGCGAACGCCGCCATCGTCTTCGTCGAGTACGAGCGCTCCCCCGAGGCGCAGTACCCGGTCGCGATCGAGCAGGCGTACGCCACCGCGCGCTGGATCACCCGGGACGGCGGCTCCGAGGGGCTGGACGCCGCACGCCTCGCGGTCGCGGGCGACTCCGTCGGCGGCAACATGGCCGCCGCCCTGGCCATCCTGGCCAAGCAGCGCGGCGACGTGACGTTCGTCCACCAGTCGCTCTACTACCCGGTCACCGACGCCGCCCAGGACACCGGCAGCTACCGGGAGTTCGCCAACGGGCCGTTCCTGACCGCCAAGGGCATGGCCTGGTTCTGGGACGCGTACCTGCCCGACCACGGCAGGCGCGGGGAGATCACCGCCTCGCCGCTGCGGGCGAGCCTGGAGGACCTCGCCGGGCTGCCGGAGGCGCTGGTGATCGTGGACGAGAACGACGTGCTGCGCGACGAGGGGGAGGCGTACGCGCGCAAGCTGATCGCGGCCGGGGTGCGGACGACGTGCGTCCGCTACAACGGCATCATCCACGACTTCATGATGCTCAACCCCGTCAGGAAGACGGCCGCCTCGACGGGCGCCGTCGAGCAGGCCGTCCGCGTGCTGCGCAAGGCACTCGGCACCGCCTGACGCCACCCGGGAGGGTCACGCGCCGCGGCCCCCGCCGAGCCCGATGACCGGGGGCCGCGGGGGGGGCCCGGCGGGCGGCCGCGGCGCCCGCCCCGCCCGCGCGGCGGGCCCCCCCCGCCC
>NZ_JBFAHO010000059.1:0-34690 GCF_040654215.1 Nonomuraea sp. NPDC050733 | reverse complement strand
AGCACGACGTTGCGGCCCTTGGGGCCGAGGGTCACCTTGACGGCGTCGGCGAGCTGGTTCATACCGCGCTCGAGACCGCGCCGGGCGTCCTCGTCAAACGCGATCATCTTGGCTGCCATAAGGCTGGACCTCCCAGATGCAGGGTGGCTTGCGGCGGATCGAGCCGACGCCCGCGACGGCATATGGGTCCGCGTCTCCGTTGGCGGACCCCATCGTCCCGATCCCAGGTGCTGGCACTCACGAACAGAGAGTGCCAACGAACTGTTTAGCACTCTACCCGGTCGAGTGCAAGCGAGCACCGTGGGCGCCCAGGTCAGCCGTACGGCGGGCCCCCGGAGGGACCCGCCGTGATCGTCGACGAAGGTGCGAGGGGCAGGCCGTACGGACTGCGCTGCCGCGCGGCCTGCCACTGGACGCCAGCGACCTGGGTCAGACAGCGCGGACGGACTCCGCCTGCGGCCCCTTCTGGCCCTGTGTGATCTCGAACTCGACCCGCTGGCCCTGCTCGAGAGAGCGATAGCCGTCCATCATGATTGCCGAGTAATGGACGAATACATCTTTACCACCGTCTACCGCGATGAAGCCGTAGCCCTTGTCCGCGTTGAACCACTTGACGGTGCCCTGCGCCACTTCCGACTCCTCTTACTGGGCTCGCGGATCCCGCCCATTCGTCCGCGAGACCCGCAATCGCCACGACTTATGGCAAAACAGCCGGACGATCGTCCTCGACCATACCTGTGGCACGGCGTTTGGCAACAGAGTCAAACCGCAAACCGCGCAATTCCTCCTAACGGACTCCCTAAGGGGATGTATGGGGACATGGCCAAAGTAGTTCAACATTGAATATCCGGGAAAAGCAGAAGGCGCCCACGAGGGGCGCCTTCAGGGAGTGATGCGAGAGTTCGTCAGCCGCCGGCGACCGCAGGGATGATGGAGATCTGGACCCCTTCGGGCGCGGGCGTGTCCAGACCCTGCGCGAAACGGACGTCCTCTTCTCCCACATAAACGTTGACAAAACGACGAATCTTGCCCGATTCATCCAGAATTCGCGCGCCGATCCCCGGGTAGTCGGAGTCGAGCTTTGCGAGGACGTCACGAAGAGTCGCGCCCTCGCCACTCACTTCCGCGTTTCCGCCGGTGTACGTGCGCAGGATGGTGGGAATCCGTACAGAAACACTCATGATTAAGTCGCCTTTCCTGGTTGAACGGGCAGCCGCGCGCGGCGGTCAGACAGCCGCGCGGAACGCGTCGAGCGAGGGCTTGATCACAGCCGTGGGCTGGGCGTCCCCGGAGACCGCGTCGAGCGTCTTGAGCCCGTCGCCGGTGTTGAGCACCACGGTCTCCGCCTCGGGGTCGAGCCGCCCGCTCTCGGCGAGCTTCTTCAGCACGCCGACCGTGACGCCGCCCGCCGTCTCGGCGAAGATGCCCTCGGTCGAGGCGAGCAGCTTGATCGCGTCCACGATCTCGGCGTCCGTCACGTCCTCCACCGCGCCGCCGGTGCGGCGGGCGATGTCGAGCACGTAGGGGCCGTCGGCGGGGTTGCCGATGGCCAGCGACTTGGCGATGGTGTCGGGCCTGACCGGCTGGACCACGTCGTGGCCGGCCTTGAAGGCGGCCGACACGGGCGAGCAGCCGAGCGCCTGGGCGCCGAACACCTTGTACGGCCGGTCCTCGACCAGCCCCAGGGCGATCAGCTCCTTGAAGCCCTTGTCGATCTTGGTGAGCTGGGACCCGGAGGCGATCGGGATGACGATCTGCTCGGGGAGCCGCCAGCCGAGCTGCTCGGCGATCTCGTACGCGAGCGTCTTGGAGCCCTCCGCGTAGTACGGCCGGAGGTTGACGTTGACGAACCCCCACTTGTCGCCCATCGGGTCGCCGATCAGCTCCGAGCAGAACCGGTTGACCTCGTCGTAGGTGCCGTCGATGCCGATGAGCTTGCCGCCGAACACCCGGGCCATGGCGATCTTGGCCTGCTCCAGGTTGGCGGGGATGAACACGCAGGCGTCGAGCCCGGCCCGGGCCGCCGCGGCCGTCACCGCTCCGGCGAGGTTGCCCGTGGAGGAGCACGACAGGGTGTGGAAGCCGAAGTTGCGCGCCGCCTCGACGGCGATGGCCACGACCCGGTCCTTGAAGGAGTGGGTGGGGTTGCCGGAGTCGTCCTTGACGTACAGGGACTTGAGGCCGAGCGCGCGGCCGAGGTTGCCGGCCTTGACGAGCTTGGTCCAGCCGGGGTTCATGTTCGGCTTGGTGGCCACGTCGGCGGGGACGGGGAGCAGCGAGCGGTAGCGCCAGATGTTGGCCGGGCCCGCCTCGATGTCCTCGCGGCGGACGTCGCCGAAGGAGTAGGCCGCCTCGAGCGGCCCGAAACACTCCAGGCACGCGAAGCTCGGACCGAGGTCGTAGCGGGTGCCGCACTCGCGGCAGGACAGGGCGGTGGCAGGACCGAAGTCAAGCGACATGAAGCGAGGCCTTCCCTCATCTTCGCCTGCGGCCACCTTGACCGCAGACCGGAATTGGCACCTTGTCCCGGTCGGCCTCGCCAGGTCGCGAGTCTCAAGCCGGGAGGGTTGCCGGGGCTTCGCAGGGCCGGTCCCTCCACCCCTCTGGATGAGCAATATTCAGTTGTCGCATCAGACTGTACCCGGCCACGCGCCGCCGCCGTCCACTCGTCTCATAGCATGAGACGAGCGATCTCACCGATAGTCGTCGCCGAGCGCCGCCTGAACGTACTTGCGGGCCTGGTGGATGCGCGACTTGGCGGTGCCGAGCGGGATGCCGAGCTGCTCGGCCACCTCGTTGTAGTCGAGCTGGACGATGTCGCGCAGCACCAGCGCCTGGGCCAGGTCGGGCTTGTCGGCCTCCAGCGCCTCCATGGCGTCGAGCAGGTCCAGCCGCGACCCCGCGATGACGCTGACCCGCGCCACGTCGGGCTTCTGCACCGGCAGCTCCTCGGAGGTCTGCTCGGCGGCCCGCCGCTTCAGCGACCGGTACGTGGTCCGCGCGCAGTTGGCCGTCACGATGTGCAGCCACGTGCTGAACCTGGCCCGCCCCTCGAAGCGGCCGATGTTGCGGGCCACCGCGAGCAGAGTGTCCTGGGACGCCTCCTCGGCGTCCTGGCGGTAGGGGAGAATGCGGGCACAGTGCCGCATCACGTCGGGCTCGATCCGCTTCAGGAGCTCGCCGAGCGCGCGATGATCTCCGGCTGCGGCGGAACGGGCAAGTTCCTCGGTTAGCTCATCTAGCGCCATAGCTGGGATCCTATGATCGGAGGGAGGTTAAATGAACAGCGTCCTGGTCGCCTCCAACAGAGGCCCGGTCTCGTTCACCGTCGACGACGACGGCGCGCTGACCATGAAACGCGGCGGCGGGGGGCTGGTGTCCGGGCTGTCCGGAGTGACCAAGGACCACGGCGTGCTCTGGGTGTGCGCCGCGCTGTCCGACGGTGACCGCAGCGCCGCCCGGCGGGCTCCCGGAGGCCGGCTCGACCACGCGGGCTACGACACGGGCGCCCTGCGGATGCTCGACATCCCGGCGGCGACGTTCCACCGCGCCTACAACGCGGTGGCCAACTCCACGCTCTGGTTCGTCAACCACCTGCTCTACGACACCCCCAACGCGCCGAGCTTCGGCTCCAGGTTCCTGCGCGAGTGGGAGTCCTACCGCGACTACAACGGCGCGTTCGCGCTGGCCCTGGCCGAGGAGGCCCACCACGGGGCCCGCGTCATGGTGCAGGACTACCACCTGACCCTCACCCCCGCCATGCTCCGGGCCGAGCGGCCCGACCTGCGCATCGCCCACTTCAGCCACACGCCGTGGGCGCCGCCCGAGTACTTCTCGCTGCTGCCCGACGACGTGGCGCGCGAGGTGCTCGAAGGCATCCTGGGCGCCGACCACGCCGGCTTCCTGGCCACGCGCTGGGCGGACGCGTTCATGGACTGCTGCCGGGCGCTGCTCGGCGCCGGCGTCGACCACGCGGCCCGTACGGTCACCCACGAGGGCCGTACGACCCGCGTCGGGGTGCACGGCCTCGGCGTCGACGGCGACGCGCTCTGTGAGCGGGCCACCGAGCCCGACGTCGAGTCGCACATGGCCGCGCTGCGCGACCAGGTCGGCGACCGCGCCCTGATCGTCCGCATCGACCGGACCGAGCTGTCCAAGAACATCGTGCGCGGCCTGCTCGCCTACCGCGAGTTCCTGGCCGCCCACCCCGAGTGGCACGGGCGGGTCGTCCACCTGGCCTTCGCCTACCCGAGCCGGCACGACCTGCCCGAGTACCGCGAGTACACCGCCTCGGTGCAGCGGTGCGCCCAGGAGATCGAGGACGAGTACGCCACCGAGGACTGGGACCCGCTGATCCTCAACGTCAACGACGACTATCCGCGCTCGCTGGCCGCCTACCGGATGGCCGACGTGCTCCTGGTCAACCCGATCCGCGACGGCATGAACCTGGTGGCCAAGGAGGGCCCGATCCTGTCGCCGCGCGCCGCCCTGGTGCTGTCGCGCGAGGCCGGGGCGGCGGCCGAGCTCGGCCCGCACGCCCTCATGGTCAACCCCTACGACATCAGCGACACGGCCGGCGCGCTGCACGAGGCGCTGGTCATGCCCGAGGAGGAGCGGGCGCGCCGCCGCCGCGAGCTGGTGGCCGCCGCCACGGCGCTGCCCCCGAAACGGTGGCTGGAGGCGCAGCTCGACGCCCTGGACAAGCTCGACCCCACCCGGAGCTGACCGGCGGGAGGCCGCCTTCATCGCCAGGTCGCGCGCTTGAGCACGCCGGCCAGGCCGGGGGTGTTCCACTGGTCGACCACGAGCACCTTGGTCTTCGGCAGGTACCACTCGCGCTGGATCCACCTCGACCTGACCTTGCCGCTGTCGTAGGTGACGCAGGTGGCCTTCCACTCGCGGTAGTACGCCTTGTGGCCGGGGCCGACCTGGCGCAGGCCCTTGACCCTGGCGGCGCCGAGGGTCTCGCCCCACCTGTGGTTGTGCGGGCAGGGCTGGACGTCGGTGGCCGGGTAGTAGGGGCGCTCGGCGGTGTACGGCTTGAACACCTCGCCGCCCAGCTCGATGGCCTTCGGCCCGAGGATCCAGAAGCTGTCGCACTCCGACCCGGCGTAGCCCGACCTGGGCTTGGGGCACGAGCCGGTGACCACGCGGATCCAGTCGCCCTTGCCGTACGCCTTCCAGCCGCCCGGCAGGCTCAGCGTCAGGCCGCCGCGCAGGCGGAGGGGGGTGCCCGAACCTCCGGCGGAGGCGGTGGCGGTGGCGGGGATCAGGAGCGTGACCGCCGCGGCGAGGGCCGCGGCGGCGAGAGCTGTCTTCGGCATGCCGCGACCGTATTGCCCGGCACTTGCAGATCAATCACGAACGACTTAATCACGAACGCACGACAGCCGAGGCCAGCTCCCGCAGCAGCGCCACGACCCCGTCGGGCCCGTCCACCACGATGTCGGCCCGCTCGGCCAGCCTGGTGACCTCCGCCGAGCCGCTGCACACGGTCACCCCCGGCAGCCCCGACGCCTCGACCGCGTCGAAGGCGGCCAGGTCGCCGAGGTCGTCACCGACGAACATCACGGACCTCGCGGCCCGCTCGGCCAGGAACAGCCCGAGCGCGTGCCCCTTGTCCATGCCCGGCGGTCTCAGCTCCAGCACGAGCCGGCCCGGCTCCACCACCAGGCTGTGCCGGGCGGCCAGCTCGGCCAGCGGCTCGCGCAGCGCGGCCAGCGCGCCCTCGGGGTCGTCGGCGCGGCGGGTGTGGACGGCCACCGCCCGGCCCTTGTCCTCCACGGTCACGCCCTTCAGGCCCAGCGAGTCGAGCAGCAGCGGCAGCTCCGCCTCCGCCCGCGGCACGCCGGCGGGAGGCGGCGGGCCGGAGACCGTGCCGCGCTCCCATCGCTCGAACCCGTAGTGGCCCAGCACCACCAGGCCCGGCACGTCGGCCAGGCCGGGCCCGAGCTCCAGGGCGGTGGCGACGGGCCGTCCGGTCACGATGGCCACCGCCCCGACGTGCCCGCCCAGCTCGGCCAGCACGCCGGGTGCCTCCGGGTGGATCCGGGCGGAGGCCGGGTCGGGCACGATCGGGGACAGCGTCCCGTCGAAGTCGAGCCCGATCACGGCACCCGCCGGGTCCTTCAGGATGGCTTCCATGCCAGGGATGTTCCTCACGCGGCTGGGCCTACCCAGCAGGTCAGGGGCGCATGCCCAGACGCCTCGCGGCGCGGTCGCGCTGGCGGCCGGCGCGCAGCCTGCGCAGCCGTTTGACCAGCATCGGGTCGTGCTCCAGGGCGGCCGGCTTGTCGATGAGCTCGCCCAGAAGCTGGTAGTAGCGGGTGGCGGAGAACCCGAAGGTCTCCTTGATGGCCTGCTCCTTGGCGCCCGCGTGGCGCCACCACTGGCGCTCGAAGGCGAGGAGGTCGAGATCGCGTTGGGTCAGCTGTGCGGGTGGCGTGAGGGGCTGGTCGTGCGCTGGCTGTCGGGGTGCACTGTCACCGCCGGCCGGTGCAGTGTCCATGGTTCCTCCTCGAAAGGCTGCGCGCGACGATCACGACACGCGCATGCGGCCCGACGCCATCGTAATGTGCGCAGTCCGGCTGTTCATGGCGGATGGCTAGACGTACAGTCACGAAGTGTGACCTCAGTCATCACGCTTCTCACGGACTACGGGCTGGAGGACGGCTACGTGGCGGCCTGCCACGGGGTGATCGCCGGCATCGCGCCCGAGGCCCGGGTGATCGACGTGTGCCACGCCATCCCGTCGGGCGACGTCCGCCGCGGCGCCGCGATCCTCGCCCAGACCATTCCCTACCTGCCCCGGGGCGTGCACATCGGCGCGGTGGACCCCGGCACGGGAGGCACCCGCCGGGCCGTCGCGATCGAGGCGGGCGGCCGGGTGTTCGTCGGCCCGGACAACGGGCTGCTGTCGTGGGCGGTCCACGCCAGCGGGGGCGCCGACGCGGCGTACGAGATCAGCAACGAGGAGTACTTCCTGAGACCCGTCTCGCCCACCTTCCACGGGCGCGACATCTACTCGGCCGTCGCGGCCCGGCTGTTCAAGGGCGCCAAACCCGCTGACCTGGGGCCGGAGCGCCCGGTCGGCCGGCTCGTCTCGCTGGCGGAGCCGACCTCGGTGGTGCGCGAGGGGGCCGTGGAGGGCGAGGTCGTCTCGGTCGACCGCTACGGCAACACCCAGCTGTCGATCACCGCGAGCCACCTGGAGGCGCTGGGGGCTCGGGTGGGCGACACGCTGGGCGTGTGGCTGGGGCGGCGGCAGCTCACGCTGCCGTACCGGGAGACGTACGCGGCGGTGCCGCCGGGTGAGCTGGTGGCGTTCGCGGACTCGGCGGGGCTGATCGCGATCGCGGTGAACTCCGGGGACGCGGCGCAGCGGCTCGGGCTCCCGCCCGGCGCCCATGTCCGGATATCTCCCTCTATAGCCAAGTCTTAGGTTACGAAAGTTACTTAAGCCTAATTACGCGATGTATCGGACCGTTTACTGAAGGTCCCGATCAATCATGGGCGTCGCGTGTCACAATCTCCGGCAACGGGCATCCCCCTTCTGCCCCGGAGGTCGCGATGCGCCACTTCCGTCCCATACCGCACGTCACCAGGAGACTCGTACCCCGCCTCACCGTCTGGCTCGTCACCTGTCTCGTCGCCTGCCTGTCCGCCTCGCCGCTGATCGGCCGGGCATCGAGCGCCGGCGCCGCCGCCCGCACCGGGACGACCGCGTACGGGGCCGCGCAGTGGCAGCTCCCCGCGCTGCGCCTGCCCGAGGCGTGGCGGATCAGCAGAGGCGAGGGCGTGCTGGTGGCGGTGCTCGACACCGGCGTGAACGGTCGCCACCCCGACCTCACGGGCTCCGTGGTGACCGGTCCCGACCTGACCGGCACCGGGAGCCGGCCCGGCCGGTCGGGCCACCACGGCACCGCCATGGCCAGCCTCATCGCCGGCCACGGCCACACCGGCACCCCCGCCTCCCGGGTCGCCGCGTTCTCCCCGCCCTCCTCTCCGGCCCGCGGTGCGCAGGCCGCCCAGGAGACCGCACGGACCGGCGTGATCGGCGTCGCCCCTGAGGCCCGCGTGCTGTCCGTCCGCGTCACGCTGGAGAACGACGACCCGCTCCGTGCCCGCCCCTCCGCCACCCGCCTCTCCGCCGCCCGCCCCTCGGCCGGCCGGCCCGACGCCCTGGCCCGCGGCATCCGCTACGCCGCCGACCACGGCGCGGACGTCATCAGCATGTCCCTGGGCGGCGGCAGCGGCGCCTGGCGCGGCTCGCCCGCCGAGCAGGCGGCCGTGCGGTACGCGCTGTGCCGCGGCGCCGTGCTGGTGGCCTCCTCCGGCAACGACGGCGAGACCACGAACCGCAGGAACTACCCGGCCGCCTACCCCGGCGTCATCGCGGTGGGCGCGGTGAACCAGCGGCTCAGGGTGACGGCGTTCTCCAACCGCCAGAACTACCTGTCGGTGGTGGCTCCCGGCACGGGCATCCTCACCGCCGACGGCGCCGGCTCGTACGTGGTGGGCGACGGCACGAGCGCGGCGGCGGCCATGGTGGCGGGCATCGCGGCCCTGGTGAGGTCCGCCTACCCCGGCCTGCCGCCGGACCGGGTGCGCGCGGCCATCGAACGCGGCACGGTCGCGCGACCGCCCGCCCGCAACCCCTCGTACGGGCACGGCATGGCCGACGCGCTGCTCGCGCTGCGGGAGGCGGGCCGGATGGCAGGGGCCCGTGCGGGCAGGGCCCTTCCGCCGCCGCCCGCGCCGGGCCGGACCGCCGGACCGGAGCCGGAGTCGCGGCTGCCGACGCTGGTGGGGCTGCTCGTGCTCTGCCTGGCGATGGCCGGGCACGTGGTGGCGCGGCGGCGTGCCTCCTGGGGCAGGCGGACTTAAGCCTAGCAAGCGCTTGTGTAATACTCCTGGCATGACCCTGGCGATCGACGGCTGGTTCACGATCGAGGACGGCGCCACCCACCTCCTGGGCGCCCGGTGCGCCGCCTGCGGCACGGTGACGTTCCCGCCGCGGACCGGCTTCTGCCCCAACCCCGGCTGCGAGAGCGAGAACCTGGAGGTGACGCGGCTGTCCCGGCGGGGCCGGGTCTGGTCCTACACCGGCGCCCGTTATCCCCCGCCCGAGCCGTACGTGGCCGCCGAGCCGTACACGCCGGTCACGCTGGCGGCGGTGGAGCTGGAGCGCGAGGGGATCATGGTGCTCGGGCAGGTCAGGGACCTCACGGTCGAGGACCTGGAGGTGGGCATGGAGCTGGAGCTGACCCACGGCGCGCTCACCGACGGGCCGCTGGTGTGGATGTGGGGGCCGGCGTCGTGAGCGTGGTGGTGCTGGGCGCGGGCATGCACCCGTGGGGCAAGTGGGGCCGCCCGTTCACCGAGTACGGCGTCGCGGCGGCCCGCGAGGCGCTGCGCGACGCCGGGGTGAGCTGGCCCGAGGTCGGGTTCCTGGTGGGCGCCGACACGATCAGGAACGGCTACCCGGGCTTCGTGGCCGGGGCCACGTACGCGAGGGCGCTCGGCTGGTCGGGCGCCCGGATCGCGTCCTGCTACGCCGCCTGCGCCTCCGGCGCGCAGGCCGTCGACATCGCGCGCACCCGGATCCTCGCCGGGCTGTGCGACGTGGCGCTGGTGGTGGGCGCCGACTCCACCCCGAAGGGCTTCTTCAAGCCGGTCGGCGGCGAGCGCCCGGACGACCCGGACTGGCTGCGCTTCCGCCTGCTCGGGGCCACGAACCCCGCCTACTTCGGGCTGTACGCGCGCCGCCGCATGGCCCTGCACGGCTCGACGGCCGAGGACTTCGCCGCGGTCAAGGTCAAGAACGCCCGCGCCGGCTCGCTGAACCCGCTGGCCCGCTACCGCAAGCCCGTCACGGCCGAGGAGGTGCTGGCCTCGCCCATGGTGGCCGATCCGCTGCGCCTCATGGACATCTGCGCCACCTCCGACGGCGGGGCCGCGCTCGTGCTCGCCTCGGCCGACTACGCCCGGCGGCGCGGCGTCACGGACGCGGTGCGCCTGGCCGCCGTGTCCACGGTGACGCCGTCCTTCCCCAACACCGTGCTGGAGCTCCCGGAGTTCGCCACCGACTCCCGCGCCGCCGTGCCGCCTCCCGAGCGGCCGTTCCGCGCGGCGATCGCCCACGCCGCCTACGAGGAGGCGGGGCTGGGACCGGAGGATGTGTCGTTCGCCGAGGTGTACGACCTGTCCACGGCACTGGAGCTGGACTGGGTCGAGGACGTCGGGCTCTGCCCGCCGGGCGAGGCGGACAAGCTGCTGCGGGCCGGCGACACCGCGCTCGGCGGCCGCGTCCCGGTGAACCCCTCCGGCGGGCTCGCCTCGTTCGGCGAGGCCATCCCCGCCCAGGCGATCGCCCAGGTGTGCGAGCTGACCTGGCAGCTGCGCGGCCGGGCGGGCGCTCGCCAGGTCGCGGGCGCCAGGGTGGGGCTGGCGGTCAACCAGGGCCTGTTCGGCCACGGCTCCGCGGTCATCGCCACCCGCTGACGTACGGCCGGGACAGCTGACGTACGGCCTGGACATACGCGGAGCCCCGCGCGAGCGGATCGCGCGGGGCTCCGTGTGGCGGGACGGCGGCGTCAGCCGGCGTGGACCACGTCGTGCGTCTCCGCGAAGTGGCAGGCGCTCAGGTGCGACGTGCCCGGCCGGATCTGGAGCAGCGGCTCCTCCTCGGCGCAGATCTCCTGGGCCTTCCAGCAGCGGGTGCGGAAGCGGCAGCCCGACGGCGGGTTGGCCGGCGAGGGCGGGTCGCCCTGCAGGATGATCCGCTCGCGCTGCTCGCGGCCCTCGGGGTCGGGGACCGGGACGGCCGACAGCAGCGCCTGGGTGTACGGGTGGGCCGGCCGGTCGTAGATCTCCAGGTCCTTGCCCAGCTCCACCATCTTGCCCAGGTACATCACCGCGACCCGGTCGGAGATGTGGCGCACCACCGACAGGTCGTGGGCGATGAAGATGTACGCCAGGCCGAACTCGTTCTGCAGCCGCTCCAGCAGGTTGATGACCTGGGCCTGGATCGACACGTCGAGCGCGGAGACCGGCTCGTCGCAGACGATGATCTCGGGCTGGAGCGCCAGGCCGCGGGCGATACCGATGCGCTGGCGCTGACCGCCGGAGAACTGGTGCGGGTAGCGGTTGATGTGGTCGGGGTTGAGGCCCACGACCTCCAGCAGCTCCTGCACCTTGCGGCGGCGGTCGCCCTTGGGCGCCACCTCGGTGTGGATGTCGAAGGGCTCGCCGACGATGTCGCCGACGGTCATCCGGGGGTTCAGCGAGGTGTAGGGGTCCTGCATCACCATCTGGATGTTGCGGCGCATCCGCTTGAGCTCGCCGCCCCTGGCCTGGGCCATGTCGCGCCCGTTGATGACGACCGAGCCGGAGGTGGGCCGCTCCAGCGCCATCAGCACCTTGGCGAGCGTGGACTTGCCGCAGCCCGACTCGCCGACGATGCCCAGCGTCTCGCCCCTGTTGAGCTCGAACGAGACGCCGTCGACCGCCTTGATGGCGCCGATCTGCTTCTTGAACATGATGCCCTGGGTCAGGGGGAAGTGCTTGACCAGGTCCCGCACCTCAAGGATTCGCTCACCTTGGGTCGCCATCGAGGACCTCCCTCCAGTAGTGGCAGGCGCTGTTGCGCACACCGCTGATCGCGTAGAGCGGGGGGGCGTCGGTCACGCAGTTGTCCTGGCGGTACGGGCACCGCGGGTGGAAGGCGCAGCCGGTCGGCATGTCGAGCAGGTTGGGCGGCAGGCCCTTGATCGCGTACAGCTCCTGGCCCTTGAGGTCGACCCGGGGGATCGACTCCAGCAGACCCTTCGTGTACGGGTGGGCGGGCGCCCGGTAGATGTCGTACACCGGGGCGTTCTCGACGATCCGTCCCGCGTACATGACCGCGATCTTGTCCGCGACGTCGGCGACGACGCCGAGGTCGTGCGTGATGAGGATCAGGCCCATGTTGCTCTCGCTCTGCAGCTCGGCGAGCAGCTCCATGATCTGGGCCTGGACCGTCACGTCGAGGGCGGTGGTCGGCTCGTCCGCGATCAGCACCTCCGGGTCCAGCGCGATCGACATGGCGATCATGATGCGCTGGCGCATGCCCCCGGAGAACTGGTGCGGGTAGTCGTGCACGCGCTGCTTGGCGGCCGGGATGCGGACCCGGTCCATCAGCTCGACGGCCTTGGCCATCCCGTCGCGCTTCGACATGCCGCGGTGGACGCGGAACATCTCACTGATCTGCCAGCCCACGGTGAACACCGGGTTGAGCGCGGACAGCGCGTCCTGGAAGATCATCGCGATGCGCTGGCCGCGCACCTGGGTGCGCGCCTCGTCCGACAGCTTGAGGAGGTCGGTCCCGCGGAAGCGGATCTCTCCCTTGGGAATGCGCGCGGGCGGCATGTCCAGAATGCCCATGATCGCCTGCGCGGTCACGGACTTGCCGGAGCCCGACTCGCCCAGCACCGCGAGGGTCTCCCCCGGGTTGAGCGTGTAGCTCACCCCGTTGACGGCCCGCACGACACCGGCCCGCGTGGCGAACTCCACGTGGAGGTCCTCCACCGCCAGCAACGGCTCGTCGCCCAGCCCTCCCTCGGCGGGCAACGTGTCCAGCGATGTCTTTCTCATCTGTCCCCCCTCCTACCTGAGCTTCGGGTCGAGCGCGTCGCGGACGGCGTCGCCCAGCATGATGAACGCCAGCACGGTGATGCTGAGGAACACGGCCGGGAACACCAGCGGCAGCGGCGCCTCCAGGAACCGGTTCCGGGCGTCGGCGATCATCAGGCCCCACGAGATGTCCGGCGACTGCACGCCCACCCCGAGGAACGACAGCGCGGCCTCGGCCGCGATGAACCCGCCCAGGTTGATGGTGGCCACGACGATCACCGGGGCGATCGCGTTCGGCAGCAGGTGCCCGAACATGACCCGGCTCTGGCTCGCGCCGAGCGCCCGCGCCGCGACGACGAAGTCCTGGCTCCTGGCCGTGATGACGGCGGCCCGCATGATGCGGAACGTCATCGGCCAGGCCAGCACCGACAGCGCGATCACGACGATCCAGATGCCCAGGCCCTTGTCCCGGAACGTCGCCGTGATGAGCAGCGCGCCCAGGATCTGCGGGATCGCGAAGAACACCTCGGTGACGCGCGAGGACACCGTGTCGGTGAGCCCGCCGCGGGCGCCCGCGATGAGGCCGAGCAGGCCGCCGACGACCGCGGTGATGACCGTGGTGCTGACGCCGATGAGGATCGAGTTGCCGGCGCCGTAGATGGTCCTGGCGTACACGTCGCAGCCGAGGTTGTCGCGCCCGAAGAGGTGACCCGAGCTCGGCCCCTGACGGGCGGTCGCGAGGTCGCAGGAGCGCGCGTCCAGCGGGTTGATCGACGTGAACAGCGAGGGCCAGAACGACATGATCAGCAGGATCGCGATGAGGACCAGCGAGAAGATGAACATCGGCCGGCGGCGCAGGTCGTGCCAGGCGTCGCTCCACAGACTCGCCGGCCTGTCCGCCTTCTTGCGGCGCCTGCCGCCGCCGGGGGACGACTCGACGGGCCGCTTCTCCGTGGTCAGGGTCTGGGTCTCGGAGGCCGCTGGGTCGGCCTGGGGGATGTCACTCATAGCGGATCCTCGGGTCGAGCACTGCGTACATCAGGTCGACGGCCAGGTTGGCGACGATGTAGACCAACACCAGGATGGTCACGATTCCTACGACGATGGGTTGTTCTCGTAGGTAGACGCCGTCGTAGAGCTGCTTGCCGATCCCAGGCAGGTTGAAGATCGTCTCGGTGATGACCGCCCCGCCCATGAGATTGCCGAGGTCGGCGCCCAGATAGGTGACCAGGGGGATCAGCGCGTTGCGCAGACCGTGCCTGCCGATGACCCTCCGCCGGGACAGGCCCTTGGCGATCGCCGTGCGGATGTAGTCGGATCTCAGCGTCTCCACCAGGCTCGTTCTCGTCAGCCGGGTGAGGTACGCGATCGACACGCCCGCCAGCACGAACCCGGGCAGCAGGTACGACTTCAGGCCCTGCGTGGCGCCCGCGATGGGGAAGATCTCGGTGCCCGTCACCTGCTTGAGCCAGACGCCCAGCCAGAGCTGGAGCACGAAGCCGCTGACCAGGGTGGGGATGGAGATCAGCAGCAGCGTGGACGCCAGGATCGCGGTGTCGGTCGCCCTGCCGCGGCGCAGCGCCGCCCACAGGCCGAGGACGACGCCGATGATGGCCTCGAGGGTCAGCGCGACCAGCGCGAGGTTCAGCGTGACCTGGAGCTTGCCCGCCAGGAGCTGGGTCACCGGGACGCCGGCGAACGTCTTGCCGAAGTCCCCGCGGAAGATGATGCCGCTGATGTAGTACCAGTACTGGACCAGCAGCGGATCGTTGAGGTGGTACTGGTCGCGGATGATCGCGACGATGTTGGGGTCCTGCCTCTTCTCACCGGCCAGCGCGGCGACAGGGTCACCGGGCAGCGCGAAGACGATGGCGAAGATGAACAGGGTGGCGCCGAGCAGGACTGGCACTGCCTGGATCAGGCGCCTGATGATGTAACGGCCCATTCAAGCCTCCCGTACATGCCGGAAGGCAGTGCCTGGCCCATGGGGTGGAACGGCCCAGGCGACTGCCTTCTTGACGGCTCTCGAGGGGCGGACGCGCCACGCGCGCCCGCCCCCGGGAACAAGCGTCAGGCCTTCTCGACGTCGGCCCACTCAACCTGGTTGAGCAGGTTGATCTTGACGTTCTTGACCTTGGTCGAGTATCCCGAGTTGTTCCGGTAGAAGTACACCGGGATGTACGGCATCTCCTTGATGAGGATGTCGTCCGCCTGCTGGTAGATCTTCAGGCCCTCTTCGGGGGTGGCGGCCTGGTCGCCCTTGGCGACCGTCTCGTCGAACTCCTTGTTGGAGTAGCCCGCGTAGTTGGAGCCCGTCTTGATCGCGCCGGTCGAGAAGATCGGCGACAGGTAGTTCTCGGCCGACGGGTAGTCGATCGCCCAGCCCATCCGGAACATGCCCTTGTACTTCTTCGCGTCCAGGTCGTCCAGGATGTTGGCGAACTTCTCGAACGGCTTGACCGTCACCTCGACGCCGAGGTTGGCGCGGAGGTTGTTGGCGACGGCCTCGATCCACTCCTTGTGACCACCGTCGGCGTTGTAGCCGAGCTCCAGCTTGGCCGGGCCCTTGGCGGCGGCGTACTGCTCCTTGGCCTTGCCCGGGTCGTAGGCGCAGGCCGTGCAGGCGCCCTGGCGGTAGCCGTCGATGGCCGGGTTGATGAAGTCGTCGGCCGGCGAACGGGTGCCGGAGAAGACCGTCTCGGCGATGGTCTTCCGGTCGATGGCCATCGAGATGGCCTCGCGGACCTTGACGTCCTTGTACTCGTCGTTGTACTGGAGGGGGAAGCCGATGTAGCCGATACCGGCGTCCGGCTGGTCCTGGTAGCGGTCCCCGAGCGCGGTCTTGGCGCTGGCGATCGCCGACGCGGGCAGCGAGTCGTGGATGTCGACGTTGTCGGCCTGCAGGTCGTTGTAGGCCGTCTCCGAGCTGTTGTAGAGCTTGAACTGGAGCTTGGTCCAGCCGGTCGGCTTCTTGCCCGGGAACTTGTCGTACACCGACATGTCGATGGTCTGGTCGGTGCCCTTCTTGTAGGGCTTGTCCAGCTTGAACAGGCCCTGGCCGATCGGCTTCTCGCCGAACTCCGCCGTCACCTTGCCGTCGGCGCCGAAGGCGGCCTTGGGCAGCGGGTAGAACGCGGTGTAGCCGAGCATGGTCTTGAACTGGGAGAACGGCGCGGTGAGCGTGACCTCGAGGGTGGTGTCGTCCACCGCCTTGAGGCCCTTCATCTCCTTGGTGGTGACCTGCTTGCCCTCGCCCGGGTTGAGGTCGGCGTAGCCGTCGACACGGCCGAAGAAGTAGCCGGCGCCCTGGGCGTTGTCCTGGTTCGCCGCGTAGTTCCAGGCGTCAACGTAGTTCTGCGCGATCACGGGCTCGCCGTTGTGCCAGGTGTAGCCCGGCTTGAGCTTGATCGTCCAGACCTTGTTGTCCTGAGTCTCGATCGACTCCGCCGCGCCCATGACGACCTGCTTGTTCTCGTCATAGTTCACCAGCGGCTCGAAGACCGCCGCGAGCGTCTCGGCGCCCTCGGACTCAGTGGTGTTCGAAGGGACCAGCAGGTTCTGCGGCTCGCCGAGCTCCATGCGGACCGGCGTGTCCCCGCTCGATCCGGAGGTGCCGGTCGAGGTGCCGCCGCCGCCACCACACGCGGCAACCGCGAGGGCCAGCAGCGCGGTACCGGCGACGATCTGTGCGCCCTTAGTAACACGCATGGTAAGAAGATTCCTCCCTCTACAGGTGGGCGTTAGCGCTGAGCTGCGATGATCGTGAGCAGCCTGACGGGGGGTTCGGTAATCCCCCGGGTTTGGCTGACATGGTCAAACCAGCCGACGCCCTGCCAGTCGATCGCGACTATCCCTCACTACGTGCCACCAGCGAGTCTCTGGCGCGTTGCAGTTCGGTCACACGTGCGCCTATCCAGCGTCACAGTCATACGGCTCAGACGGTCTAGAAGCTCTTATAACCGTCAGATGACCATACGTTTGGACACGGGCAGTCGAGCAAAAATACCTCTTACCGAATCGTGCTCGCGCCCTTGCCGGGCGCTCGGCGGGTCACTGGGCTACGGTTGTTGCCGTCTTGACGGCGCCTTGGAACCGGGCGCTCCAGGACTCCGTCCAACTGTCTGCCGCGCACCCGCGCGGGAGCACCTCACCGACCCGGATCCAATAGAGTCCTTGCCATGAGTCAGCCGGAATCCGCTGTCGCGGACGCCCAGGCGGGCGGCCGGAGCGGGCAGGAGCCGCTGGCCAAGCTCGCCGCGAGATACGGGCTTCGCCGTGCCATCGCGCGGCCGAGGTTTCCTGTCTACGTGCGCCAGCTCTGGGAGCGGCGGCACTTCATCCTGACCTACGCCACTTCGCGCAACGTCTCGAAGTATTCGAACTCCGCCCTGGGCCAGCTCTGGCAGGTCCTCACCCCGCTGCTCAACGCCGGCATCTACTACGTGATGTTCGGCCTCATCCTCGGGGGCAGGGGCCAAATCGAGAACTATCCCGCGTTCCTGCTGACCGGGATGTTCGTCTTCACCTACACCCAGCGGTCGGTCACCGCGGGTGCCAAGTCGATCTCCGGCAACCTCTCGCTCATCCGCGCGCTGCACTTCCCCAGGGCGTCGCTGCCTCTGGCCTACACCATCCAAGAGCTCCAGCAGCTCGCCATCTCCATGGGCGTGCTCCTCGTGATCGTGCTCATCACCGGCGAGCCCATCACGCTGTTCTGGCTCATGGTGCCGGTCGTGCTGGTGTTCCAGACGATGTTCAACGTGGGCGCCGGCCTGGTGATCGCCCGCATGGGCGCCTCCATGCGCGACCTCAACCAGCTCCTGCCCTTCATCACCCGCACCTGGCTGTACGCCTCGGGCGTCTTCTTCTCCATCCAGGAGAAGGTCGTGGGCAGCGCCCACCTCCCCCAGTGGGTGGCCGACGTCATGTACTACGCGAATCCGGCCGCCTCCTACATCGAGTTCATGCGCGACATCCTCATCACGAAGGGTGGCGGGCACAACCCACCGGAATCGGTCTGGATATCCTGCGTATTCTGGGCGGTGTTCGCCCTCTGCTTCGGCTTCTGGTACTTCTGGCGGGCCGAGGAGAGGTACGGGCGTGGCTGAACTTACCGAGGAGCTGTCACTGGTGAAGGCCGAGGAGCCCGCCGTCGCCGCCGGCAAGGACGGCAAGGCGAAGCCGCAGCCCAAGTCGGCCACGCCGGTCAGCAAGCCGCCTCTCGACGTTCCCACCGGCACGCCCACCGTCATCGTCGACGACCTGCACATCGTCTACCGCGTCTACGGGGCGGCCACCGACGCCGAGAAGGGCAACGCGGTCAACGCCCTCACGCGCATCCTGAGGCGCCAGGGCAGGCCGCAGATGAAGGAGGTCCACGCCGTCAAGGGCGTCTCCTTCGTGGCCTACCACGGCGACGCCATCGGCATCGTGGGGCGCAACGGGTCAGGCAAGTCAACGCTGCTGCGCGCGATCGCCGGTCTCCTGCCGCCCCACGCGGGCGCCGTCTACACCGACGGGCAGCCCTCGCTGCTCGGCGTCAACGCCGCGCTCATGCGCGAGCTCACCGGCGAGCGCAACATCGTCCTCGGCTGCTACGCCATGGGCATGACGCCTGCCGAGGTCAAGGAGAAGTACCAGGAGATCGTGGACTTCTCCGGCATCGACGAGTTCGTCCAGCTCCCGATGTCCACCTACTCCTCCGGCATGGGCGCCCGCCTGCGCTTCGCCATCTCCTCGGCCAAGACCCACGACGTGCTGCTCATCGACGAGGCGCTGGCCACCGGTGACCGCGAGTTCCGCAAGAAGAGCGAGCAGCGCATCCGCAAGATCCGCGAGGAGGCCGGCACGGTGTTCCTCGTCGCCCACGACCTGCGCGTCATCGAGGAGACCTGCAACCGGGTCATCTGGCTGCACAAGGGCAAGATCAAGATGGACGGCGACCCCAAGGAAGTGCTCGCCGCCTACAACAAGGGCTGACCCACCCGAGCCTCCAGCCGCCGGCGCGTACGACACGCCCGGCGGCTTCCTCATGGGACGACTGCGCGCGGCCCCTGCGACACCAGAGGTCAATGCCTGACAGCGTGGCGCACGGTCCGGTATGATTCGAACGTTGTTTCGATACGGCGAGGCGCGGATGGAAGGGAACGGGGGCGCGATGGGAGAGCTTTCGGCCGCGATCGACCACCTGGCCATCGAGGACGTGTCGGAGATCCCGAGGATGGAGCTGGCCGAGCAGCTCATCGACCTGCACTGGCAGATGGCCCGGCTTCAGGCCCAGATAGCGCGGCGCACCGGCGTACGCGTCTGACGCTTGGTCCGGGCGGCCCGCGCGGGTCCAGGCGGCCCCGTACAGCATCCAGCGGCCCGCGTGGAGGGTCCGGGGTTCCCCGTGCCAGAGTCAAGCGGCTCCGGGCAGGGTCCGGCTCCCCGCGCAGGGTCCGGGCATGGGAGTGCCGCCGGTCCCTGGTCGAGGGACCGGCGGCGGGCTGCGCCTCTCACCGGGGGTCGCCGCCCTGCAGTGGCGGCTCGGCACGTGAGGCGTGACTCGGGCTCGGGCGCGTCCGCCCGGCCCGCGCCGTCCCACCGGTCCGGGAGGCGGGCCGTCCGAGCGCCGGCACCAAGGCGCTCGTCATCCCTCCCCCGGGCCGCCGGCGGACACGGCGGGCAGCGGCCTTTCTGGTCAGCTCAGCCGCGTACCCGGCACCACCCCGCCCGAGGCGACGCGCGACAGCGGGGTGCCGGACACCACGGCGCCCGGAGTCACCCCCTGAGCCAGCGGTCCGCTGGGGACGGGGCCACGGGACAGGGCACCGCTCCGGGCCACACCGCTCGGCGCGACGCCCCGCGAGAGGGCACTGCTCGGAGCGGCACCGCGCGAGAGGGCACCGCTGGACACGACGCCGTTCGACAGCGCACGCGCCGGGCCGCTCGACAGCGCGCCGCCCGGACCGCTGGAGAGCGCGCCGCCCGGCACCGCGCCACTGGAGGTGACGCCTCGGGCGAGCGTGCCGTTCCGGGCCACGCCCTGGGCCAGCGGGACGCTCGGCGCCACCCCGCTCGGCGCCACACGGCCCGAGGTGGCGCCCCTGGACAGGGCGCCCCTCAGCGTGTCACCGGCCGGGAGGTCCGTGACCGGGGAGTCGGTCGTGGCCGGGGCCGGCCGGCTCGGCTGGACGTACCGCCGCTCCCAGTTCTCCCGGCCGCGCCTGCCCGTGCCGGCCGCCCTGGGAGATCTCCCGGGCCGACGACCTGTGCGGGTCGTCCTCGGCGAGGAGCCGTCGTCGTCCCGGGCGGTGACCGGGGCGGTCCTCACCCTGCCCCGGCGGCCGGTCGCGGAGCCGCCCCCCGACGTCCCCCCGCGGGAGGCCGCCGAGGTGGAGCCTCGGCGCCCGGGCACCGTGGGACGCGGCGTCCGGTCCCCCGGCACATCGACGCGGGGCACGGCACCGGTGACCGGGCCGGGCACAGCACCGGTGACCGGGCCAGGCACAGCACCGGTGACCGGGCCAGGCACAGCACCGGTGACCGGGCCGGACACCGCACCGGGCGCGTCGGCGTCCAGCGTGCGGGCACCGGGCACCGCGCCCAGGCTCGCGCCGTCCAGAGTCCCCCGGCCGACCGTCCCGCCGTCCAGCACCCTGCCGTCCGGCGTCCTGTCGTCCAGTGTTCCGGCGGCCGTCGAGGTCACGTCCGGCGCGCCGGGCCCCGTCGTGAGCGGCCTGATGGAGCGGTGCGCCTGCGCGTGGGCCGGCGGAACGGTGAGGGCCGCCGCCAGCCCGAGTGACGCGACGGCGACAGCCGCCTTGACTACACGATTCATGATTGCCTTCCCGGCTCGTGATCGATCGCTCTCGAATGCGGAGGAAACGCGAATCGAAAACCCCCCGAAAGCCGAGACGAACACGCTGTGGGCACCACACGCGGCGCGCCGCCCGGCTGAGCTACCGACGTAGTTGTACCACCACGGCCGTCGGCTGGCGGGCCAGGTCAACGGCCCTCCAAGAGGCTCGGGAGAGCCCCGGCAAGGCCGTCGAGCGGCAGAAAGAACAGGCGCATATTTCGGGATATTGAGAGGGCGGATTCCCGGACATAAGCCGCCCGCCCCCGAACACGCCGACGGCCCGCGGACGTTCGCCGTCAAGGACGAAAGCCGCGGGCCGGGCGCACAGATTTTCCGCTAGCCGGGTGCTCGCTTGACCGCTCGGGCCGAGCTGGGCTCACCCGGCGGCCGGACGGTCCCCGGAGTCACCCAGGGGCCGGTTCAGACGGCCAGCAGGGCCTCCTCCACCGCGGGCTCGAACGGGAACCGGTCGGCGAAGGCCGGGCGCAGATCGGTCAGCCACCTCGCCGTCGGGTCGTACCGGGCGAAGAACGGCCGCCCGACCAGCGAAGGGTCGCGGGCCTGGATGAAGTGCAGCACGAAGACCCGCTCGCCGGCGATCTCCGTGACCCCGTCGACGCACACCTTGCCCGGCGTGGCCGACATGGACGGTCCCCGCACCGTACGGCAGAGCCCGGAGACCGACGCGTACGCGTCCCTGAAGATCTCGTGGGCCCGGGCCAGCGGCACCGCGAAGTAGTCCTGCGGCCCCGTGTCACGCTCGACGAACATGTAGTACGGGATCATGCCCATGCGCAGTTGCCTGCGCCACATGGTCGACCAGAGCGCCGGGTCGTCGTTGATGGAGCGGATCAGCGGCGCCTGCGTCCGGATGGTCGCGCCGGTGCCGAGGATGTTCCGGACCGCCGCCTCGACGAGTGGTGGCTCCAGCTCGCGGGGATGGGTGAAGTGGGCCATGAAGGCGAGGTTCTTGCCGGC
Source organism: Nonomuraea sp. NPDC050733 (assembly GCF_040654215.1). Classification (NCBI taxonomy): domain Bacteria; kingdom Bacillati; phylum Actinomycetota; class Actinomycetes; order Streptosporangiales; family Streptosporangiaceae; genus Nonomuraea; species Nonomuraea sp. NPDC050733. The sequence goes on along the minus strand of NZ_JBFAHO010000059.1, from coordinate 13,257 downwards.
GGCGACCACCTTCTCGAACAGCTCCAGCGTGGAGCCGGCGTCCGGGTCCGTGGTGAAGCGCTGCGGCCAGTACGCGAGCGACTTCGTGCCGATCCGTACTGATTCGAGCTGCTCCAGGTCGAGAAGCGGCTCCAGGTAGCGCTTGAGCACCGGCTCGCCCATGATCATGGCGTCGCCGCCGGTGATCAGCACGCTGGTGACCTCGGGGTGCCGGCGGATGTAGCGGACCATCTGCTCGATGTCGTCAGAGGCGAACTTGAGGTCGGCGTCGCCGACGAACTGCGCCCACCGGAAGCAGTAGGTGCAGTAGGCGTGGCAGGTCTGTCCCTGCTTGGGGAAGATCAGGACGGTCTCGGGGTACTTGTGCTGGAGCCCCGGGACCGGCTCGTCGTCCAGCCGGGGCACGTTGAGCTCCATCTGCCCGGCCGGGTGCGGGTTGAGCCGGGCGCGGATGCGGTTGGCCTCCGCGTTGATCTCGGCGGCGGGCGCCTCCGCCTTCAGCAGGTCGGCCAGCCGGGCGACGTCCGGGGCGGGCAGCATGTCCGCCTGCGGGAAGACCAGCTTGTACATGGGGTCGTCGGGCGCGGCCGACCAGTCGATGAGCTCGTCGACGACGTACGCGTTGGTGCGGAACGGGAGCACCGTGGCGACGGCCCTCACCTTCAGCCGGTCCTCGTCGTCGAGCCCTGCCCGGAGCAGCAGGTCGTTCAGATGCTTGGACGTGTAAGCCCGGAAGCGTCGCGTGCCTGCCTGGTTCAAGATCACTAAGCGTTTCCCCTCATTTTTGTTCGATCGCCGGTAAACCTCAAGCCCTTGTCGCGCGTCTGTGGCCTTTATATCCGGACGTTGCAAACCCGGGATTCGGTTCCGCCGAGTCGCCGGGAGATTTCAGAAGAGCATCTCGCGACATATCGCGTTAATGGCTACACTGACGACGTGACCCATGATCCCGCGCTGCGCGCCTCCGACACCGACCGCGACCGCGTGGCCGCCGTGCTGGGCGAGGCGCTCGCCACCGGCCGGCTCACCAGCGTGGAGCACGCGGACCGCCTCGAAGCCGCCTACACGGCCAAGACCGTCGGCGAGCTCGTTCCCCTCACCGGGGACCTGCCGGACGTGACCGCCTCCCGGGCGCCGGAGGCCGTGGAGCAGCAGACGATCCGCTCCACGTTCAGCAAGATCATTCGGAAGGGTCGCTGGGTCGCCTCACGGCACACCAGGCTGGTGGCGACCTTCGGCGCGATGATCATCGACCTGTCCGACGCCGTGCTCCCCGGCCGCGAGGTCACTCTCGAGTGCGACGCCCGCTTCTCCAAGCTCATCGTGCGCGTCCCCGACAACGCCCACGTCATCGACGAGGGCAGCTCCACCTTCGGCAAGCGCAACGTGTCGGGCGGCTCGGACGGCGACGGGCCGCTCATCCGGATCACCGGCGTGTCGATGTTCTCGAAGGTGATCGTGTCCCGCGGCGTCACGGACTGGAACCTGCGCTGATCCCGTCCTCTCCCGGCGGATCGGCCACCGGGACCACCGGCTAGCCTGGCAAGCGTCCCGCCTGCGACCGCGGGCTCGCCGAGCCCGCGTTCGGCGAGCCTCACGGCGGGCACGCACGCCGTACGAGGTGACCCAGTGTCCGACAGCAAGCCGATCGCGCTCGACGCCATGGGCGGCGACCACGCCCCCCACGAGATCGTCGCGGGAGCGGTGCACGCCGTGCGCGAGCGCGGGCTGGAGGTCGTACTGGTCGGACCGCCGCGCATCCTGTACGAGGCCCTCGCCGACCATGACGCCACCAAGGAGATCCCCATCGTGCGGGCCGAGGAGGTCCTCGCGATGGACGAGGGCGCGCTGGCCAGCCTGCGCCGCCCCCGTTCGAGCATCGCGATCGCCTGCCACCTCGTACGCCGGGGCGACGCGTCCGCCGTGGTGTCCGCGGGCTCGACCGGCGGCATCGTGGCCACCGGCCGGCTGCGCCTCAAGCCCCAGCAGGGCGTCCTGCGGCCCGCCATCGCCGTCGCCCTGCCCACCCGGCCCCACCCGACGCTGCTCGTCGACGCCGGAGCCAACTCCGACGCCAAGCCGGAGATGCTGGTGCAGTTCGCCCATCTCGGCACGGCGTACGCGGAGCTGGCCCACGGCATCGCCCAGCCGAAGGTCGGCCTGCTGACCATCGGCGCCGAGGCCGAGAAGGGCAACAAGCTCGTCAAGCGCGCCCACGAGCTGCTCCAGAACGCCCCCGGCCTGAACTTCACCGGCAACATCGAGGGCCACGACCTGCTCACCGGCGCCGTCGACGTGATCACCGCCGACGGCTTCACCGGCAACGTCGCGCTCAAGACCATGGAGGGCACCGTCCGCTACGCCTTCCACCAGCTCGGCGAGGCCATCGGCGAGAGCCCGGCGGCCCGGCTCGGCGCGTTCCTGCAGCGCTCCCGCATCCGCGACCTGCGCCAGCGCCTCGACGCCGAGGCCCACGGCGGCGCCGTCCTGCTCGGCCTCAACGGCACCGTGGTCATCGCGCACGGCTCGTCCAGGTCACAGGGCATCAGCGCGGCCTGCGAGCTCGCCGCGGACCTGTCGGCCGGTGGCATCGTGGACCGGGTGGGCGAGCGGATCGCCGTCGCTCCGCGATCACACCGGCTCTGGTGAACCCGTAGTCTTTGGCGCGTCCGCACGATCGGGGGACACGAACGGGGGAACGCGTGCGAGGGCTCACCGCGGCACAGGCCGCCCAGGCGAAGCGGAACATCGTCCCGCGCCGGTCGAGCCGGTCCTTCGGCGCCATCATCAGGGCCAACGTCTTCACGCTGTTCAACTTCGTCATCGGCGTCCTGTGGGCGCTCATCCTGATCTTCGGACAGTGGCAGGACAGCCTGTTCGGCCTGGTCATCGTGGCCAACGCGCTGATCGGCATCGTCCAGGAGGTACGCGCCAAGCGCACGCTCGACCGCCTGGCCGTCATCAACGAGGAGCCTGTCAGGGTCTGCCGCGACGGCCACGACCAGGAGGTCCAACCACAGGACGTGGTGCTCGGCGACCTCGTCCTGCTCGGGTCCGGCGACCGGCTGCTCGTCGACGGCGAGGTCGTCGAGTCCGACGGGCTGGAGATCGACGAGTCGCTGCTGACCGGCGAGGCCGACCCGGTGCACAAGCGGCCCGGTGACCGGGTCCTGTCGGGCAGCTTCGCCGTCGCGGGCTCCGGCGCGTTCGTCGCCACCCACGTCGGCACCGACGCCTACGCGGTACGGCTCGCCGAGGAGGCCAGCAAGTTCCACCTCGCCCACTCCGAGCTGCGCCAGGGCGTCGCCAACTTCATCAAGTACATCACCTGGCTGGTCATCCCGATCGGCGCGCTGCTGATCTACAGCCAGCTCCGCAACTCCGGCGACTTCGGCACCGCCATCACCGGAGCGGTCGCCGGCATCGTCACCATGATCCCCGAAGGTCTGGTGCTGATGACCTCGATCGCCTTCGCCGTGGGCGTCGTCCGGCTGGGCCGCCGCAGGTGCCTGGTCCAGGAGCTGCCCGCGATCGAGGGCCTGGCCAGGGTCGACGTGCTGTGCCTGGACAAGACCGGCACCCTCACCGCGGGCGGCATGGACCTCGGCGAGGTCCTCCCGATCGGCGACGGGCATCCCGTGGACGACGCGCTCGCCGCACTGGCCAACCTCGACCAGCGGCCCAACGCCACCGCCCAGGCCGTACAGGTGCGCTATCCCGCGACGCCCGGCGGCTGGACGGCCACGGCCTCCGTGCCGTTCTCCTCGGCGCGCAAGTGGAGCGGCGCCGACTTCGGCGATCGCGGCGCGTGGCTGCTCGGCGCTCCGGACGTGCTGCTCGACGACGGCGAGGGCTACGAGCGGGCCGCCGCGCTGGCCTCCACCGGCGCCCGGGTGCTCGCCCTCTGCCGCACCCACGACCTGGCCGCCGCCGAACGGGGCGACCCGGACGCGGCCGTCGAGTGCGTCGCGCTCGTCACGCTCCAGCAGCGCATCCGCCCCGACGCCCACGAGACCCTGAGCTACTTCGCCCGCCAGGGCGTCACCGTCAAGGTCATCTCGGGCGACAACCCCGAGGCCGTCTCCGCCATCGCCACCGGCCTCGGCATCCCCGACGGCGACCGCGCCGTCGACGCCCGCACCCTGCCGGAGGACGACCCGGACAAGCTCGCCGACATGCTCGCGGCCAACGCCGTCTTCGGCCGGGTCACCCCGCGGCAGAAGCGGCTGTTCGTCGGCGCGCTTCAGGCGCGCGGTCACACCGTCGCGATGACCGGCGACGGCGTCAACGACGTGCTCGCGCTCAAGGACGCCGACCTCGGCATCGCGATGGGCGCGGGCAGCCCCGCCACCAAGGCCGTCGCCCAGGTGGTGCTGCTCGACAACGCCTTCGCCACGCTGCCGCACGTCGTCGGCGAGGGCCGCCGGGTGCTGGCCAACATCGAGCGGGTCTCCAACCTGTTCCTCACCAAGACCTTCTACGCGATCGCGCTGTCGCTGGCGACCGGGGTCCTGGGGCTCATGTTCCCGTTCGCGCCCCGGCACTCCACGTTAGTCAACGCGCTGACCATCGGCATCCCGGCGTTCTTCCTGGCCCTGGCGCCCACGCTGGAGCGCTCGCGACCCGGGTTCGTGCCCCGCGTGCTGCGCTTCGCCGTACCGGCCGGGGTGCTGTGCGCGGCGGCGATGCTGCTGGCGTTCTGGGCCGCGCACAGCGGGACCTCCACCCTGAACCAGGACCGCACCTCCGCGGTGATCACCCTGTTCCTGACGACCTGGTGGGTGCTCGTGCTCATCGCCCGACCCCTCACCTGGCTGCGGGTGGGCCTGGTCGCCGCCATGGCGGTGCTGTTCGCCGGGGCGCTGTCCATCCCGTTGGTCCGTGAGTTCTTCGCCCTGGAGCCCGGCAATCTGGGCGACGGCCTGACCGCCGTCGGCATCGCCGTGGTGGCCTCCGTGGTGATCACCCTCGCGATCAGCGTCACGGTCAGGCTCGCCGGTACCCTTAGACCATGACCGACCCGCAGATGGTGCTCACCGAGCGCGTCCAGCAGGCGCTGGCCGCGGCGTTCGGCGCCGAGCACGCCGACGCAGACCCGCTGATCCGGCCGTCCCAGTTCGCCGACTTCCAGGCGAACGTCGCGATGAGCCTGGCCAAGCGCCTGCGACGGTCCCCGCGGGAGGTCGCCGAGGCCCTTGCCGCCGAGCTGTCCGACTTCCCCGGCACGGTCGAGGTCAGCGGCCCCGGGTTCCTCAACATCACGCTCGACGACACGTGGATCGCCGGCGAGGCCGGCCGCATGCTGGACGACCCGCGCCGCGGCGTCGGCACGGTCACGCCCGCGCAGACCATCGTGATCGACTACTCCGCGCCCAACGCGGCCAAGGAGATGCACGTCGGCCACCTGCGCACCACGATCGTGGGCGACTCGCTGGCCCGCGTCCACGAGCACCTGGGCAACACGGTCATCCGGCAGAACCACCTGGGCGACTGGGGCACGCCGTTCGGCATGCTCATCGAGCACCTGCTCGACATCGGCGAGGAGGCCGCGGTCGCGCAGCTCGAAGCCGGCATGGGCACCGAGTACTACCAGGCCGCGCGGCAGAAGTTCGACGGCGACGAGACGTTCAAGACCCGCTCGCGCGCGCGGGTGACCACGCTCCAGTCGGGCGACCCCGAGACGCTGCGGCTCTGGCACGTCTTCATGGACGCCACCGTCCGCTACTTCAACAAGGTCTACGGCATGCTCGGCGTCACTCTGACCGACGCCGACATCGCCGGCGAGAGCATGTACAACCCGATGCTCCAGAAGACCTGCGACGACCTGGAGGCCGCCGGGGTCGCGGTGCTGAGCGAGGGCGCGCTGTGCCTGTTCCCGCCCGGCTTCACCGGCTCCGACGACAAGCCGCTGCCGCTCATCATCCGCAAGAGCGACGGCGGCTACGGCTACGCCTCCACCGACATGGCGGCCATCCGCTACCGGGTGCACGACCTCAAGGCCGACCGCATCCTCTACGTGGTCGGCGCCGACCAGGCCCTGCACTTCCGCATGGTGTTCGCCGCCGCGGAGCAGGCCGGCTGGCTGCCCGACACCGTCTCGGCCGAGCACGTCCAGATCGGCATGATGCTCGGCAAGGACGGCCGCCGCTTCAAGACCCGCTCCGGCGAGTCGGTCAAGCTGATGGACCTGCTCCAGGAGGCGGTGGACCGGGCGTCGGTGGTCATCGCCGACCGCGACTACGACGAGGCGACGCGGGCGGAGATCGCCCGCGCCGTGGGCATGGGCGCGGTCAAGTACGCCGACCTGTCGATCAGCCACGACAGCGAGTACGTCTTCGACTTCGACCGCATGCTCGGCCTCACCGGCAACACGGCCCCCTACCTCCAGTACGCCCAGGCCCGCATCCGCTCCATCTTCCGCAAGGGCGACGTGGACCCGGCCGACGCCACCGGCCCGATCGTCCTCGGCCACCCGGCCGAGCGAGCGCTGGCTCTCCAGCTCCTCGGGTTCGGGGCGGCCGTGGAGAAGGTGGCCGAGTCGAACGAGCCGCACCGGCTGTGCGCGTTCATCTACGCCACCGCCACCGCCTTCACCACCTTCTTCGAGGAGTGCCCGGTGCTGAAGGAAGGCGTCGACGCCGACACGCGCGCCTCCCGGCTGGCGCTGTGCGCGCTCACCCTGCGCGTCCTGGAGACCGGGCTCGGCCTGCTGGGCGTCCCGGTCCCCGAGCGCATGTGACATCCGCCGTGCCGATCGACGTGGGCGCGCCTCCCCAGGGTTGGCGCGCCCCCCGGTTAGGCTTTACGCGGTCATGAACCGAGGCCGAAAATGGGGGAGTTCTCTGCCTTGAGCACGGACCTGACTGCGAGCCCCCAAGCAGCGGAAGAGCTGAGACGTTACGCCGAGGCGCTGCTGGCTCACCTGGCCGCCAACGGCACCGCTCCTCCTACCGCACCCGGCTTCGCCGACATCCCCGGCAACTGGCTGCCTCCGGCCGTCCAGGCGCTGGTGGCGATCCTCTCCGGCGAGGACCCGCTGGAGCCGCTGAGCAGGGCCGCCGGGCGCGACCAGCAGCGCACGGCGCTGTTCCTCTGCCTGGCCCTGGCCGTCGCCGGCCACGGCAGCCGCATCCACGCCTCGTGGCTCGGCACGGCCTTCGGCGACCTGTCCATCGAGCAGCCGGTCACCCACGGGCAGCGCTCCCTCTGGCTGGCCGCCGCCCGGGGCGCCTACGGCCCCGCCGGGAAGATCTTCGTGCTGCGCAAGCTCGACGCGCTGGCCGTACCCGACCATGCCGACCAACGGCAGTGGGTGCAGGCGCTCGTGCCCGGCGAGCCCGCCGTGGTCGTGCCCGTGTCGCTGGTCGACTTCCCCGAGATGGCGGAGATCCCCGAGCTGGCGCGGCCCGCGCAGGCCGCCGCGCGCCTGGCGCGGCTGCGCGCCCGCTGCACCGAGATCACCTCGGCCCGGCAGTCCGACCACGACGCCGCGACCCCGCTCACCAACAGCGCCGCCAGCCCCGTCACCTCCTGGGCCGAGGACGAGCCCTTGGCCATGCTGCGGTCCCTGGTCGGCCTGGGCGGCCCCGCCGGGCCCATGGCGTCGCTGACCACCCACTTGCTCGACGACCTGCGCCCCGGCGCCGACCCGCACCTCACGGCCATCGCGCTGCACGTGGCCGCGCCGGTGCTGCGCGGGGTCGCCGAGGAGCTGGAGGCCGACAGCCGCCTGGAGCCGCCCGACACGGTCACCGTGCCGCTGCTCGGCCACCCCATCGTGCTGCGCCCCGAGGGGGCCGACGCGGCCTCCATGGCCGAGGCGGAGGCCGCCATCGCGGCCGAGGGCACGCTGCCGCGCCGCCGGCCGTGGGAGGTCGTCGGTCTGGTGGTCGCCGGCGTCGGCTGCGTGCTGGGGGCCCTCGCCATCGGCTGGCCGCTCATCGTGCTGGGGGTGGCCCTGATCGGGCTGGCGGGGTGGCGCCTGTGGCGGCGCCGCGCCGCCATCGCCTCGGACGCCCGTTACGTGGCCGCGCGCATCGCCGAGCTCAGGGAGCTCGCCGACGGGGCCGTCTGGGCGTTGCACGCGTACGCCCGCGAGGCGGACGCACGCGCCAAGCAGGCCGCCGACGACTCCGCCGAGCTCACCCGGCTGATCCGTCGCGGCCCGCGCGCTGCCTAGGACGTCTCGATCTCCACGTGCGCCGGCGCGAGCAGGAACACCCGGTCGGCGATGCGCTCGATCCGGCCCTCGCAGCCATAGGCCAGACCGGCCGCGAAGTCGACCATGCGGGTCGCCTCGGGCATCGGCATGCCCGTCACGTCCATGATCACCGTCTGACCGTCACGGAAGTGCTGACCGATCATCGGCGCGTCGTTGTACTTGAGCGGCTGGACCATCACGATTCGCGACGGATCGACGGTCGACCGCCACCGTCTGGCCGCCCGCTCCGACGCCGGCATGTACTCCTCTTCGTACTGCTCGTCGTCGTAGTGGTCGTCGTAGTGGTCGACCCCGCCCAGGCCAAGGTAGTTCACCACCTTGCGCACAGCCCCCATCGGCTTGTCCTTTCCTTCAGGAACTCACCGTAATCGGCACGTCCCTACACATTGGACGGTAACCGACGATTCCGTGTTCGCCATGCGACACGCCCACGACCAATTCCATTTTGTACGGCAAGCGGCCAGGTTTCACCCGGATATCTCTCCCCCGCAGGCATCGAGTCATGCGTCCGTTGCCACTGTAGACGCCTTCACCGACACTTCTTTCCTAGGTAATCCTGCCGCAGGCCACCGTCCAGAGTCAGCCGCTCCCGGCGCATGGACGCAGGCAGCGGAGCCTCACCTGTCTTAGATGTCCCCGTGTGCCGATTGGTTCGGGTGGTTCTCGACCTCGGTCCAGACGCCCCAACGCTATTCGCACGGCACGGGCCGCAGAGGGGGCGAATTCAGCACGGCAGACGGAACGCCCACCGCGAAACGCACGACCGGTTTCATGATCACAATGGATTTTCCGGCCCAGGAAGTGAGAAGGACCACAGTTCCGTCCGGACGGGAAAAAGCACTCCGCAGCGCCCCTGTCGAGGTGCACGCGAGCAATCCCGACCTCCCCACCGAACCATCCCCACACGCCACGATCCAGCCGTTCACCGGCCAAGTGCTCACCCTGGTGAGGACGGGAAAACGCCCCTCGGACCTTCACACCGCCCCGGCCCTTCGGCCCTGGCCGCGGCTCACGGAGCGTCACGTCCCGCAGGAGCCCACGCCGCGTGCCGGGGCGGCCGTGGACCGAGTCCACCGGGCCGGTCACGCGGTGACGGTCCTGTCGGGGGAGCTCCATATCTAGTACGTCGTTCCCCTCTTTCCTCAGCCGTACACCTGTGAATCTGGACCCCCTCTGTCGCTGTGGGCTCTCAGGCCCTCACTCATCCAGACGAGCCGCCGGCCCGCCGAAGTTCCCGGCCGAACTTCACGGCTGCCCCAGGCGTCTCAGAAGTGTGACGCTCACAGGCGCGCCCAGCCGACCCACCGTCCGACGTGGCCGCCCGCTGGAACACGGTGACCCTGACGGCGACAGCCCCGACGGGGGCGGTCCAGAAGCCGACGCCCGCCCGGACGCCGGCCCCCAGGACGACGCACCCCGAAGCGACGCACCCCAAGACGGCACACCCGGAGACCGCAGACCTGGACACCGCAGACCCGGAGACGACGGCCCCGGATGGGGCAGACTCGGCGGGGACCGACTCAGAAAGGGCGGGCTGAGAAAGGGCGGGCTCAGAAGGGGCGGGCTCGGAGAGGGCGGGCTCGGAGAGGGCGGCTCCGGCGACGGCAGGCCCAGAGGGGACCGACTCGCGGGCAACAGCCCCGAAGACAGCGGACCCAGAAGAGACCGACTCCGGGCGGGCAGACGCAGAGGGGGCGGCCACAGAGCCGGCAGACTCGGACTCGGACTCGCGACGCGTCGAGGGTGGTGGTTCCGGCGGTGCGGATGACGAGCGGACCGGGAAGCCTCCTGCGGAGGAGCCTCACACCTCTCCGGTCACGAAAAGTCGTACAGGTCGTGCTGCTGCTCGGCGTCGGCGGCGTGGCGATGGCCTCAGCGGCCGTCGCCCTGGCCCTCGTTCTCACGTCGGGCACCCTGATTCCCTCCGCCCTGCCCACGATCCCGCCCCACGCCCCCGCCGTGGACGAGCACCGGGCCACCGCCCGGAAACTCCTCGAACTGCGCCTGGACTGGGCCGCCCGTACCGGCCGGCTCGCGAAAGAGCTGGGCCGCAGCGGCCTCGACCGGTGCCGGCGCGGCAACGACGACGCCAAGAACGAAGAGGACTTCGCCGCGATATGTGTCCTCAGCCTCTATCGCGCCTACACCTGGAACGGTGACATCAACACGTTCCTCGCCCGCTTCAGGCGCTGCCCGGAGGCCGTGGAGATGCGTGCCGAGCTGCGGGAGTCCGGCACCCACGCCGATCGCGCACGCGACGTCGAAAAGGTCGCCATGATCGTCTGTGACGGCGTCACCATGGAGTTCGCCACCGCACGCACCGAAGCCTCCTCCGACCTGGTGTACATGCCCGGGGCCAGTTTCTTCGACGAGGACGGCGGAATGTACGAGCCGTACCACTGGGCGCCGGAGGGCACACCGTGGCTGTCGGAGTGGCTGAAGCTCCGCCAGGACGGCCGCTTCCTCGTCGCCCTGGGGGTATCGGAGGAGTATTCGGTACTGGCCAACCAGTGAGCACGGCCTGTGGGGACCGGCAACCGCCCCCGAGCCTGGCCACTCACCACCGCCAGGCCCTCACGAGCCGCCCCAGCCCCCGCACAGGCACGTCCGATACGACCTTGTGCGCGACCCGCCGCAGGGTGCCGAAAGAGCCCCTCCCACGGCCGCAGGAGCACCCGCACGCGACAGCCGGATGCGCGGCAACGGGCGGGTGCGCGGCAACGGGCCGATGCCAGACTGCAGGCCGATGCGAGACTGCGGGCCGATGCCAGCCAACGGGCCGCCCCAGGCACCAGGGACAGGAGCGGACACCCTTTGGGCCCGCGCGAACACGTCGACGGTGTGCTGCCCATTTTCGAGGGCACACCGTCCCGGAACGGCGCCCCGCACGATGGCTCAGTCGTCGTGGGAGATGAGCATGAGCTGCCGCCACAGCAGCACCACGAACACCGCCGAACCACCGAAGGCGAACCAGAACGGCGCCGCGACACCGAAGCGGGTGGCCAGGACGCCGCCGATCAGCGAGCCGACCACCAGACCGGCGTAGACGCAGATGGTGTTGACGCTGCCCACCCGACCCTGGAGTTCGCGCGGGACCGCGCGCTGGCGGACGGTGACCGAGGTCGTACCCCATATGAAGGCGTGCGCGCCGAAGGCCAGGAAGATGCCCCCGGCGACCCACGGCGAATGGGTCAGCGCCAAGCCCAGGTGAGTGAAGGTTTCGATGATGAGCCCGATCCGCATCAGGGCGCCGAGGCTCACCCTGCGGGTGATGGCCCCGTACAGACCGGTACCGATCAGACCGCCGATCCCGCCGATGGTGGTCATCAGGCCGAAGCCCACGGCGCCGAGGCCGAGCTGCTGCTGGGTGTAGAGGACGAGAACCGACCAGGCCGCGCCGAACGTGAAGTTGAAGATCAGGATCGTCAGCGCGAGCGTGCGGACTGCCGCGTGCCGGATGGTCCAGCTGAACCCGGCGATGAGTTCCCGTACGGTGTCGGGCTTGGGATCGTCGGCCTGCCGGCCGTGCGAGGGCAACGTGATCCGGGAGACCAGGATGATTCCCGCCACCACCATGAGCAGCTGGCTCGCGAACGGCCAGGTGAAGCCCAGGCCGAACAGTGCCGCGCCGATCGGCGGTCCGGCGAGCTGATTGAGCGTGATGAATCCCGTGCCCAGGCGGGCGTTGGCGGTGACGAGATCGTCCTTGTCGACCATCATGGGCGTCAGCGTGGCCGTCGCGTTGTCGGCGAACACCTCGGCGATGGACCGGAGTGTGAGCGCCACCAGCGCCGTTGCCACGGTCACTGTGCCCGTCACTGTGAGCGCGACGAGCCCCGCCAGCACCACGGCCCGCATGGCGTTCGCGATGAGCACGATCCTGCGCCGGTTGTACCGATCCGACAGCACGCCCGCATACAGGCTGAACAGAAGCGGCGGCGCCCAGCCCACCAGTGCCGACAGCGAAATCATCAGCGGATCACGGGTCAACGTCGCGATCAGCAGTGGGCCCGCGGCGGCCGCGACCCCGTCACCGAGATTGGTCAGCCAGCTCGAGGCCAGCAGCCGCCGGAATCCTGTCCCGAGTCGGGCAGGCAGGACCCGATCCACCATTGTGATCACGAGCGCAAAACCATACTTTTTGGCGAGCATCTACGGCAACGCGTTTTCGCGTCTACGCGCCATTTCGTACGCGGCCCTGTCTGGGAGGGACACACGACCCTCCCCGGTCCGCGCCCCGCTGCGGAGAAAAGGGCAGTGCTGGATCGGGCCTGCACCTGGCTGGCCGAGGCCACCGGCTCCGACGACTTCGACGACGACGCCATCCCCGTCCCACTGCGCGCCACCGCGGCCGACCCCGGCCAGGCCGCCGAGCGCATCGCCAGGCCGTGCACGGCGTCATGTCCGCCGCGTACCCCCACCGCGCATCCCGCCCGGCTGTCATGGTCTGGGCACGGAACACGGCCGTGGGCGCTGGTCAACGCGCGGCGACATGTACTCGCTCACGTCCTGCCACCGCACCGCCTGTGGCGAGAGACCCGGCAAGGGCACAGCGTCGTCACTGACATGTGGTGAGAGACCCGGCTTGGGTGCAACGTCGTCACCGGCCTGTGGGGAGAGACCGACTAGGGTGCAACGTCGTCTTCTGCGACATGGGCGTTGTGATGCCGGTGGGCCTCAGCCTGCGAGCTGGCTTGCCACCCATGCGCTTACTTCCATCCGCGCTGGCTTGCCATCCGATCGACTCGGCCCGAAACGGGCTCCCTCGCATCGCACCGCGTGGACGGAGACGAGCACGACCCCGATGCCGCCCCAACGCGTATGCCGGCACGACTCCGATGCCAGCCCACGGCCTATGCCGGCACAACGCAAGAAAGGGCCCCACCCTCCGCCTCCCGGAACCATCACTGGCCCGAGAAGCTCCAGGTGGAGCCCTCTCCTATCAAAGATTGTCCGGCGGTGACCTACTCTCCCACACCCTCCCGAGTGCAGTACCATCGGCGCTGGGAAGCTTAACTTCCGGGTTCGGAATGTAA
>NZ_JBFAHO010000058.1:0-39743 GCF_040654215.1 Nonomuraea sp. NPDC050733 | reverse complement strand
ACTCCTGACGGCCCAGCTTGGCCTCACGGCCAAGGAGGCGGACCGGATCGGGAAGGTCGCCGGCGACCTGTTCGCGTCCGGATTCGGGGAATCCATGGAAGACGTGAACGGCGCTCTCCAGTCCGTGGTCCAGAACATGGACGGGATGAAGGGGGCCAGCGCCTCCGCGCTGAAGGACACGGCCGGCCGCGCGCTGAACGTGGCCAAGATCATGGGGGAGGACGTGTCCAAGGTCACGGCCTCCGTGTCCACACTCATGAAGACCGGGCTGGCCCCGAACGCCAAGGCCGCGTTTGACGTGATCTTGCGCGGGACCCAGCTTGGCGCGAACAAGCAACAGGACCTCCTGGACACCCTCACGGAGTACCCGACCCTGTTCCGGAACATGGGCCTGGACGCACAGACCGCCACGGGCCTCCTGGTCCAGGGCCTCCAGGCCGGCGCGCGGGACTCCGACAAGGTCGCGGACGCCATCAAGGAGTTCAGCATCCGGGCCGTGGACGGTTCCAAGCTGACCAGCCAGGGCTTCCAGATGATCGGGCTCGACGCCGGGAAGATGGCCGCGGCCATCGGCAAGGGCGGCTCCAGTGCGAACACGGCCCTGGACCTGACCCTGACCAAGCTCCGCGCCATAGAAGACCCGGTGAAGCGGAGCCAGGCCGCCGTGGCCCTGTTCGGGACCCAGGCGGAGGACCTGGGTCAAGCCCTGTTCGCGCTGGATCCCTCCGGCGCGGCCAAGAAGCTGGACGGGTTCAAGGGGTCGGTGGACCGGGCGGGGAACGCCCTGCAACAGACCGCCGGGGCGAAGCTCGAGGCGTTCAAGCGCCAGTTGATCGGGGCCTTCACGGAGACCCTGGGGAACACGGTCATTCCCGCCATCCAGCGCTTCATCAGCCTCCTTCAGGGGATGGGGGTCAGCCCCACGGCGCTCATCGCCACCGCGGCGGCCATCACGGGACTGGCCCTGGCGGTCAAGGCGGCCTCCCTGGCGGTCACGATCTACAACGGGTTGGCCGCGGCCTCCGCGGCGGCATCCAAGGTGTGGGCCGCCGGCGTGTGGCTGGTCAACGCCGCGATGAGGGCCAACCCGATCGGCATCGTGATAACCGTGATCATGGCCCTGGTGGCCGCCGTGGTCCTGGCCTACAACAAGTCGGAGACCTTCCGGAACATCGTCCAAGCGGCGTGGCGCGGCATCCAGGCCGCCGTGGCGTTCGCCTGGGAGAACATCATCAAGCCCGCGTTCCTGGCCCTCCACCGCTTCATCACGGGGACCCTGGGCCCGGCCGTGATGTGGCTCTGGAACAACATCATCAAGCCGGCGTGGAAGGGAATCAGCTTCGCCGTAGAGGTCGCCTGGGGAATCATCAAGATCATATTCGCGGCCTTTGAAATGTTCCTCCGCCGCGTCGTGGCCCCCGTGGTGACCTGGCTGTGGAAGACCATCATCGTCCCGGCCTGGAACGGCATCAAGGCCGCCATCTCCGTGGTCTGGAACTCCGGCATCAAGCCCGTGTTCGAGAACGTCAAGAAGGGCGTGGAGCTGGTAGGGAAGGCGTTCGAGAGCGCCAAGAACTTCATCGGGAAGGTCTGGGACAAGGTCCGGGACCTGGCGATGAAGCCCATCCGGTTCGTGGTGGAGACGGTCTACACCAAGGGCATCAAGGGTGTCTGGGACAAGGTCGCCAAGTTCGTCGGCGCGGACCCGCTCCCGGCCGCGCCGCGGTTCGCCACGGGCGGCCCGGTCCGCCAGGGGACCACGTCCAAGGCGGACGATGTCCTGGCCCGGGTCTCCCGCGGGGAGTTCGTGGTCAACGCGGCGTCCACGCGGCGGAACGCCGGCCTGATCGACTACGTCAACCGACACGGCAAGAACAAGGACGTGATCCGGGAGATGGGCCTGGCCGGCGACCCGGGCGGGATCGTCCCCGGGTTCGCAGAGGGCGGCATCATCGGCTGGGTCAAGGGCTGGGCGACCAAGGCCAAGACCTGGTTCGAGGGCGGGCTTGCCAAGGCCCTGGACGGGGTCATTGGCCCGATCAATGGCCTGATTGACCGCACGCTGGGCACCGCCGGTCTTGGGGGCCTCATCGGGGGTGTCCCCAAGAAGGCGCTGGCCAACATCCGGTCCTGGCTCATGGCCCGCAAGGATCAGCTCGAGGGCGGGGGCGGCCAGGGCGCGGTCAAGGCCGCGCGCTCCCAGATCGGGGTCCCGTACTCCTGGGGCGGAGGCGGCCTGAACGGGCCGTCCCGCGGCATCGAACAGGGATCCAACATCGTCGGATTCGACTGCTCATCGCTCATGCGCTACGCCTGGTACCAGGCCACGCACAAGGTCATGCCGCGGACCACCTATGAGCAATACCCCTGGTTGACCAAGGTCTCCAGCCCCCGGCCCGGGGACCTCGGGTTCCCGCACATGGGCCACGTGTTCATGCAGTCGGACAACCCCAACCGGATCATCGAAGCTCCGTACACCGGAGCCCGGGTCCGGGAGGTCCCCAAGCGCGCGGCCAAGTGGGGCCGGCCGCCGGCGTCCTTCATGCGCGCGGACGACGGGACCGCGGTCCTGGAGCCGGGCATGAACGGGGTCTACAACGGGTTGGGCCGCCGGGAGCCCCTGGTGGACCCGGCTCTGGCCGGCGGCACCGTGATCAGGGAGCTTCACGTCCACGTCCCCCTGGGCGCGGATGAGGTCCAGATGGGCCGGACCGTGCTGAAGGCCATCCAAGCCGCCGTTCGGCGAGACGGTAAGGCCGGCGTGAAGGCGATCCTCCCGTGACCGCCCCCGACCTCTACCCGCCAGACATCGTCTCCGTGGCCGTGGGCTTCACCGTGAACCCGAACTCCACGGCGGACGGCGCGATGTTCCTGAACGACCCGACCAAGGGCCTCCTGGGTACGGGCACGCTGGGCGGGACCGCGTTCCACGTCAGCGTGACGGACGACATCCGGAAGATCAGCATCCGCCGCGGCGCGTCCCGGGCGGACTCCCCGCTGATCAGATATGAAGCCACGACCGGGGCAATCGTCCTGGACAACTCCGGCCGCAAGTACGACCCCACGAACTTGGCCGGGCCCTACGTCTCCGGGGGCGTGACCCAGGTGGAGCCCATGCGGCCCATCATCGTCTCCGCCATCTGGGACGGCGTGGATTACCCCCTGGCCACGACGTACACGGACTCCTGGGACATCGACTGGGCCGGGCCGAACTGGTCGGAGGCCACGGCGGCGTTCACGGACGCCTTCCGGGTCCTGGAGGAGGACAAGCGGCAGGCCGTAGCCGCGGTGGGATCCGGGGAGACCTCCGGCGCGCGGATCCACCGCATCCTGGACTCCGTGGGCTGGCCGGCGGACAAGCGGGCCATAGACCCCGGAGACGTGACCCTCCAGGCCACGACCCTCGAGGGGCCGGCGTTGACAGAACTCCAGGCCGTGGCGGACGCGGAGCTGGGCGCGCTCTACATCCGCGGGGACGGGGTCCTGGTCTTCCAGGAGCGGACCGCGGTGATGACGGACCCGCGCTCCACGACCTCACAGGCGACGTTCGGCGACGGCGGAGGGTCGGAGCTGCCGTACAAGGACGGGGGCCTGGGGCTCTCCTACGACACGGCCACGCTGATCAACCGCGTGATCGCCCAGCGGGAGGGCGGTACGGAGGTCATGGTGGAGGACTTGGCCTCCCAGGAGAAGTACCTGGTTCACTCCCCCGTGTCTGCGTCTGACCTCCTCCTGGAGACCGACTCCGCGGTGTCGGACTGGGCCACCTACCTCCTGACCGTAAGCCGCGCGCCGGAACTGCGCTTCACCTCCATGGAGGTCTGGCCGCGCGTAGATCCCGAGCGACTTTGGCCCCAGGTCCTTGGACGGGAGATAGGTGACCGTATTACGGTCATCCGCCGGCCTCCTGGTGGGGGTGACCCGATTGTCCGGGACGTGATCATTCGCGGCATCGAACACGAGATCACGCCGGACAACTGGGTCACACGCTGGACCTTCCAGCCCGCGACCAAGTTCGCATTCCTGGTCTTGAACGCGGACCCCGGGGGCCGCCTTGATCAGAACGCGCTGGCGTTCTAAAGGAGGACGGATGCCCTATAAGACGTTCACGGCCGGGGAAATCCTCACCGCGGCGGACGTAATGACCTACCTGATGAACCAGGTGGTGGTGGTCTGCACGTCCGGGACCCGGCCCAGCTCCCCGGCGGAGGGCCGCGTCATCTATGAGACGGACACGGACCGGATGATGATCTGGGACGGGACCGCCTGGGCGGAGGCCCTGATCAACAGCACGTCCCGGCCATGCTGCGGCGTGACCCGGGCCACGGACCAGGCCGTGGGCACGGGGACAACCGGGATCCTGGTCTCCTGGAGCACAGAGAACTACGACGTGGGGAACATGACCACGGGGTCCGGGACCACGCTGGCCACCATCCCGGCCAACCGCGGCGGCAAGTACCTGATCTCCGCGGCCATCGCGTTCACGGCCAACGGCACGGGGACCCGGACGGTCTTGGTCAACGTGAGCGGGAACACTCGGGTCCGTCAGTCCGCCGCGGCGGCCGGCTCCGGCAACCCCACGCGCGTCAGCGTGTCCACGATCCAGACGTGCGCGAGCGGGGACACGATCACCATCGGCGTGTTCCAGGACTCCGGCGCATCTCTGAACGTCCTGGCCACGGAGGGCATGCCTCACGGCGCGGTCTATTACCTGGGGCCGTGAATGACGATCGACATCAAATCCGTGGGGGACGTGGTCCTCTACCTGGGAGCCATCGCCACGGCGCTGATCGCTGTGGGGGCCCTCCTCCGATACGTGGTCCTCCGCCCACTGAAGCGCTGGATCACGGAACAGGTAGGGGACCCGGTCCAGGAGATCCGCCACGAAGTCACCCCGAACTCCGGCTCATCCATGAAGGACGACGTGGCTGGCGTCCGGGAGGCCGTGGAGGACCTGAACAAGAACCTGGCCGCGCACATCCAGGCCACGGCCCCGCGGGACTGGCGCATCCGGGCCCTCGAGGCCCGCCTTGATGAGCACTTTCGGGACCACCCCGGCCCCACGCATCCCCCGATGGAGGGCACATGACAAGGATCGAATCCAGAGCCACCTGGGGCGCGCGGCCGGGCCGCGGCTCCAGCTACCTGGGCAGCACTCGAGGCGTGAAAGGGCACTACACAGGGGGTTACGTGAACCCCGCCACGCTGACCGACCACGAGAAATGCCGGGCCGCGGTCCGCGGCATCCAGAACGGCCACATGGACAGCAACGGCTGGAACGACATCGGATATTCGATGATCGTTTGTAACCACGACGTGGCCATGATCGGGAGGGGTGCCCACGTCCTCCCGGCCGCCAACGGCCCCGGCCTCAACTCCGGGCACTACGCCATCTTGGTCCTGGTCGGCAACACCGGCGTAACCCAGATGACGGACAACATGCGACGGGCCTTCCATGGCGCGCGGGACTTCCTCCGGGCCAACGGCAATGCCGGCGCGGAGATCAAGGGTCACCGGGACGGCTACAGCACGGATTGCCCTGGCCCATCCGTCTACGCATGGATTACCGGCGGGGCCAAGCTCCCCAGCGGATCCACCCCCGACCCCGCACCCCACGACGAACCCAAGGAGAAGGACATGGATTACGGATCTTTCGGGCTCTCCAGCTCGAGCGCCCGGGACCTCCCCGGGAACACCTGGGTCAGCGTGCCCATGGACACGGAGTACGCGGACCCCTACGGCGACCACAGCGGGACCGGGGAGTCCATCCTGTTGGGCGAGCCCTCCCAGTACGGCCTGTCCGCCGTGGTGGAGCTGTCCGGCGTGCCCGTGGGAACCCCGGTGTCCCTCCGATGCGCGGAGTTCCAGTACGACTCCACCGCGACCCCGCCCGTGGACCGCCTCAAGGAGGAGGGCTGGGAGACGACCCAGCTCCTCCCGGAGTCCGGCCGGGTCGGGTTCTCCGACGTCGGCCACGTCCAGGAGGGCCGCAAGCTCCGTGTCCAGGTCAAGGTCCACGCCAGTGGCACCGGTTACAAGATCTCCGGCGCGCGGCTGAAGTATCTGGCCCAGCGATAGACCCCGGCGGCCCCTGACCAGACAGGGCCGGCGGTCAACCCCATCCCTCGAGGGGAAGGAGATCCCCGCATGAAGATCTTTGGTCGTGAGCCGGCCGCCATCCTCTACGCGCTCCAGGCGGTCCTTGCCGTGCTGGTCGCGTTCGGCGTGTTCGGCCTCACGGATGAGTCCGCGGCCTGGGTCCTGACCATCGGCAACGGCGTCATGGCGCTGATCGTCGCCGTGGTGACCCGGCCGTTCGTGGTCAGCGCCCTGACCGGTGCCGTCCAGACCATCCTCACCGCGGCCATCGCGTTCGGGCTCCCGGTGACGGAGGCCCAGATGGGCTCCATCATCGCGGCCCTGTCCATCATCCTGGGCCTGACCCTCCGGCCCAACGTGGCACCGGAACAGACCGCGGTCACGCGGGCCTGAACGGGCCCTGGAGAGCGAAAAGCCCCGGCGGGTTCCCTCCCCTCCGCCGGGGCTTTTCTTGGCTCTGTGTCAATCCTGGGCGCGCTCCGCGGCCTCCTGGACCGCCAGGTCCAACTCCCTCCGCGCGTCATCCAGGGTCTTCTGAGTATCCGCCACGATGTCCCGGCGGACCTTCTCCCGGGCCATGCGCTCCACATGGACCTCCTGCTCCGCGCCCTGGGCTCTCGCGCGTACGATCCACGAACAGATCACGGCTACGGTCTCCATCTCCCAGTCGGCCAGCCACCCGAGCGTTTCCCGGTCTCCGGGTCCCAGATCGAGACCTTCCAGGGCAAGGTACAGGGCCAGTTCCCGGTCATCCTTCCGGGCGAACTCCCCGGCATCGTCCCTGATGGCGTCGCGGGGAACCTCTGTGACCGGGCCGGTCGGGATGTTGAGCTTAACCACGCGAATCCTCCGCATCTGCGGTCTGGACACTGGGCTCCTTGGGCGTCGGAAGCGTACGGGTCACGGCCTTGATGGTCGCGTCCCGGTTCATGTGCTTCCCCAGCATCCGCCCGGTGATGGCTCCCTTAAAAAAGATCTTGAAATCCTCTCCCAGGGTCACGTGGTCCGCGGTCAGGCCCTCCACGCTGAACACCTTGTGCTTGGGCCGGCCACCCTCCCACAGCCAGACCTCCTCCCCCGCGGCCAGGTGCTCCCGAATCTGTTCCGCGGTCAGGTCCGCAGGAGTGAGTTCGCCCATCTCCAGGCCCTCCTTGGGGGCTCGAGCCCCGGCGGGGCCACCTGACCGGAGTATCCACCTGGGCTTGGCACCGGGTCAAGGTGAGCACATGAGAAAGCCCCGGCCGGGGCCGGGGCTCGAGGTCGCGCGGGTCAGGCAACCGTGTAGCGCTCCGGAATCTCCGGGTCCGCGACCACCATCTCCAGCGCACACTCGTTGCAGAGGTAGTGAGCGGCCTTCTCCTCCCCCGCAACGAACGCGGCGACGGCCCCGGCCAGCGCCAGGACCAAGGACTCCGTGTAGGCCGCCGTGGTCAGGAGCGTCATGGCCACGGCGAACGTGGCCAGGTAGATCCAGCGGGTCCGGGCGAATTTGATCAAGGAATTCATCGCGTTCAGGAGCATCGCTCGCATGTGCCCTCCTTGGGGGCTTGGGCCCCGGCGGGGCCTTCTTCCTCGAGTGTCCATCCGCCTTGTCATGGTGTCAAGGCATGAGAAAGCCCCGGCGGTTGGGCCGGGGCTCGAGGCCGCCACGGCGGAGGGTTTCAAGATCAAGGACGCATACTCTTGAAATTGATCATGAGTCCTAAGCGTCCTGTGCGTCCCCTCTATAAGGGGGGGACGCATGGACGCATAGAAGGACCGCGTCCGGGACGCACGGGGACGCATGCGGGACGCATGGACGCATACATTGATCATTTATGTTTGTCCAGGTCAGAGGGCTGGAGTCGTTTCTGATCTTGTATCGTGATCAGTAACGCTCGGTAAAGGAAGGCTCCCAACGCTCTGACCTGGGCTTTCGTATGCGTCCCAAGATCGGGACGCATAGAAACGGACATTTCACTGGGCCTTCAGGCCCGCCGTGGCTACGTTCCGTTGACCAAAAGATAAAGGCCCTGGGCTCCCCTCGAGCGCCAGGGCCTTCAGATCCAACTCCGTGCCGTCCCCTCCGGACCGGCTAGTCCAGGCTACGCCAAGGTTTCCGTTGGCCGTCTTGGAATATCCGACCTTCCCGGGCCAGCTCCGCCAGGTACGCCTTCACGGTGCGCT
The DNA here is from genome assembly GCF_040654215.1 of Nonomuraea sp. NPDC050733. Classification (NCBI taxonomy): domain Bacteria; kingdom Bacillati; phylum Actinomycetota; class Actinomycetes; order Streptosporangiales; family Streptosporangiaceae; genus Nonomuraea; species Nonomuraea sp. NPDC050733. The sequence goes on along the minus strand of NZ_JBFAHO010000058.1, from coordinate 31,478 downwards.
CCGCGATGTTTGTCGCGGATGCAATGGCTCGAGGGGTTCCGATGCCCTCTCGGACCGCCTCCAGGACCCGGGCCTTTTTGTCCGGGGTCTCCTCTACCAGTTCTGCCTCCACGATGTCCCCGGGCTCCAGGAGCGCCGTGGTGGCCCCGGTGCCCACCAGGTCCCCGGCCATGGGCGTGACCAGGCCAGCGGACAGGAACCCCGTCGCGGTCCGGGCGTCAAGCTGGACCGCCTCCGGGCCGGCCGCGTTCTCCCGGTCCACGTCGTCATCCTCCATCCAGTAGCCCCGAGCCGGGAGCGGCTGGCGGTAGGTCCGGGACTTGATCAGGAACCGGCCCCCGTCGTCGGGGAGCCGGGAGGGCATCCAGCCATCCCGGTTGGCGTTCTCCCCGAACACGACCCGGTCGGCCTTGTCGGAGACCTTCAGGCCGATGATCTGGCGAAGGGCGTTGTAGACCGTGGTCGGGAGATTGGTGTCCTTGGGGTGCTGGGTCGCCACGTAGATCCGGCCGCCGTACGCGCGCATGAGGCCGGCCAGGCGCTCGAGGTCGGCCATCAGCTTGTAATCGTTCAGCTCTTGAGCTTCGTCCACGAAAACCGCGATGTCCGGCTCCGCCGGCGTGGCCCTCCACTTGCGCCAGCCACGTTCCGCCATCAGCGCGCCACGCTCCTCCATGGCCGTGATGAGCGCCTGGAAGGCGAACCGGGCGCGGACCGGGTTGTCCGCCAGGAAGTACCAGACCCGGCCCCACTTGGAAAATTCGGGCGCTCCGGGCTTCAGGTCGAACCCGATCAGAGCCACGTTCCTCCGCCAGCGGAGTTTCCGGATGATCGTGTTCACGACCCCGGACTTGCCGGCCCCGGAGGCTCCGAATATCCCGGTGTGGACGTTCTCCACCAGGACCACGGGCTCCCCCGTCTCGAACCGGCCCAGGATGACCTCCGAGTCCGGAGCGTCCCGCGGAGGACCCAGCTCCGTGGCGTTCGGGTCCTCCAGAAGGAAGCGGAGCCGGACCAGGCGCGCGGACCGGTCCCGGCCCTTGATCTCGCCCGGGTCCTCCACGCGAAGGGAGTTCTCCGGCGCGTCAAACGCGGACTCCAGCGCGGAGGCGTACCCCTGGTAAGCCAGCGTGCGCCGGCTCTGGCCGTGGCGGAGTTCGACCACCAGGGCCATGGAGTAGAGGTCCCAGACGATGCCCAGAAGTTCAGCGCCCTGGATCTTGCCCTGGCGGGCCTTCACGGCCCAGCCGTCGATGATGCTCCGGGTCCGGGTCTCCGCGCGCCGGCGTCCATTCCCCCGCAATTCAGTTGCAATCGTCACAGGCACGGAGGCATGCGGGGTGCGGTGCTTCCACCACGGCCAGGCCGCCAGGACGACCATGAACGGATACGCCAGGAGGGGCCGGGTCCCGCCCAGGGAGAACCAGGCTGCCCAGAACCCGGCCAGGGCTGCCAGGCCGCCGGCGTACGCGCGCTCCTTCTCCTCCCAGCGCATGGTGGCCCGCCGGAACCGGGCCCAGTCCAGGAGCGCCCAGCCACGCTCCTTGGCCGCCCAGGGCTTGGCGTACAGCACGCCTCCCCCCGCCAGGCCACCGCCGGCCAGCCACAGCGGAGCGCCGGCGATGTCCTGGACCAGGAGCGTGACCAGGAGGAGGATCACGGCCACGGCCAGCGGGGCCGCGTCGTCGCGGTGACGCCAGGCAAACGCCTTGATCTGGGCCATGTCGGACTGGGGCTGAGCCTTCCCCCGGGCCGTGGCCTTCTTCTTAGGCGGCCGGCGCACGAACGTCGTCGTCATCCCTGTCTTCCTCCTCCCGGTGTGCGTTGACGTCGCCCTGGGTCTCCTCCCAGGCCGTGATGATCGCTCGAGCGTGGTGGCGGTTGCCCTTCAAGTAGTCCTTGGCGAGAGCGCGCTGGGTCAGCTTGTTGCCGCCCTCCGCGCTCTTGACGTACGCCTCCCACGCCTCCGGGAAACGCTGGGCGATGGTCGGGGCGGGGCCCTCCTGGAGGTCGTCGGGGACCGGCTCTGGGCCCTCCGTCTTGCCCTTCGCGGTCGGGGCCTTGGCGACCTCCTTGGCCGCACGCTTCGCGGCGCGCTTGGCCTTCTTGGCCTCGAGCCGTGCGGCCTTCCAGTCGTCGTACAGCGCCATGGCCTCCGCGGGGGTCCGCACGTCCGTGCTCCAGGTGGCCAGGTACATGGTCACAATCCAGCGAATGGGGTGCCAGAGCTTCTTGGCCATAGCCAGGCGCGGAGCGCGCGTGTCGATCTCGCCGGCCTTCTTCAGGGTGTCTCGGTTCTTGGCCCTCGAGTGGATCCGCCACAGCGCCGGGGAGATGAAGGAGAACAGCGCGAACACCACCGCCGTGGGGGTCGGGCTGGGGATGTCCATCAGGCCCAAGAAACTGGTCTTCTCCGTCGCGCTGGCGTAGTGGCTGTAGTTCAGGGCCCCCACGATGCCGGAGGTAGCGAACGCGCCGGCGTAGAGCCCGAACGCGGAATCCCGGCGCTGGAGGGCGCGGTCCGCGTGGTAGCCCTGGAACAGGGACAGGGACTCCAGGCTGGCGGAGAACAGGATCACGACCAGAATCCGGACCAGATCGGTCCGGCTCGAACCGATCTGGTCCAGGTGGTTCAGGCCCCAGCCAAACTGGCCGATCATGGCCATGGTCGTGGTCGTGGTGATGGGGAACATGGCGATGACCTGGCCCAGGCGCACGGACCACTTGACCCGGGTCTGGACCGCCTTGGTCTCCTGGTCCTTCTTGGCCTGGGCCTCTCGCCACTCCCGGCGCTCCGCCTCCGCCTGTTCCCGGCGGAACCGGGCCTCCTCCTCCAGCTCCCGCGTGGCCAGCTCCACCTCCTTGGCCCGGATGGCGGCTTCAGCCTGGGCCGCGGTGAGCCGCGGGGGAAGCTCGGGACCCTTCTCCTGGGCCTTGGGGTTCATCCTGAACATGTCATCTCCTCCTGGGGAGTTCGTCAGCGGTGGTTGGTGAGGATGGCGATCATGATCAGCGCCCACGCGAGGTAGAACGCGGCGTGCGTGATCCTGCGACTCATGACGTAGATGACCAGGTACACGGGCACCGTGAACCACCTGGTCCAGGCCGCGGGGCGCGTGGGGCCCGGGAAGATGGGCGGGTCCTGGTAGGTGGGGGTGATCTTCATCGGTCTTTCTCCTCCTGGGGAGTTCAGCGGGTCTTGATCAGTAGAGCGATGAGCGCCAGGACCACGGCCACGAATGCGCCGTACTTCCAGTTCCAGGTCACCCACAGCCCGAACATCAGGGCCGCCCGGATGGGCGTGACCATCTTGGCGTACTTGTCCTGGATGGTCCCAGGAATGGCCGGCGGTCGGACCTGGCTGGCCCACTCCGGTCCAACGACAGGGGCCGCCGGTCCAGCGTTCTGGGCCAGTATGGCCGCAATGAGGGCCGCCTGGTCCATTCCCTGGTCCCCGGCGTGTTCCAGTTCAGCCCATCCACGGGGCTCCATCTCCTTGGCCATCTGTGCCACTCCGTCAAATTCGGTTCATGGAGACTTCCATCTTGACACCGTGCCAAGGTGGAGTCAACCATGAGGGGGGCCGTCTGACCTGCAATGGACCAGATTGGAGCAATCGTCATGATGGGGATATCCCACGCCATGACCGGGGCGGTCGCCTGGAGTGCCCTTCAGTTGATCCACCCCCAAACCACTCCGGTCCTTGTGGCCGGGCTCGCAGTGACCGCCGGAGCCGCCCTTATCCCGGACCTGGACCACCGGGACTCCACGGCGTCCCGGTCCCTTGGACCACTGACCTGGGTTCTGTGCCGCGTGGTCCAGGCGGTCTCCGGCGGCCATCGCCGGGCCACCCACTCCTTAGCGGGCTGTGCCACTCTGGCCATCGCGGTCCAGATGGCGGTCCAGGCCCGGCCCGGGGTGGTCGGCACGGTGGCCACAGCGGTCCTGCTGGCCGTGATCCTGGCCAGTGTGGTCCACCTGGTCCCGCTCCGGGCGTTCAAGCGGGGATGGCTGGATGAGATCCTGGCCGCCGTGGTCGCCATCGCGCTGGCCATGTGGCCCGGACTGGACCTGGCCATGCTGGGCCCGGCCGTTCTGGTCGGGACCCTGGTCCATGCGCTGGGGGACGCCATCACGCGCCAAGGGATCCCGTTTTGGTGGCCCATCTCGAGGAAGAACGTGCGCCTGGCCCGGTTCAAGGCCGGCGGATGGACGGAGCGCTGGGTCCTCCGCCCGGCTTTTGTCCTGGCCATTCCCGCCCTCCTGTTCTGGGAGCCTGTGATGTCCTTCCTCGGGAGATGACTTCCTCCTCATATGAAAAGCCCCGGCCGAATTGAGGCCGGGGCTTTTGTCCATTTCTGGGCGGTTTACCTGTGCTTTTTGGTCTGGGTCACATCAGCTTTCGGTGCTGCACTCCTGGTCACAGGCATAGCCATTGGCCGGGTCCACGCACTGGCACGGCCGGCCGGGAAGGGTAGCCGGGCGGTTGATCAGGTCCGTGTACGTGGCCCATGCGCGACGAATTGCACTCATGATCAGATCCTCCTATTTCCGGTTCCGGGTCTTGACCTGGACTTTCTTCTTTCCGTGGCCTCGAGTGCAGCATGCGCAACCCTTGGCCCGGTCCGCGTGCAGACAGGTGGGGTTGAGGCAGAAATCCAGGACCGTGGTGATGGTCCTGGCGGTCGTCCTGACAGCGTTGATCATGGTGTCCTCCTGGGGGACTTCTCCGACCGCCCTCATCGTCCCTCCACCTTGGCACCGTGTCAAGGCCCATTTGACCAGGGCAAATACGCAAGGGCAAAAGAAGGGGCAGGGGCAAGGGCACACGCGCGAGACGGTCTACACGCGCGGGCGCGCGAGAAACCAGGGCAGGGGCATGGAAAAGCCCCCGCCGTGGGGCGGGGGCTCGAGGCCGGGGGAGGGGTCAACTTCTCCATCGCGTTCCCTCCCTGGGGGCTTCTCTGTCTGAACGCATCGTCTCTCCACCTTGGCACCGTGTCAAGCTCTTGGGCATGAAGAAAGCCCCCGGGGGTTCCGGGGGCTTTCGACTCGAGGGGGTCAGGCGGCGCGAGCCGGCTCCAGGGAGAAGTCCGGGGCCGGGGTCGTCCGAGCCCAGGGGTTCCGGACCAGGACGTCAGCCCCGGTGTCCTCCCGGCCGATGGCGTGAACCGTGAACCCGATCCTGATCAGGATGCGGAGGCTGGCGTCCCCGGTCTCCTCCGCGGTGCGCTTCACGGACGCACGGGCCTCCTCCATGGTCGTGGCATAGACCTCGAACAGGGTGGAGCCGGTTCCGGTGCTTCCGGCGCGAACGGTCCAGCGCTGGCGGGGGAGGGTCTGGCTCATGTCGTCCTCCTGGGGACTCCTTGACTGTGTGTCTAGGTGCATCATGCGCCTACCTTGGCACTGTGTCAAGCTCCCAGCGTGCCCAGGGAACACGGCGGGAATCCCACCTTCAGGTCCGCCGCGGCGCGCTGGCGGAGCTGGTCCACCAGCTCCCCGACCATTGCGGTCAGCTCCTCCTGGTCCACGGGGATGGTCACCACGCCGGCGGCCACCATGGTCCGGCCCAGGATGGGGGAGGGGGCCGTGACCGCCACCAGGTAGATAGGTGTGGAGGTCCCGGGGGCCAGGGATGGCCCCGTGGTGAAGCTGTACGGCTCCCCCAGCGCGGTCTTCTCCAGGGCCTCCCGCACGGCCTTACGGATCCACATGTCCAGGTCAGTGATTGCCATCGGGGTCTGGCCTCCCGGTGCGTCGCGATGTTGCCGGCCGCGGACCGTACCGCCGGGGTCTGGAGAGAGCCAGTACTGGTCAGTAACCTCTGGGAAGTTTTACTTCCCGCAAGTTGAGAGGGCGACCGGATTCGGGGACTGCCTTGACACTGTGCCAAGGTCTGGGGATGATGCGTCTAGACAAGGAGTCAAGCCCCCAGGAGGGACACGATGACCGGACCGGAGCACTACACCACGGCGGAGGAGCTGACCAAGGAGGCGGCCACGCACCGCGCCAAGGCGGAGGAGTACCTGGAGAAGGCCCGCGGGAGCTTCAATGCGGAGTACGACGGATACGTGTCCCGGGCCCAGGTCCACGCCCTCCTGTACTCCGGGCAGATGGCCCAGGCCCAGGTTCACGCCACCCTGGCAGGCGCGGCGGCTACGGCCCTGACCGGGCCCGTGGCCCAGGAGGAGGGCCAGAACATGGATTTGGAGGACTGGAACAAGGTCGCCAGCCCCTACTAGCCCCCGACCTCAAGCCCCGACGTTGCGGAAGGGAGCCCCGATGGGCCTCACCAAAGGGAACTGGAAGAAGCAGAAGGCTGAAGCGGCCAAGATCCTGACGGAGAAGGACCGCCTCTCCGCGTCGAAAAGCCGCGTCGATGAGGTCGCGCGGACGCTCCGGCATGACGGGCGGGAGGCCGCGGAGAGACACGCCACGGAGATCTACCGGGATCCCACGTACGGGATCTGACCTCGAGCCAGGAAGCCCCGGCCACATGGCCGGGGCTTCTTCATGCCTGGGCGGCCTCGAGGTCCAGGACATCGTTTAGGAGGGCCACCTGGCGCTGGAGTTCGTCCGCCAGCGGGCCCGGGAGGAGGAAGGTGGCCATGGCCACCGGATGCCACGGCGGGCCGCCATCCTCCACGACCAGGGACAGGGTCCGCCAGGCCCCCGCGTCTGTCTCAGTCCCAGGGGTCGGGTTGACCCGGAATCTCGGAGTCATCAGGGGTCGTCTCCTTCTGGGGAGTCGGGGTCACCGTGCGCCACCGCGTCACGGTCGGAGCGGGGGAGGGCACGGGAATCCGTGTCCGCCAGCGTGTCACGGTCGGGGCTGGGCGGGGGGTCGCTTCCGGGGGCTTGCCCGCGGCCGGCGGCCGGGTCCTCCACCGCGTCACCGTGGGGGCGGGGGAGGGGGTCCCCGTCACGGTCTTCACGACGGCCGGGATCGGGCTCGAGCTGGCCGCCGGGGCTGGATCGTTCCCGAGCATCCACCCCAGGCCGGCGGACGCCACGACGGAGACCACGATCCCCACGACGGACCAGCGCCGCGGCGGAGGGTCTTCCCAGTCCGCTTCCAACGGCATGTCCCCGTGCAGGCCCCCGCCGGCAACCAGCTTCCCCAGCGGGGCCGTACGGGGGCCGTCGTCCTCTCGAGCGTGCCGACCCATTGCGGTCCTCCACATAGCAGAACGCCCCGGACAGTACGTCCGGGGCGTTCGTTTCGCCAGCATGGGGACCGGCGTCTGGAGGTTACGCGAACGGGTCCACCTTGGGGGCGGAGCCGCCGGCCGCCGCGCCAGCCATCTGGGGCTGGGCCGCGGGGGCGGTCTTGAGCTGGCCGTTCGCCTTGGCCGTGAGGTAGGCGATGCCCAGGGCGCGGTCCTCATCGGTGGCGTTGCCCATGATCCAGACATCGTTCCCGTTGGTGGACTTCTCCATGGAGATCCGGCCGATGACCATCTGACCGATGCTCCGGCCGAACTGGGCCACCAGGCCCTTGCCGAACACGCGGAGGTTGGGCAGCTCCTTGACCGTGCCGTCCGCGTAGAGGACCACGGCGTCCACGTCGGCGGCGGAGGTGTCGCCGGGGGACTTGGACTTGGAGGTGGTGATGCCGTGGACGATCTGGCGGGGGGTGACGATCAGCGCGTGGTCCGCGTAGTCCTGGAGCTTGACGAAACCACTCTGCGGGTTGCTGAACGGGTCGGGCATGCTCATGATCTGGTTCTCCTCTGGATCTGGATCTGGATGTCCGCCGGAGACAGGTCTGGTCGGTCTGGCTCCGGCTCGAACACTTTCCATGGTGCGTCTGGCTTGGCACCGTGTCAAGGTCTGGGGGTTGACTCCTTGGCAAGAAGTTCCTGGCGGAGCTTCCGTCCCAGGTCCTTGAGGGTGTCCGGGAGCTGACCGCCAAGGTCCGCCGCGGCCTCCTGGCCCGCCTGGATCAGTTCCTCCACGGTCTTGGCGTCCTTGAACACCAAGGCCCACGCGCCGGCGTCACCGTACATCGTGGGCCGGGGCCGCTCCAGAGCCTTCTTGGCCGCCGCGCTGGAAGCCGCGATGGCGGGGAACATGGAGCGGACCTCCTGGGCCATCTCATCCAGGCCCACCTGAAGGGCGGAGCGCGGGGGCTCGAGCGTGGCCGGCCGCGTGTTCCCCCTCGAGGACAAGGGCTTGCACTTGCGGATGCGCCGGGTCTCCATGGCGTGCTTGGCCCACTCCCAGCCCAGGAAAATGTCCACGTCGAACACTTCGCAGTGACCCCGGCCCACGGGGAGCCAGACCACGGTGGCCGTCTCCTGGTCGATCGGGGGAGGGTCCTCCCAGGTCTCCGTGGCCGGGTCCCACATCGCGTAGGCGTGCGCGTAGAGGGAGAGCTGGATGGCGATGCTCACGCCCCCGAAATCCATGGACTTCTGGCTCTTGAGATCGGACACCTGGTAGAGGCGTGATCCCACGGTCTCCGTGAGCTTGTCCAGGCGGCCGGCCACGTCCAGGGACGGAACGCAGATGATCCGCTCCGAGTAGCGGGGGAGGACCGTCAGGCCCTCTGCGGCCATGGTCGCGCGGTAGGCGGCCAGCTCCCGCGCGAACGGGCCGGGGCTGACCTCCTCCCCGGCGTCCAGCTTCTCCGTCATGGCGTGGAGCGCAGTCCCCATGTTCGCGCCGGAGGATCCGCCGGCGGCCTCCTTGGCGTCCTTGGCCACCTGGTTCAGGCGCTTCTTGTCCGCCTCCACGTCCAGGGACGCGGCCAGGGCCAGGAGGTCCGGGCGAAGCGCCATCCCCTTGGCGACCATCCGCATCCCCCAGACCTCGAGGTTGTAGGTGTCCTCGAGGGCCTTGGCCAGGGTCGTGGCCCGGACCCAGGACCGCTCCTTGCCCGTGTCCGGGTCCGGGAGAAGGTACTGACCCCACTGGTTGTAGAGCTTCCGGCCACCGCTGGCGCACGGAGGGTCCGCGGGAGCCGGCGGGGCGGGGTCTACCAGTTGCATCGTGATCTCCTATCCGTGGTAGTCGGGGGACGCCAGGTCACGCACCTGGCGCTCGTACTCCGCCAGGACCAGCCGGTCACGCGCCACGCGCCACTGGTCCAGGCAGATGTTCAGGGAGACCTCCGCGCCGGGCTGGCCCTGGAGCTGGAGGTATCGGAGAGTCAAGATCGACTCTTCGATGCGCGCGAGGATGTTCCGTAACCGCCACCGACGATCACGCCTGACGAGAGACACGCCTGGCCTCCTTGACCTTCAGGAATGCCGGGTCCAGAGCCCGGGATGCCAGGCGGACAGTAATCAGGTCCGAAAGCTCCCGCTTGCTCACGTCCGGGGCGAACTCGAGACCGATCCGGCGGGCCATGTCCTTCTGGGCAGCGGAGGCCCCACCGGACTTGCGCCAGGACGCGGTCCTCTTGGAGTACCCGGGGTCGCGCTCCGCGGTCTCCTCCGCCAGCGCCATGGCGAACTCCAGGGCCAGGCCGCCGGGGGAGACCCAGGATCCCCCGCCTCCCTGGCCCCGCCATCCAACCCAGTACAACTCCGGGTCGTCATCGTCGGGCCAGAGGAAGGTGAAGCCCTTCCCGGTCGGGATGAACCAGCATCCGGCGTCGGTGGTCAGCCACAGCGTGGCGGAGCGCCGGAACAGGTCCACGTCCTGGATGGAGCGGGCCATCTCCAGCGCCCAGACCGCCGTGGCGTCCTCCCGCGCGGTGCGCTCCACGGCCTCCGCCAGGGACTCCCCGTCCTGGACCTCCTTCACGCGGCCGGAGGTCAGGTCCGCCAGCGTGGCCAGCTTGTGGTCCATCGTCACGCCGGCGATGTCCAGGACCAGCGCGTCCTCCTTGCCCGGGTACGGCCGGAGGACCCGGCCCACCATCTGGACGTAGAGCGCGGGGGAGCGCGTGGGCCGGGCGATGACACAGACCTCCGCGCGGGGCGCGTCCCAGCCCTCCGTCAAGACCATTGCGTTGGTGAGGACCTGGATCTCTCCGTCCGCGTACGCCTGGAGCGTGCGTCGGCGGTCCTCGAGGTCCATGGACCCCCAGATGGTGGCCGCCATGATGCCCTGGGCCTTCAGGGCCTCCGTGGCCCGGATGGCCGTGGCCACCGTGGGCCAGAAGCACACGCCCGGCCGCTTCCCGGCCAGCTCCGCGTACGCCTTGGCGACCTCTTCCGGCGCGTTCACGTCGGTGAGGCGGTTCCCCAGGTCTGCCACCTGGTAGTCCCCGCCGGACACCTTTACATTGTCAAGGAGCCCGGCCTGGAGAGTGATCAGTTTCCCCCGGGGGTTGACCAGGTGGCCGCCGGCGATGCCGTCCAGGATGTCCTTCTGGTACACGATCTTCTGAAAGACCGTGCCCAGCGCGCGGCCATCGGTCCGGGACAGGGTGGCCGTGAAGCCTACGCACGGCGGCCCGCCGGGGGAGAAGCATCCCAGGGCCTCGAGCGTGGCGACCCAGGTCTCCGCGCTGGCGTGGTGGCATTCGTCCACGATGACCAGGCTGGCCAGACCCTCGAGCTTGGCCAGGTTCGCCGGCCGGGACACGGTCTGGACGGACATCACGATCACATCCGCGTCCAGGTCCCAGGTCCCGGCCTTGACCCGGCCCACCTTCAGGTCCCGGTCCACTTGGTGGATCTTGTCCACGGCCTGACTGATCAGTTCGTCCCGATGAACCAGAATCGCAACCTTTGTGCAACGGTCCATGATCCACCGTCTGGAAAGGTGACTGAAGATCACCGTCTTCCCCATGCCCGTAGGCAGCACCACGGCCACGCGCTGGAGCTGACCCCCAGTCACCGCGTCCAAGACCGCGGAGATGGCGTCCTCCTGGTACTTGCGGAGCTTCACTGGTCCCCCTTCTCCTGGACCATGAGCGTCCGCGCGTGGGCATCCTGGGCCGCACAGCACCAGTCGCAACCGCCGCACGGAGGGTCCCAGGTCCAGCCCCCGCATGACGTGTAGAGCGGACAGTCCGGGTCGTGATAGAAGCCCAGGTTCTCCGGAGCCTCCGGGCATGTGCATTTCATGCCGCATCCCTCCGGCGCTCGAGCGCGTCCAGGGCCTCCGCCATCATGCGGGGGTTCTCCGCGGCCAGGCGGCCCAGAAGCCAGTGGGCCTCCAGGGCACTGATCGCCATGGCGTCCATCCGCCGGAACACGTCCAGCATCGTCGTGGCCTTCATGGGGCCTCCTCTTTCGTGACCATCTGGGGTCTCCTTCCTCGAGCATCGGGGGAACTTGCCAGCGTGTCAAGCTCCGCGTACAGTGCGGACAGTAGTACGGTCGTGTATCAGGCACTAGTGTTTGGCACACGAGGGGTTCATACACGACATCGCACCCAACCCCGACAAACAGGAGAGACAGGATGCTGACCATGACGATGAGGTTCAGCGGGGACGCGCTCCGCGCCGCGCGCAAGGACAAGAACCTGAATCAGCGAGAACTTGCCCAGGCCACGGGGATCCCGCTGGACACGCTCCGGGAGTACGAGCGTGACAAGTACGCCCCCTCCGCGCTCCGCCTGGCCCTCCTGGCCAGCACCCTAGGCGTCTCCATTGACGCCTTCTACGCCGGCGACCTCGAGGCGGGGGAGGAGGGCCGGCCCGATGACGATCACTGAAGACAGACCGCCGGCCCGGATCCTCGAGGGGGGTACCTTCCCGCTCCCGGGCTTCCCCGGATGCCAGCTCACCTACGGCCATGACGCGGTGCTGGAGACCGTAAGCCTCCTGGCCAACATGGGCTGGCTGGCCGTGGACATCGAAACGGAGGGCCTGGGCGTCCTGGCCCGGCGGGTCAAGGTCGTCACGCTGGCGACCCCGACTCACGCCGTGCTGTTCGATCCCCGCGACCCCGCCCAGTTCATGGCGCTCCGCGACATCTTCCAGGCCGTGGACGAACTGGTCTTCCACAACTCCCCGTTCGACGTACCCCCGCTGGCCCACATCGGGGTCCTGACCGTGGCGGACGCGCGCAAGGTGACGGACACGCTGATCTGGGCCAGGCTCGCGAACCCGGATGAGCGCGGGGACAGGTCGCTGGCCAACGCGGCCCGGACGTACCTGGAGATGGCCGTGGAGGACGGGGTCACCGCGCGGGCCAAGCGCCTGGGCATGACCAAGTCCCAGTACTTCCTCCAGGTGGATCTCAACTCCCCGGCCTACCGCTGGGATGCGGCATCTGACGGCATCGCCACGGCGCGCCTGAAGGACGTGGTCCGGCGCGCGGCCCTCGAGCGCATCACCACGGGCCACCCCTTCAGCGTCTACGGCGTGACCGGGGATGAGGCGGAGCGCCTGGTGGACCGGGAACAGCGCATCAACCGGATGACGATGGCCCGGACCATCAAGGGCCTGCGATGGGACCCGGACCACCTGGACGCATACCGGGACGCCAAGTCCGCCGACGTGGCCACCTGGGAGACGGAGCTGGAGGCCCACGGCATCCGGCCCACGAACGCGGCGGACCTGACGGCCTACCTCGAGCGGATCGGGGAGCTGCCCGCGGACTGGCCCAGGACCGACACGGGCCGGCTGTCCGGGGAGAAGGCCAACCTGGAGAAGCTGGACCACCCCCTGGCCCAGACGTTCCTCCGACACAAGGAAACCGTCCGGGTCGATGACCTCTATCTGGCCAAGGTCCGAGACCTGGCGGATGCGAATGGGCGAATCCATCCGGCGGTCAACATCTTCGGAGGCAAAGCCACGGGCCGGATGTCCATCTCAGACCCGCCTCTCCAGCAGTTCGACGCGGCGGCCCGCGGGATCATCCTGGCCGATGAAGGGGATGAGCTGGTCTCCATCGACTGGTCCCAGATCGAGCCCGTCATCGCGGCCAACATCGCGGGGGACACCGCGGTCCTGTCCCGGTATGAGGACAACACGCTCGCCCCCAAGGAGCGTGACGCCTACCTGGGCATCGCAGAATTCGCAGGAATCTCGAGGTCCCAGGCAAAGGTGGTTCTCCTGGCTCAGATGTACGGTGAGGGCCTTCTCACGCTGGCCAAAGATCTTGGCTTCATCACCACGGCGGAGGCGGGGCTGATCCGGAAAGCATGCGACGACCACGACCTCTATCCCTCGGATGCAGCGGAGCGCCTGGGGGTGGCCGGATTCCGGCGCGCTGTAGAGGTCAAGGACATGGTGTTCAAGGCCATGCCGGCCACGGCGGGCCTGATCAAGAAGCTGAAGACCATCGGGCGGGAACACCGCGTGGTCTTCACCATGAGCGGTCGCATTCTTCCCATCCCCATGTCCCAGTACCGGGGCCAGTGGGGACCCCAGGCCCACAAGGCCGTCAACTACGTCATCCAGGGATCCGCGTATGACCTCCTGGCGGAGACCCTGATCCGCGTCGATGAGGCCGGGCTGGCTGATGCGGTCTACCTGGCCATGCATGACGAACTGGTGGTCAGCAAGTCCGCCGCCCACGACATCGAACGCATCATGCAGACCCCGCCGGAGCGCCTGGTCTGGATGGCCGGAAGAACACCGGTCCTCCGCACGGACCGGGCTGACCTGGGAGAGAGGTGGGCCAAGTGCTGATCAAACCCGGACAGATGTGGGAGGACCGGGATCCTCGAGAGGAGGGGCGTACGGTCCGCGTGGACACCGTGGATAGCGGGTTCGTCTACGTGACCAGCTCAAAAGGCCGGAGATCTCGATGCCGTCTGTCGCGATTCCCGGCGGCGTATCGGCTGGTCCAGGACCCAGGCGATGCATCACCTCCGGAAGGAGGATCCACAAACGTGACTAAGAAGACAGATGCCACGTTCATGCAACCCCCCGATGTGGATCATGGTTTCGGCCGGGTCCGCAACCCCAATAAAGCACCGACCAGCACGCCCCCGGAAGGAGGGCCGTTCCGATGATGGGAGCGCCTGATCTCTTCAAGTCCGCTCTGGGAGACCTCCCGGAGGGGGACATCTCCACCAACGCCTTGGCCGCCAAGGCCCTGGTCCGCGCCGGCTTGGCCGTGGTCATTTGTCGGCCCGGAACCAAGAAGCCGGCTTGCACCCTGGATGCCAGAGCTGAGAAGAAGGCCGACCTTGACGCACAGGCCCAGGCCCAGGCCGCGGGAAACCGCTACTGGCACAAGGTCCGCCACAACTGCGGCAAGAAGCACCTGATCACCGACGTCAAGGACCTCACCAAAGCCCGCATCAAGAAGCTCCTGGAGTCCGGGGCCAACGTCGGGGTCATGGCCGGAGCCGGGGACACGCGGCTCATGGTCGTGGACCTGGACACCGCGGCCCAGCGCATGGCGTTCGTCGCCACCTGGGAGCGGGAGACGGGGGAGGACTTCACCGAACCCATGACCACGGCCTCCCCCGGCGTCCGCAACGTCGGCCCGGACGGCACGGAGGAGTGGATCCACAAGGACGGGGGCCACTACTGGCTGACCCTGCCCGATGGCGTGGAGATCCCTCCGGGCGTGGGCGTGTATGAGGGGGAGGGTGGCTGGAAGGTCTACGTCCGGGACTCCTTCGCCCTGGTCCCACCCAGCGTGCGGCCGGAGGGACCTTACCGGCTGACCGGGTCCACGCTCGAGGCTCCCCAGTGGCTCCTGAACCGCCTCGAGGCCCAGGCCGTGGAGGCGTCGGAGCGCCGGGAGCGCGCCCTGGAACGCATCAAGGACGGGCCCCAGGACATTGACGACTGGGCCGCGGTCACGCCGTGGAGTGAGCTTCTGGAGGCCGCCGGATGGCACGACCCCCAGGCCCACGACACGTGCGGGTGCCCGATCTGGACCCGGCCCGGGAACCCGGCGCACATCAAGAGCGCGACAGCCCATGAGGCCGGATGCTCCAGGTATGACACGAGCCTGGGCTACGGTCCCATTCACGCCTGGAGCGATGAGGTCAGGTGGAACGGCGCGCAGACCGTGAACAAGCTGACGTTCCTGGCGTGCGAGAAGCACGGCGGGGACCTGGTGGCGGCCATGCGAAGCGTCGGCATCGAACCCCGGGGAGCGGAACTCCCGCCCCTGGACCCGTTCGAGACCCCCGCGGATGCCGGCCCAAAAGATCGTGAGGAGGTGACGCCTCCGATGGGAGACCAGACCCCATCGGCGGCCCCCTCCACCTCACATGAGATCACAGGGGACCGCACGCCGGCGGAGCTGGAGACAGCCATCTACCGCCTGGCGGACCGCATGTCCGCCCTGGACCTCCGTACGCGCCGGGCGTGGCCGGACACCCTGGAGGAGCTGACCGCCCGGGAGCTGGAACGGCTCCGGGCGCGGGAGGCGGCCAAGGCCCTGTACGAGCGGGAGAACTCCAGGCCGGAGGACCTGGAGGGCTACCTGATCGACGGGGACGAACTGGACGAACTCCCGCCGGCGTCCCCCCTGATCCCCGGCGTTCTGAACCGGGAGTCCTACGCCATCTTGAGCGGCCGGGACGGGTCCATGAAGACGTTCGTCGCGCTTGACTGGGCCTTGAGCCTGGCCACGGGAACGCCGTGGAACAACAAGCCCGTGTACCCGATGCCCGACCGCCCCCGCGTGCTGTTCCTGGTGGGAGAGGGCCAGGCCGGGTTCCAGAAGCGCGTCAAGGCGTGGAAGCTGGCCCACGGCGTGACCTCCCTCGAGGGGAAGTTCACGGCCCTGTTCCGGCGGGTCAACTTCTTCCGGGACCAGCCCAGCGTGGAGTGGCTGGTCCAGACCGTGACGGAGGGCGGGTACGGCCTGGTGGTCCTGGACCACCTCCGCCTGATCTCCGGCGGTGCCGATGGCAACGGATCGGACATGGGCGTGGTCGTGGACAACGTCAAGTCCCTGGTGGACGCCACCCTGGGCGGGTCGGTGCTCCTGATCAGCCACACGGACAAGGCGGACAACGACACGCGCGGGTACTCCGGGATCGAGGACGACTCGGACACGGTCTGGCACGCCAAGCGCACCGGGGATGAGGAAGACGCCGGCGGCATGGCCGGGGTCCGGCTCAAGAACACCAAGCAAAAGGACGGGGAGGAACACCCTGACCTCGAGCTGGAGCCGGAAACCGTGGAGCTGGGCACGCACCCTGACACGGGCCTGCCCATCACGTCCCTGGTCCTGAAGCCCGCCGACCCGTTCGCGCCGATCGCCCCGGCGGGGGCGGAGCGCGTCCTGGAGTTGGTCCTTCAGGACTTCTCCGCCATCGGTGCGTCCCAGGCGGACATCCGGGATGCCCTGAAGCTCCCCAAGGCCACGTGCAACAGGTACGTGAACCAGTTGGTGGAGACAGGCCGGCTGATCCGTCAGGGACAGAAGTATTGGCCCGCCCCCGGCGCTACCGCGGGGGAACTGACCGCTTAGCAGGGACCCCCGGCCTGGGCGTTCCAGGCCGGGGATATGTCCCCTTTTGCCCGTTCCACAGCATGATCAACTAGCGATGTTGTGGAACGCCTCTGACCAGCACAAACGCAAAGGGTGGAACGGGGGTGGAACGCTTGCTAGCCGCTAACAATTGCAAGCGTTCCACTCATCAGGATTAGTGGAACGACCCCTGACCAGCATCGTTCCACCACTCAAGATCAGTGGAACGGGGCGTGGAACGCTTGCCGGGTCCTCCGCGTTCCACGCCCCCCCCCCCCTTAAGGGGGGGGGCGTGGAACGGAACCCTGGAACGGCCCACGGAACAGAAGAGGAAAACCGACCCAGAAAAAGGAGATCAAGAGTCATGACCAGACTGGCTCTGACCGCCGTGGTCTACGGCGTGCCAGCCCCGCAGGGAAGCAAGAAGGCGAACCCGATCTACCGGGGGAGCGCCAAGAACGGAACCAGGTCCTTCACGGGCCGAGTCACGTTAACCGAGATGTCCAAGAAGGTCGCGCCGTGGCGTGAAGCGGTCCGGGACGCGGTCCGGGACGCCATCGGGCTCCAGAGCGCTCATGCGCTGTGGGAGGGCGTTCTGGCCGGCCCCGTGGAGGTGCGCGTGACGTTCGCGCTCCCCCGCGGCAAGTCCGTCCGCCGGCCGTGGCCGATCACGACCCCGGACCTGGACAAGGTCGTTCGAGCCACCATGGACGGGATCACCATGGGCGGGGCCTGGGCTGATGACAAGCTGGCGGTCCGCATCACCACGGACAAGGTGTACGCCGGTACCCCCGGCGCGCTCGAGCGTCCCGGCGCGGTGATCGACCTCTGGGCCCTGGACGGGGTCGTTCCTGAAGCTCACGCAACCATCGCACCTTGACACGGTGCCAAGGTGAGGTGACTATGGGACGGAAGCGGAAGGAGGCCCCCATGAAGGCCGAAACGATCACACTTACCCCGAATGGGCGACTCACGGAGCACATTGCCCACGTGGACGTCCAGGGAGAGGTCCCCAAGATGAGCTACCGGAACGGCTCCGGCCGCATCGTGAGCTTCATCCCCCAGAAGTTGGTGATCACCTACCAGTGGTCGTGGAGCCGGGAGACCTGGCATGTGCTCGAGGTCAAGGCCCTGGGCAGGAACGGCAACCAGGGCCTCGAGGCCAAGTTCAGTAAGCCGGAGCGCGCTCCGGAGTGGGTCCGGGATGCCGTGAAGATGGCGACCCCGGCCCTGGAGATCCACAAGGAAGGCACGGAGTAAGTGGCGCGAACGTATGACCTGGAACGTGCCGACACGGCCCGCCCAGGAGGACAGAAGGACCGGAACATCAGAGAGACCGAACGACGTAGGCGAAACACGAGCATGGGAGTAGGCGCTGGCGCGGACTTCTGTGACGGAGCGATCGTCCCGGCCACGCTGGGGGCCATCCAGATCCCCGACTCGGAAGTGACCATGACCCTCCGATACATCAAGGACGCGGCCCGGGACCGTGACGAACGCATAGAACTGTTAACGATCATCCTGGGAGAGTAGGAGGAAACCCGGATGACGATCCCCAAGGATCACCTGGAGATCCGCCACCGCGGCGGATCGGACGTACAGATCAAGCTCGGTAGCCGGAACCTCACGCCGGCGCTCCGGAGCGTGGACATCTACTTTCGGGCCGACCAGACCCCTGAAGTAGTGCTTCGCCCCGTGGTGACGGAGTGGGGTACGGCCCTGGACGGGGCCAAGCTGACCATCTCGGCTGACGTGGCCCTGATCCTCGAGGCCGCGGGCTGGGCCTCCCCGGAGCGCGTCAAGGCGCTGGAGGAGGACCGCTGGAACACGGCCAAGGCTCATGGTCAGGACGTGGAAGCGCTTGAGGAAGCGCGGAAGCAACTGGCCACCATGGAGGAGGACCTGGCCAACACCCACGGCAAGCTGGCGGACCTCGAGCTGGCCAACCAGACCCTCCACGATGAGCTGGAGGAGTCGCAGAGGGAATCCAGCTCCCGCAAGATCCCCTACTAGTCGCGCGGTGGCCCCGGGCCGGTAAAAGGAACCCGGGGCCACCCCTTACCTACCCCAAGGAACCCCCAAAAGCCCCCATGGAGGGCAAAATGCCGCACATCACCCCCCACGCCCTCGAGCGCCTGTTCCAGCGCGACCCCGACGTGACCATGTGCCTCCACGGCCTCCGATCGAGCCTGGTCCCCACGACGGCCGGCCCCGTGGCCGTGACTAGAATCGTGGGTCATCTGGTCCTGGGAGTCCCCGCGGAGGACGACGGACAGGAGATCCCGGAGGAGTTCGCGCTGGTCTTGGACTTGCCTCTTCCCCTGGCCAAGCTGGCCGTGGCCAGGGGTCATTTCGATGACACCATGGATCAGATGATGGATAGCGCCCTGGACGCACTGATCACGGAGGATGGCGAGACATGACCCGGAATCTGGACGCCTACCTGGGACAAGGTCAGTACTGGATGAGCAAAGCGGGGGAGTTCCCCGTGGCGGAGATGGACGCCATCTACCGCCGGCGCGCTCTCCACTGGCTGACCCGGAACGCCGCGGAGCTTTACCGGCTCTGGACCGTGGAGGCGTACGTGGAGGCGGACAGTTCGCCGGACCTGGAGACCCTGATCAAGTGGGTAGACAGCCGGCCCCAGAACTGGGTCAAGGGCACCGCTCTGTACGCGGCGCTGATGGAGGGGGTCCCCCAGGAGTTGATCCCGTAGACCTCGAGTAGTACGGAAGTCCCCAAGGAGGACAACATGATCAAGGTCAGGATTCAGGTGGAGGACGACGGCCGTTCGATAACGGTCCAGGACACCATTAGGGATGATGCGGCCGCTGTGGAGGTCCTGGCATCCGCCGCATATGGGGTCTGGCGTGCGGCTTTGTCCGCAGAGTGACCCGTGAGCGGCCCGAACTAGCTCATATGTTCCAGTGTACTAGGGGTTTACTTTCGGACACTCCTAGGTAAACTCCCAAGAACACGGTGACACCGGACAACAGGAAGGCCCCTCCCGGCCAGACAGGGAGGGGCCTTCCTCATGCCGATGATGACAGCTACCCGCCGGATTCCCTAGACACGGAATGAGAATCTGACGATTCATCTCCACTCGGCTCGAACACCTTACTATTCAGATAGGCCGCGAACGTAACTGGACCATCCTGGTAGGCGTCCAGGACATCGTTACCATCCAGGCCGTACACCTGGCGGATCTTGATCAGTAGGGGCAGGGACGGGAGCCGCTGGCCGTTACGGATCTTGGAGGCGTGGGTGAAGTCGCAGTCCACGGCCATGGCGAACTCCAGGTTGGTCAGTCGCTTCTTCCTTGGCTTAGTCATACTGCCAAGTATCTGACTACCTTGACATCTGGTCAAGGACATGATGATCACTGAGTGGACAGCTACGGTTACGGTGCATGAGCAGTGGTAACGGTGGTCGCAGTGGTGCTGCGTATCGCGCACTGTGCGATCAGGTCTACCGATCCAACACGCATTGCTGGCTCTGTGGTCAGGTCGTGGATCCCAGCCTCCGCGCTCCCGACCCCCGCTCACGGAGCGTGGACCACGTGACCCCGCTTCACGATGGCGGTTCGCTCCTTGATCCCGCGAACGCGCGTCTGGCCCACCTTGGTTGCAATTCCTCTCGAGGCCGCAGGCTCCAGGATGAAACCCCGCATCTTCGCAGGTGGTAGGCCCCAGGGATGGGGGTAGGGGAGGGGGGTACCAATCCATCGTGAACGATCATGGACCCTTGGAGACCCCGGCCCTCTCCAATTTCTCTCCCCGCGCCGTGGAGGTCCCAGGATCCGGTCACGTTATGTGACGTGAGGCCCGACCTTGAGCCCCCGGCCCCAGCGGCCGGGGCTTTCTCTTGCCCATACCTTGACACCGTGCCAAGGTTGCGCGACCATCGTGGGGAAGGTACTGAAGTCCCCCGGAGGACACATGATCCCGAATCCCCAGAAGGAAGCCCTGGACCTCTGTTGCTGCCAGGGCGGAGCGACCCGCGGTTACCAGGAAATCGGACTCCGCGTCACGGGCTTGGACCTCGAGCCCCAGCCCCGGTACATCGGGGAGGAATTCATCCAGGCGGACGCCGTGGCGTACGTGCTGGAGAACCTGGAGGAGATCCGCCAGCGGTTCATCTTCATCCACGCCTCCCCGCCGTGCCAGGGCTACTCTCGAGCGTGGAAGATCCAGCAGCGCGAACATCCTCGCCTGATCGGTACCCTCCGGGACGCCCTGAACCTCACCGGGCTCCCCTGGGTCATCGAGAACGTGGAGGAGGCCCGGGACGAACTCCAGGACCCGGTCATGCTGTGCGGAACCATGTTCGGTCACCGGACGTACCGGCACCGTCTATTCGAGGCTGGAGGCGGCCTGATCCTTTCCCAGCCCGACCACCCCCAGCACATGGCCCCGCTCACGAAGATGGGGCGGCCCCGGAGGCCGGGAGAGTTCGCCCACTACGTCGGGAACTTCTCCGGCGTCCAGGAGGCCCGGGAGGACATGGGGATGCCCTGGGCCAACAGGGACGGACTCCGGGAGGCCATCCCCCCGTCATACGCGCGCTGGGTCGGTGAGCACGTCCAGGCCCAGATCATGAAGTTCGCGGCCTGACCGCTTACAACTTCCGAAGGAGAATGGGTCATGACCACGCACATGCGCGACGCCACTACACCGATGCCCGATGGGACGCTTCTTGTTGACTGCACATGTGGTGGGGAGTACTCCGTGCCCCAAGGAGGGGATGAATACGCGGCCCTGGAGGCCGCCCACACACGGCATGTCGAGGAACCCTGACATCAAGCCCACAAGCCCCGGCCCCAGTGGCCGGGGCTTTCTCATGCCCGAAACCGTCCAACCCTCTGTACGGCCCTGACAGCCACGGAGAGCGCCTGAACCCCTTCCTGGCCCAGGACATCGGGCATGCCCGTGGTCGCCTTCCCACGCCCAGCTCAAGGCCCTGAACCTGGGCTGATCACGCCTTCAGGCTCCGGAGGATCAACACGCCCCACTCCCGGTGCAATTCGGGCCTGCGCCAGGTACGGTACGCGCCGGCTCAAACCCGGAGGATCCCCCGATGGCGCTTCACGTCTCCCCGTCCGCCTGGCGAACCTTCCACCTGGTCATGACTGCGGTCTGGGCCACGCTCCTGATCCCCACCATGATCTGGTGGCGGGACTCCGTCCTCTGGGTTGCCGTGATGTCCATCTGGGCCAACGTCGTGGGCCACTGGTCCGCGTACCAGGCCGCTCGAGCGGAGGAGAACGGCAATGGCTGACCCGCATGTGTCCATCACGCTCACGTTCCGGACCGACTGGGGCCCCATGGACGTGTTGCGCCAGGTACTCACGGTCCTGACGGAGGACTGGACTCCGCCGTTCGAGGTGACCGGGGTCTCCGCCTCCACGTTCGACATGGGCGACGTGGAGGAGAGCGGGGATGGCTGAACCGACCCGCCGCGAAACTCTGGAAGAACTCCGGGACCTCCTCCTGGCCAACCTCCTTCACGCGCCCCCGTCCGCCGTGGCCGGCATCGCACGGGAGTACCGGGCCACCCTGGCGGAGCTGGCCGCGCTCGGGGCCGGGGCCGGCGCACCGCGGGAGGAGGGGAGCGCGGTTGACGAGCTTGCTCGCAAGCGCCACGAGAGGCGTTCAGCGACCACGGATTGAGAAGGTCCCGCCGTACATCACCACGGCGGGGCCGGAGTGTGTGGAGCTGGCGGCCTCCGCCGGCCTGGACCTGGATCCCTGGCAGCGCTACGTCCTGAAGGGCGCGCTGGGGGAGCGCGCGGACGGGCGCTGGTCCGCGTTTGAGGTCGCGGTTATCGTCGCGCGCCAGAACGGCAAGGGGTCCATTATCGAGGCCCGGGAGCTGGGCGGCCTGTACCTGTTCGGCTCCCGCCTGATCCTCCACAGCGCCCACGAGTTCAAGACCGCGGCGGAGGGCTTCCGCCGCATCATGACCCTGATCGATAACACGGACGACCTCCGGAAGCGGGTCAAGAAGGTCACGAACTCCCACGGGGAGGAGGGTGTGGAGCTGCTGAACGGGGCCCGCCTCCGGTTCGTGGCCCGCTCGAGGGGATCGGGCCGGGGGTTCAGCGCCGATGACCTGATCCTGGATGAGGCGTACAACTTGAGCCCGGAGTCCGTGGCCGCGATGCTGCCCACGCTCTCCGCCCGGCCCAACCCCCAGATCATGTACTTCAGCTCCGCGCCGCTCCTGGACTCCCTCCAGCTCCGCGCGCTCCAGGCCCGCGGCCGGAGCGCGGGAGATGCCAAGCGCCTGGCCTATTACGAGTTCAGCGCGCCGGCGGACGCAGACCTGGACGACCCGGCCGCCTGGGCCCAGGCGAACCCGGCCCTGGGGATCCGCCTGGACCCGTCGTTCATCGCCACGGAGCGGGACGCCATGGATGACGTGTCGTTCGCCCGGGAGCGTCTGTCCATAGAGGAAGACCCCTCCGCGGCCGGCCTGATCGACATGGCGCTGTGGGCGGAGCTGGCAACGCGAACCCCGCTGGCTGACCCGGTGTGCCTGGCAATCGACACCACGCCGGAGCGCTCGAGCACATCCGTGGGGGCCGCCGGCGCGCTCCAGGAGGTCCCCGGCCTCCGCGCGGTTCCCCGTGTGGACGGCCTCCTGGGCGTGGACGTGATCGACAATCGGCCCGGAACGGGCTGGGTCGTGGAGCGCGTGGCGGACCTCTGGAAGCGCCACAAGCCCATCGCCGTGGTGATCGATGAGAAGTCCGCGGCGGCCATGTTCATCCAGGATCTCCGGAACCGCGGGGTCCGCGTGGAGACCGCGAACACGACCGGCCTGGCGGAGGCCACGGCCCAGTTCTACGGCCGGACCCTTCCGGACGCTCTCACCCTCCGCCACCCCGGGCACCCCGCGCTGACCGCCGCGGTGGCCGGGGCCCGGAAGCGGGACCTGGGCGGGGATGGTGCGTGGGCCTTCACGCGCCGGGACGTGACCGTGGACGTGACCCCGCTCATCTCCGTGACGCTCGCGGCCTGGGGGCACGGCCGTTTCAAGAGGAAGGGGGCAAAGCCCATGATCGTTTATGCGTAGACAGGAGGCCGTGGTGGCCTTGGCCCTGGCCTTGGTGATGGTCTCCGCCGGCGTCACCTGGTTGTTCGGGGCCCTGGGCCTGGTGGCGGCCGGGGCCGTACTGTTGGCCGCCGTTCTGATCATGCCCGTGAAGGAGTAGCCCGTGGCGCGCGTATGGGACGCACTGTTCCGGTCCCGGCCGGCCGCCGGAGAGGCCCGGTTCTCCACGGAGGACTGGGCCGCGGCCAAGTCCTTCATGTTCGGCAACCTGGGCTACCCGATCACAGGCGTTCCCGTGAGCGGGAAAGTGGAGACCCTGGACACATCGTTTGTCGGCTACGTCCAGGGTGCTTACAAGAGCAACGGCGTCATCTTCGCCACGTCCCTGGCCAGGAGCCTCTTGTTCACGGAGGCCCGGTTCCAGTTCCAGCGCATGGAGGGCGGCCGGCCCACGTCCCTCTGGGGTGACCGCGCGCTGGAGATCCTGGAGACTCCCTGGCCCGGCGCGACGACGGGGGACCTCCTGGCCCGCATGGAACAGGACGTGACGAACGCCGGGAACTTCTACGGCTCCCTTGGGGGCGGTCGGATCCGACGCCGGCGGCCGGACTGGGTCCAGATCATCCTCACGGCCCCGCCGGAGGAGGCCACGGACGCGGACATTGCCGGGTACCTCTACGCCCCGGGCGGTCGGTTCGATGACCTCGAGGCGGCCACCGTCTACCTCCCGGACCAGATGATCCACTGGGCCCCGATCCCGGACCCCATCGCCCAGTTCCGCGGAATGTCCTGGGTCACCCCCGTGGTCCGGGAGATCACCGCGGACAAGGCGGCCACCGATCACAAGGGCCGATTCTTCAGCAACGCGGCCACGCCCAACATCGCGGTCAAGTTCCCCGCGGAGGTCTCCCTGGATGACTTCCAGGAGATCATGGAGGTCATCCAGAACGACCACGCCGGCGCGGAGAATGCGTACAAGACCATGTACCTGGCCGGCGGGGCGGACATCACGGTCCTGGGCGCGGACCTGAAGCAACTGGACTTCAAGGCGACCCAGGGAGCAGGGGAGACCCGCATCGCGGCGGCCGGCGGGGTCCCGCCCATCATCGTGGGCCTGTCGGAGGGCCTGGCCTCCGCCACGTACTCGAACTACGGCATGGCCAGAAGGAAATTCGGCGACCACTGGGCCAGACCCCAATGGCGCTCCGCGGCCGGCGCGCTGGCCAAGGCCGTGAAGGTCCCGGCCGGGAGCCGGCTCTGGTACGACGACCGGGACATCCCCTTCCTCCGGGAAGACGTGGGAGATGAGGCCCAGATCATGGCCACGCGAGCCTCCGCGGTCCGGACCTTCCTGGACGCCGGGTTCACCTGGGAAAGCGCGGTGGCCGCCGTGGACGGCAACGACCTGACCGTGCTGCAACACAGCGGCCTGTACTCCGTCCAGCTCCAGCCGGCCGGGTCCCAGGACCCGGCCCAAGAAGACCCCGCCGGCGACGACCCGGCCCAGGATGACGACCCCCAGGCGGAGGCGTAGATGAAGCCAACGAAGATCAAGGACATGGACCTGGTCCGGGCCGCGGCCTGGTCCCCGGCGCTCCGGGCCAAGAAGGAGGACCCGGAGCCGGAGGAGGCCGCCGCCCAGGAGGAGGACATCCTGGGCGTGATGGACATCAGGTTCTCCCCGTTCGACACCTGGTATGAGATCGATGATTTTTTCGAGGGCCGGTTCCTCGAGCGGACCACGCGCGGCGCGTTCGCCAAGACCATCAAGGACAACGGGGCCGCCGCGTTCCGGGTCCAGTTCGACCATGGCTATGACCCCCACATCGGATCCAAGATCCTGGGCGTGGCGGAGTCCGTCACGGAGGAGAGGGACGCGGCCACGGGCGTGGTCCCGCTCCTGGACACGTCGTACAACCGGGACTTGCTTCCCGGGCTCCGCCGTGGCGCGTATGGCTCGAGCTTCCGCTTCCGCGTGATCAAGGACGAGTGGAACGACGAACCGGAGCGCTCCGACCACAACCCGGACGGCATCCCGGAGCGGACCATCCGGGAGGTCCGCCTGATGGAGTTCGGCCCGGTGACCTGGCCGGCGAACCCGGACGCCACGGCGGGGATGCGCTCCACAACCTCCCAGTTCATGGAAAAGCTCCGCGACCAGAACCCCGATTATGTCCGCCGTTTCCTGGAGCGCGTGGAAATGGTACGGTCCGCGGCTGGCACTCCAGATGGAGCCGCCATGGTGGGCACGTCGGAGCCGCGTTACGCACTCCCCGGCCGGCGAGAGAGTGACCTCCGTGCCTTGGAGCTGACCTCTCTTGGAATCCTGTAGGCCATCTAGCTCCGGAGGATCCGCATGGATCTTGAGCAGATGCGCGCGGACCTGGCGTACCTGGAGGCTTGTCTCCGGGACATCCACACTCGAGCTGCGGACCGCGCGCTGACCGACGACGAATCTCGCCAGTGGACGGAAGGCCGGGACGCAGTTCTTCGCCTCCGCGGCGAAATCCAGGAGATCGAGAACCGCCAAACGTTCGTCCGGGGACTGGCCAGTCTTCCCGGGCACACGGAGCGCGGTCTGGACCTGGACCCCATCGTGGAGAGCCAGGGCCTCCGCTGGAACGGCCGGGGCTCGAGCCCGTGGGACCTGGACCAGGTCTCCCGCTCCCTCCATCAGTCCACGCCGGAGTCCGGCGGCCGGGACCTTCAGGCCCGCGCGCTGGCCGCCGTGGAGCACATGAGGGGTGTCCGGCCGGCTCACAAGGAGCACATGACCACGCTCCTGGAGTCGTTCGATTTCGAGGACGACGGACCGGAGGGAGCCGGCGCGCGCCGCGCCGCGGCTCACATCCTGGCCGCCAGCTCCCCGGAGTACGTCCGGGCCTGGGCCAAGGCGCTCCGCTCCGCAGTCAAGACCGGTCAGCCCGACGTGACCGCGCTTCAGGTCCTCCAGCGCGCCGCATCCCTGACCGACGCCCAGGGTGGCTACGCGGTCCCGGTGCCGATTGACCCGACGCTGATTGTCAACACGGACGGGAACCAGAACCCCATCCGGGCCCTGGCCACCGTGAAGCAGGTGACCACGAATAAGTTCAAGGTCATCAACGTGGGTGCGGTCACGGCGTCGTACGACCCGGAGGCGTCGGAAGTCTCGGATGACACTCCCACCTGGGGCGCGTCGGAGATCAACGTCAACACCGCGCGGGCCTTCATCCCGTTCAGCCTGGAAATCCAGATGGACTACCCGGGCTTCATGGACGACATCCGCATGCTTCTCCAGGAGTCCAAGGACGACCTGGAGGCCCGGGTCTTCGTCACCGGATCGGGCTCCGGGGAGCCTACGGGCATCGTCACGGCCTTGACCGGGACCACGTCGGAGATCAACTCCGCCACGGCGGACGTGTTCTCCCTCGCGGACGTGTACGCCCTGGACGCGGCCCTTCCCGCGCGCTGGGCCAGCAACGCCTCCTGGCTGGCGAACAAGGCCATCTACTCGAGCATCCGTCAGGCTGGCGGGGCGAACCTGGATGACTTCTGGCTGGGTCTGGACGCTCGCGGCATGTCCAAGCCGCTCCTGGGCTACACGCCGTATGCCGCCAGCTACATGGACGGCACGATCAACGCGACCCAGGAGAACCGGGTCCTGATCCTGGGTGACTTCCGCTGGTACTGGATTGCGGAGCGCATCGGCTTCTCCATGGAGCTGGTCCCGCATCTGTTCGGCCCCAACCGCCGGCCCACGGGCCAGCGCGGCGTGTTCGCCTGGTGGCGTAACGGCGCGGACTCTGTCGCGGACCGCGCGTTCCGGATGCTGAACGTCACCTGACGTTCTCTCGAGCTGGGAGGCCCCCAGACCAGGCGGGGGCCTCCCTTCAAAAGGACGTGATCAACATGGCGGATAAGCGCTACCTGCGCGCCAAGTCCGGGTTCCTCCTCCCTGACGGACGTCAGGTCCGTTACGGAGACCTGGTGGCCGCGGATGACGAGATGTTCAAGGGCAAGGGCCGGGAGAGCCTGATGGCCAGTTTCGAGCCCGTCACGGATGAGGTCGTGGAACAGGCGACCCGCGCGCCGGGGGAGGTCCGGGTCCTTCCGACCCGCCGGCCCCAGCGCTCGAGCAAGGGCGGCCAGGAGACCCAGACCGGCCAGGGCTCCCAGGAGACCAAGGGCTCTGGACAGGTCCAGGGCGGCCTCAAGGAGTCCGGCGGAGACGGGAAGTAGGAGACCGCCGTGGCGTTCGGGGACCCGTACATCACTCGGGATGAGCTGAAGTCGTGGCTGAAGATTCCTCTGGCGGACACGCTGGATGACATGGAGCTGGATGCGGCCTTGGCCGGCGCTACCAGCTCCATCGACATGGCCACGGAGCGAACGTTCAACCGGGACACGACGGCATCCCCAAGCGCCACGGCCCGGACGTTCCGGCCCATGATGCGGGGCCTGGCCCTGGTGGATGACTTCTACTCCACCGCGGGCCTCATCATCCGGACGGAAGGCGGGGCCACCACCTGGGCCGCGGATGACTACCTCCTGGAGCCCAGGAACGGGGTCTACCGCGGGAGTCCGGGCTGGCCGTATTGGAAGGTCAGGAGCTTGGCCAGGGACCTGGACGTGGGCTCCTACGACCTCGAGGTGACCGCGCTGTGGGGCTGGGCGGAGGTCCCCGCCGGCATCAAGCAAGCCACGCGGCTCCTGGCCGCGGATCTGTTCAAGCTCAAGGACGCGCCCCTGGGTGTGGCCGGGTTCGGGGAGCTGGGCCTGGTCCGCGTCCGGGAGAACTCCACGGTGGCGTCCCTGATCCGGCCCTACCGAAAGAACCCGGTCAAGGTGAGGTGACCATGGAAATCTCCCTCACCGCGATCATGGATGGGCTGGAGGCCCGGCTGGCTACGATCTCCGGCTTGCGGGTCTCCGACGTGGTCCCGGACCAGATCAATCCACCACATGCGTTCGTCGGTGTGCCTCCGATCACGGACTATCACGCCAGCTTTCGCATGGGGACCTCACGCCTCGAGGTCCCGATCTGGGTCTTTGTGTCCGCCGCACTGGACCGGGTTGGCCAACGGCTCCTTGCCGATTACGCCAGCCCGTCCGGGACCACATCAATCCGGGCCGCCGTGGAGGCCCCGGACCCCGATGGCCGGAAGACCCTGGGCGGGGTCCCCGGCGTTCAGGACGTGGTGGTCCGCGACTTCAGGCCCCTGGGCCGGGAGGACGTGGGGGCCATCGGTTATCTCGGCGGTCAGTGGACCGCGCTGATAGCGATCGACGGAAGGTGATGGCCCATGGCCACAGAGAAATTCAAGGTCACTGGACGTTATGAGGTCGGCGGAGCGGCCCCGGGCCAGGAGGTAGAGCTGGACCCGGACAAGGTCAACGTGGATGAGTTGATCCGCGTGGGCCTGGTGGAGCGCGTGGACCAGGAGCCGACCACGGCGGTCCAGGTGGACCAGCCCGTGGACCACGACGAACACAGGGTGGTTCAGGTGGACCGGTCCGGCCAGACCCGGTCCAAGGCCCGGACCACCCCGATCCAGTCGGGGAGTGAGGCGGACCAGTGACCGCCATCGCGCTCACGGACGCGCGGATCCTGTTCCACGGCTACGACTTCACCGGGGACGCGAACCAGGTCAGCCTGACCGTGGAGGCGGACGACCACGACGCGACCACGTTCGGAAGCGCTCGCGCGACCAAGTTCCGTTCCCGGGTCGCCGGTCTGAAGACCGCGGCGGCCCAGGTCTCCGGGTTCTGGGGAGCCGCGCCGGACCTGGCCGCCTGGACCAACCTGGCCGTGGCGGACCGGGTCGCGGTCATCTCGCCCACGGGCAACCCCGGCGACGTGGCGTACATGCTCCGCGCCGGGGTCTTCTCCTATGAGCAGATGGGAGAGGTCGGGGAGCCGGCCCCGTTCACGCTGGGCCTGTCCTGCACGAACACGGAGGGCGCAATCCGCGGCCGGATCCTTGCCACCCCGGACGTGGTGCTGAACGCCACGGGCGTGGCCGGCATCGCGGACCTGGTCCTCCCCGCCGTGGCCGCCGGCCAGTTCCTCTACGGCTCGTTCCAGGTGGTGGGCACGCCCGGGACGACCATCACCGCGGTGGTGGAGAGCGCAGCCGGCGGGTCGTTCGCGGGGGCGACGACCCGCATCACGTTCGGCCCGGTCACCACGACGGAGGGCCGTTGGGCCGTCCGTGTCCCCGGGCCCATCACGGATACCCACTACCGGCTCCGCGTGACCGCGGTGACCGGATCGTTCACGGTGGCCGCGGCCATCGGGATTGGATCATGACATGGCGTTCGCGCTGACTGATGTGCGGGTCACGATCAACGCCGTGAACTGGAGCGCCATGGCCCGACAGGTCACGCTCCCGTTCGAGGCGGAGGAGCTGGACTCCACAACATTTGCCACGTCGGGCTGGCGCTCGAGGATCGCCGGCCTGAAGGACGGGTCCATTGACGTGGAGTTCCTGAACGACTTCAGTGCGGCCGGCCTGGATGAGGTCCTGTGGGGCTTGTTCGGCACGGTCGTGGCGGTCACGCTCCGGCCCACCTCCGCGGCCATCGGGACCAGTAACCCGGAGTACACCGGAACGGTCCTGGTCAACCAGATCAACCCGCTGGACGGCACCGTGGGAGACCTGGCCGTGCGGTCCATCTCCTGGCCCGTGGCCGGTCCCTGGACCCGGAACACCACCTGACATGACCGGGAACGCGGACCAGGCCAGGGCCTTGGCGGAGCTGGCCAAGACCCTGAAGACCACGGCGGAGGGGAAGGACACCCTCCGCCGGCTCCGCAAGGAGCTGCGCAAGGAGGCGGAGCCCATGCGGAAGTCCGTCCAGCGCGCGGCCCTGGGGCTCCCCTCCGATGGGGAGAACGCACGCCGGGGCCGGCCGTCGCTCCGCCGGACCCTGTCCCGCGCGTCCCGCGTCAAGGTCAGCTTTTCCCGGCGCACGGCCGGCGTCATGGTCGTGACCGGACCCGGCGGCATGCCGGAGGGGACCAAGGGCCTCCCGCCTTACATCGAGGGGGAGGGGCCCTGGCGGCATCCGGTGTGGGGCCGGGATCAATGGGTCAGGCAACAGGCCATGCCGTTCTTCTACCCCGCCATTCGTCCACATGAGGCCAGCGCGCCGGCGGCAGGCGAGCGCGTCTTGGACCAGCTCATCAAGGAGATCGAAAGCTCATGACCGTTGACACCACCGCGGCCCAGGCCGCCCACGATGAGGCCAAGGGCAAGTCCCGGGCCTTCACCTGGACCCACACCGACGACGACGGCCAGGACCACGTCCTGGAGCTGGCCATCCCCCGCAAGTTCAAGCGGTTCAAGTTCGCGCGACGCGCCGGCGCGGGGGACTTCGTCGGCGCGCTGGAGGTCGTGTTCGGCCTCCGCGCGCTCGAGCCCATGGAGGAGTGGGAGATGGACGCGGAGGAGTGGGAGCGGTTCATGACCGCGCTGGGGGAGGCCATCGGTGGGACGGGAAACTCCTGACCCTGGCCGCCTTCCTGATCCGCCGGCATCGGGAGCTGGAGGCGGACCTGGCCAGGTTCTATCCCCGCGACGCGGACCAGCTCCCGGAGTTCTGGGCCGGGCGGATGAGCTGGCGGAGGCTGGCGGTCCTGGTGGAGAACTTGCCGCCGGAGGCCGTGACGACCCAGCTCGAGGACCAGGCCGGGGTCACCCGATGGACCCAGGACACCGAACTCCAGGCCGCCGTGGTGGACGAACTGAGGACCTGGCGCTGGGAGTACGCCATGTCGAACAGCCCCAAGAACGCGGCCAAGCCCCCGCGGCCTGACCCGTTCCCCCGACCGGAAGGAGTGGAGCCCCGTGGCTAAGACCCTGGCCATCGTCCTGTTGGGCGTGGACAAGATGTCCAAGGCGTTCAAGTCCGCCGGCTCCGGCCTGGACAAGCTCGAGGGCAAGCTTCAGAAGTTCCAGGGCGCGGCCACGGCGGTGGGCATCGGGGCAGGCGCGGCCCTCCTGGGCGGCCTGAACCAAGCCCTGTCCAAGGACGCCAGCAAGGGACTCCTGACGGCCCAGCTTGGCCTCACGGCCAAGGAGGCGGACCGGATCGGGAAGGTCGCCGGCGACCTGTTCGCGTCCGGATTCGGGGAATCCA